>JAFMBH010000108.1 GCA_017858735.1 Bacteroidota bacterium
CCATCGACACTAACTCTGAGTTGATAAAATGATGAAGTAGGTTCATTTCCCGATAAGACCAAATCTGTTCCAGACGATGCGGGCAAACTGTCCCAGGCTATACCATTTAGGCTTTTAAACCATTGTCGTCGAAGCAAAGTAGTTGTCCACGGTGCGAACAATTTTTCTTTTAAGGTAACGGAATTTCCCAAACAAATCGTCGTTGAATCAGCTGTTTCAATAGCAACTTGTGGTTGAATAATGACTCTTACGGTAGCTGGTGCAGAAGTAATTGATGGACAATCGGACCCTGGGGCACTCAGTTGAAAACGGTAGGTAAAATCACCGCCTGGCTGAGAAATAAAAGAATAGGTACTATCAATACCGGTCGACACTGTATTCCAGGTGAGACTATCTATCCTGGATTGCCATACATATTGCAAATTATATTCCCCTGAATTTTGGGTATTCGCATTAAAATTTACCTTCGCATTTTCACAAAAAACATTATTATTTACACCGATGGTGGCTGTAGGACATTCTGCTGCAATAAATTTCTCCTGATTAACGGCTATTTTAATTAATTTTCCGGCACCCGTCAAAAACAGGGTATCGTTTCTATTTAACGGGCCATTATAAATCGCTGAGACTAATTCAATCTGCGTGGCACCTATTCCTGTATTTTGGCTTAAGGTTAACCAATCACTATTTTTTGAAATATTCCATTCTGCATTTCCAGTAATATTGAGGATTCTTTTCCCTCCCGCTGCTTTAAAATTAAAAACCAGCGAGGAGGCGTCTAATGTAAAATCTGTGGCATCACAATTTGTAAGACAGGAAGCCTGGGCAATCGTATTTCGGATAACATTACCAGGCTGAACACCAAAACCAAGAGAAAAATTAACCCCTACCCTTCTCAAGTGACAATAAGACATGATGGTTCCACCAGCGGCGGGCAAACCAAAACTATTACAACCACCTTCCGTGGAATAACAACCATCGATAGCTGTATTATTGCCATTCCATACGCAGGCATGCGTATGACTTGAGCCGAGGGTATGGCCCAATTCGTGCGCCATTACAAAAACACTCCATGAATAAGTAGGAAAATTTTGAAATGAATCATCAATACTGGCAAAACTTAATCTAAAACGGGAAGGCGAACAAACCCCACGCACCCAGGCGATACCTCCACTGGCTTTATAGGAAATCAATTGACCAATATCTCCGGTAAACGTGGTTCTTGTTGCCCCAAACTGGGTGAGCATTTCCTCTGAATCGGAACCGTTATACGGACTTGGAATATCCCATATTTTCACTCCAGAAAGCCTTATTTGCACACCATCGTTTGAAAAAAGTGTACTAACCTGGTTAAAAAGACTCGTTAAAAATTGTAAAGAGGGCGCTACACCACCTTTATCTTGAAAAATATCATAATCAAGCTCGTAATATACTTTTATACATTTTGGTTCCGCTCTCAGGGTTCCAAAAGATTTTAATTCTTCCGCACGATAAGGTTCTCCCTCCGCTGCGGCACATTCATAAGTCTTCCTTATTGGCAAAGATGAAACAGGATAAAGAACATGGTTAACAAAAGCCCCCATGGAAACATGGGTATTTGGATTCAATTGAAAATTTCCCCGCTCTGGAAAACTTACAAAACCTGTTATCCCATTGTCAAAAATACTCATCGATACCAGGCTACCTTTATGCCCTTTCACCGTACCCCGATAATGAACACCGTTAGACGGCAAACTTATTTTTTTACCCGAGGCCGTTTCTATACTGGCTAAATTATCCCATATTTTTACCTTTTCTAAAGCTAAAACCCAATTAGATTCATTTTCCAACGGGATAATCAAATCCCATCTATCAGGCTCATTCGCGAGTATTTTTCTGATGCTATTCCTGGAGGTGGTAAATAAAGATTTATTTACTAAACTATCAAGCAATGGGTCAGACGATCTAAAATCAGATTGCAGGGGTATAAAGAAAGTCTCCTGCGCCTTTACTACCATTGACAGCGATACCAATAAAAAGACCATTATTACCTTTTTACTCAGTAAATAGGCAGAAAAAAACGTTAAAAAAGATTTGTGTATCATCCGTTTAAATTTTCATGCTGAAATATAGTAATTTCAAACACAACATTATTAATCTTAATTTTTAGAATGCAATTATCATGCCTTACTTAAAAAAAAATGAAATCTGGTAAAAAAAATGATTTAGCCTAATTTTAAGCCTTAAATTTGTAAAAAACAAATATCATTTCAACACCATTAGAAATATTATCAAAATATTGGGGGTACCAAAAATTCCGACCTTTGCAAGCAGAGATAATTTCTGCCGTTTTGGAGGGTAAAGATACCCTTGCGTTGTTACCAACAGGCGGAGGAAAATCGGTGTGTTATCAGGTGCCCGCTCTTTGTCAAGAAGGTATATGTCTGGTTATTAGTCCTTTAATTGCTCTCATGAAAGACCAGGTGCAACAACTGGTAAAGCGAAATATTTCAGCCGTTGCCCTATATTCCGGACTCAGACAAAATGAGATGGACAGATTATTGGATAATTGCACTTATGGTCAGGTAAAATTTCTTTATATATCCCCCGAAAGACTTTTTACAGAACGATTTTTAATCAGATTATTGCAATTACCTCTAACCCTCATTGCGGTGGACGAAGCACATTGTATATCTCAATGGGGCTATGATTTCAGGCCTGCCTATTTAAAAATTGCAGACATCAGAACCCATTTTCCCAAAGTGCCCATCCTTGCATTAACCGCTACGGCTACTCCGGAAGTAGCCCAGGACATTCAACATAAACTTGATTTTAAAAATCCTGAAGTTTTTAAGGATTCATTTACAAGAGATAATCTTTCACTGGTTGTGAGGAAAACAGAAGATAAGGAAAGGGAATGTCTGAAAATATTACAAAAACTAAATGGTTCCGCTATTATTTATGTAAGAAACAGGAAAAAAACTAAAGATTTAGCTGCTTTTATTACCTCCAATAGAATATCAGCCGACTTTTACCATGCAGGCTTAAGCATGGAGGAAAGATCGACAAAACAAGATTTGTGGATTCAAAATAAAATAAGAGTAATGGTCACTACCAATGCTTTTGGGATGGGTATTGATAAACCAGATGTTCGATTGGTCATACATTGGGAATTACCTGATAACCCGGAGGCATACTATCAAGAGGCTGGCAGAGCGGGTCGCGATGGTCTTAAATCTTATGCCGTTTTACTTTTTCAGCCTAATGACAAACATAATTTAGAAAAAATATTCGCACTAACTTATCCGGAAATTAATGTTATAAAAAAAATATATCAGGGACTTGCCAATTATTTTCAGCTTGCGGCAGGAAGTTCCCAGGAAGAATCTTTAGATTTTGATATGATTCACTTTAGTGGTGTGTATAAATTCGATCATCTTATCACTTTTAATTGTTTGTCCATTCTTGCCAGAGAAGGGTGGATTTATCTTTCAGAAAGTGTTTATGTTCCCGCAAGTTTCAAGATTTTAGTAAATAGAGAACTACTGTATGATTTCCAACTTAAAAATCCAAATTTGGAGCCTATCCTAAGAATTTTATTGCGAACCTATCAGGGTGCTTTTCAGGACTATGTTTATGTTCATGAACGAAAACTTGGCGATTTTTTAAATATGTCGATAGAAAAAATAAAACAACAACTTCAGTATTTAAATAAACTCCAGATTTTAGCCTACAGACCACAAAAGGAAAAACCTCAACTTCAATTTATTAAAGAAAGAGCTGGTCAGAATGATTTTCACATAGATGCAGAACGATATTCATTTTTAAAGAACAGAGCCAAACTTCGTATGGAATCTCAACTAAAATACGTTGAAACTCCACATTGTAGAATGAATACATTGGTTGAGTATTTTGGTGAAAAAAGACTGAATCCATGTGGAATTTGTGATAATTGTCTTTCAAAAAAAGATACTTCTTCAGAAATTAATACTCAAATTGACCAATTAGAAAGTATTATTAAAACCCGACTGACTGAAAAACCCTTATCGATTTCGGTTTTATCAGCCCCTTATCATGGCGTAGTTCGGGAGGCATTATTACAAAAACTACATGTATGGCTTGACCAGGGAATCATCACAGAAAGAGAAGGATTATTATTTTTAAATAAGTAAAAGTCTATGCAAATAACGCTGCTGGTTTCCAACGATATCCAATACGATCAACGAATGATAAGGATTGCCACATCGCTTCAAAAGGAAGGCTATCTAATTATTCTCGTCGGACGACAAAAAAAGTCAAAAACCATTCCCTCCTATTCCTTTAAAACGCATCTTTTAAGTTGCTATTTTTCCACGGGCGTATTGTTTTACCTTGAATTCAACCTTCGTCTTTTTCTTTATTTGTGTTCAAAGAAAAGAGAGGTAGTTTATGCAGTAGATTTTGATACTTTGCCGGCAACTTTCTTATATCATCTGATTTATTCTAAACCTTTTGTATTTGATTCTCACGAATTATTCACCGAAGTACCTGAACTTCAGAACCATAAAATTAAAAAATGGATTTGGGAAATGGTTGGTAAAACTGCTATTCCCTCTGCTACATTTTCAATGACGGTCAGTGAATCTCTCGCTCATTATTTATCTGTAAAATATAGTGTAAACTTTGTAACCATAAGAAATGTACCGTTGAAAAAATCCGTTGAAACGATAGATATAGAACAAAGAAGGAAAAATAAATGGATATATTACCAGGGAATGCTGCACCAGGGAAGAGGTATTGAATTTCTGATAAAATCTATGAGAGAACTGCCAACCTGGACCTTAATATTGGCAGGTGACGGTGATATATCAGACAATTTAAAAGCTTTAACCAAAGAATTGGGACTTGAAAAACAGGTAATTTTCAAAGGAATGATTCAACCTGAGGAATTAACCGATATAGCAAAAGATGCCTGGATAGGAATTAATCTATTAGAAAACAACAGTTTAAGTTACTATTATTCTTTAGCCAATAAAACCTTTGATTATATTCAAGCCAGATTACCTGCTATTCATATCGATTTTCCTGAATATAGAATATTGGCCAATGAAAATGGAAGTATCACTCTTTTAGAAAAAATGAAAACCGCTGACTTCGTTGCTATTATTGAAAATATCTGGGAAAATGAAAGCCAATATAAAAATATGGTGTATGCGGCGGAGCAGGCGGCGGAAAGTTTCATTTGGGAAAAGGAAGAAAAGAAGCTTATCGCCGAATTTGCAACTTATTTCCCTCTTTTAAGGGACAATGTACAGAAATAGAACAATCGGGATAAATCAAATAAAAACAAGGAAAAAATATTCCCCGAAAAAATATAATTTTTCAATAATCGGCTTTCAAATACCGGATAAAACACTGCACAAAAGGTAACGAGATTCATTCTTTCCAATAAATTATAGCTACTTAGCATTTTCGACGGAACAGAAAATCCCAATTGCTTTAATCGCAATAAAGAGAAAACCGCTTCTTTACTTTTGGCAAAAAAAACCTCATTTTCCTCTAATCCCAGATGAAAAACAGGATTATCAATATGCTTTATTGGGATACCTGCCTGTTGAAATTTATAGCCAAGGAGGGTATCTTCATGTCCATAACCTGTAATAACATCGTGTAAAGGGAACTGTAAAAATATTGATTTTGGCACCAGGAAATTTCCTGTCATAAAGTGATTGTAAGGGTTTTTTAGTCTATTTCCTACTGAAATTTCCTCTCTTGCCTTCCCGTAAAACCAACGAAAATATCGTTTGCTTTCAGGCTGATGGTTTTCATACCTAATACCTCCAACTAAAACAGCTTTTTCGGAAGCATGTTGTAAGTATTGAGCTATGAAAAGATTAGAAACGGGTAAAACATCGGCATCCAGAAAAAGTAAATAGGGAAATTTTGCTTTTTCAGCAAGCAATTCTCTGGTTTTTGATCGCCCCATATTAACGGGAGATTTAAAAAATGAGATGTTTTCATTATCACATTGATCCAAAGAAGCAATGTTAGATGCATCATCCCAAATGATAATCTCCATTTTAAAGGAAGAAAAATCATTCTGCCTCAGAAGAAAATCTACCAAAGGAGAAACATCAGTATTAAACGTCGGAATTAAAACTGAAATCACTCAGGGTAGTTTTTAATAAACATTAATTATTCCATAGCGGCAGTAATCCATCTGGTAAAAAGATTTGCGGAACCATTGTCGGGAGCAAAACGGGTTTGTTTTAAGAGAACCATAATCGTTCCCGTTTTAGGATCGGCCCAATAATTGGTGTTAAAATAGCCACCCCATGAGAATCGACCTTTGTAACCATTCCCACGTTCTTCCCCGAGAGAAGTAATGACACCAAACCCAAGGCTATTAAATTGTTCACTTTTATCTGTAGGCGTTAAATCAGGTGTTTGATTAGCTGCAGTTAGCAAGAAAACGGAATATGGACTCAAAACTCTTTTTCCATTAGCTGTGCCATTATTCAGTAACATCTGGAGAAAAAGCGCATAATCACGAGCTGTACAACTTAAACCAGCCCCACCACTAAACCAAGTTTTAGCTCCCTTTACCGGATAATCAGCATCGTAATATGTACCTGTATATTTTTCCCATCCCTTTCCATTTGAAGCGGGCTTAAGCACGGGAACCAATCTATCTGCTTTACTTTCAGGCAGATAAAAACAGGCATCTTTCATACCTAATGGTTGAAATAAATTTTCTTTTAGGAAAACATCAAATTTTTGACCGGACCATAATTCAATAAGATATCCTAAAACATCTAATCCCATGGCATAATTATATTTTTCTCCTGGTTGGGACACGAGCGGAATAGATGCCAGTTTATTTATATTTTCAGCTAAAGAAACCTTATCAGTAGTATAAAGTTCTGTTATTCCAGCTTTAGCAGCAATGGCATGAAAACGCACATCTCCGGAAATTCTGCCATAAGACAAGCCGGAAGTATGGGTAAAAAGCTGTCTAACTGTTATGGGTTTGATTGCCGGGACGGTGGTATAAGAAGTATCTTTTTGATTATAGGACGATAAAACGGTCATATTTTTGAAGGCTGGAATCCATTTTGAAATAGGATCATCCAGATTAAATTTGCCCTGTTCATAAAGAATCATGGCCGCTGTAGAGGTAATCGCCTTGCTCATAGAAGCGATTCTAAAAATATCATCTATTTTATATGCCCGATTTGTTTTAGGGTCAGAAATACCAAACGCCTTTTCATAAACGATTTTTCCATTTCTTACCACCAAAGCTACAGCACCAGGAATCTGCTCTTTATTAATAAGTTCCTGGAATCCAGTCTCAATATTACTTAACCTGTCATTATTAAACCCTAACTCATTATTTGTAAACGAATTTGGAAATAACTTCTCGTAATCAGCCGGAATTTGAGCAAAAGCTGAAAACTTTGTAATAAATAAGATAGCGAAAATAAAATTTTTCATCCTTTTAAAATTGAATTTAAAAACACTAAGTTACAAAAAAAATAAATGCCATAAAACTTAGTTTATTCCAAAGTGTTTAATAGTTTTACTATCTAAAAAAACGAGTGTGCGAAATTTAAGCCTTTGGGTAATCTTATTTTTATTGCTTTTAGGGAATTTATCAACACTTATATTGACTAAAGTCGAAATTTTATTAACGTTAGAGAGCACTCAGGAGCTTTTTGATGAAGGTAAATCAACGCAAGAGATTGATTTTGAGATAAAAAAAATATTTCATATAAAGGGGATAAAACTCTATATAGATTTTTCCCTCTCCACTTTAATAAATAATTTCAAAAAAATACCTTTTTATTATTCAGATCACATCATACCCTTATTTAGTCCCCCTCCAAACCATTAACACATTTTTTATTCTTTAGAGATGGCAAATATATTTGGTCATCTACATCCGAAATTTAAACTATTTTACTTAAACTTATTGTTATGTTTTCAAAAATCAAATATGATTTACCTGCTAGTATTGTAGTATTTTTAGTAGCTCTGCCTTTATGCTTAGGGGTAGCATTGGCTAGCGGCGCTCCTTTATTGTCAGGCGTTATTTCAGGCATAATTGGCGGCATCGTCGTTGGATCATTGAGCAGTTCTCACACTAGCGTTAGCGGACCAGCAGCAGGTTTGGCCGCGGTAGTTCTTGCCTCCATCACTCAATTAGGAAATTTCGAGGTATTTTTAATGGCTGTTTTGCTGGCCGGCATTTTCCAATTTGTTGCTGGTATTAGTAAATTAGGCTTCATTGCCAACTATATACCGTCCAATGTTATCAAAGGATTATTGGCAGCCATTGGCGTTATCCTGGTACTAAAACAGATTCCACATGCTGTAGGATTTGACAGAGTACACCAGGCTGATTTCACTTTCCTACAAAAAGACGGTGAAAATACCTTTTCTGAATTACTGAATATTTTCACCTATTTTTCATGGGGAGCTATTATTATTTCCATTTTGTCTATGTTAGCTATGATATATTGGGATAAAACACCGATGAAAAAAGTTAAATTTTTTCCAGCTTCCCTGTTTGTGGTAATTTTTGGTGTCTTTCTAAACTTTATTTTCGGAAAATTTATTCCTTCATTGTACATAGACCCTTCTCATCTAGTAAACATCCCTGCCTTCGAAGGTATAAACTCACTGATAAATACCCCTGATTTTTCAAGTATTTCAAACTATAGCGTTTGGACGGTAGCATTGACCATAGCCATCGTAGCCAGTATAGAAACCTTACTGAATCTGGAGGCTGTTGAAAAACTTGATACTCATAAACGTCAGGCTTCCCCAAACAGAGAACTTGTTGCCCAGGGCATTGGAAATACTCTCTCGGGATTAGTTGGTGGTATTCCGTTAACTTCTGTTATCGTTCGAAGTAGTGTCAATATCAACGCAGGAGCAGAAACTAAGTTATCGGCTATCCTACACGGTATCTTTTTGTTAATTAGTGTTTTAATTCTCAGTCCGATAATTAACCTGATTCCTCTTTCTTCACTGGCAGCTATATTGATTTTAACAGGTTATAAATTAGCTAATGTAGCCTTGTTCAAAAACATGTACAAAAAGGGTTTAAGCCAATTTGTTCCTTTTTTAGTGACTATTCTGGCTATTGTCTTTACCGATCTGTTAATTGGCGTCATCATCGGATTATTTGTCAGTATCTTCTACATTTTAAAGAGTAATTTCAAAAATCCTTTTGTTTTACAAAATGAGGTACTTCATTTCAACGAAACCCTCCGTTTAGAGTTACCTAACCAGGTTTCCTTTCTTAACAAAGCATCTATAAAAGATACTTTGTGGAGTGTTCCAAAGGGTTCTAAAGTTATTATTGATGCTTCTAATACTGATTATATAGACCATGATGTCATTGAGGATATTGAGGAGTTCAAAAGTACTATTTCAATAGAAAGGGATATCAAGTTAAATATTATTGGTTTAAAAGACCAATACCAATTGAAGGACCATATTCAATTTGTCAATGTTTTAGATAAGGAAGCTCAGGAAAAGTTGACGCCCGATGAAGTCTTAGATACCTTGAAGAAGGGAAATGCTCGCTTTTTAACAGGTGATCTCACTGAAAAGTACTTAAAACATCAGGTAAATGCGACCTCTTTTGGACAAAATCCTTTTGCCATCGTACTCAGCTGCATTGATAGCCGAACGACCACGGAACATATTTTTGACCTGGGTCTGGGAGATATTTTCAGCGTTCGCATAGCGGGTAATATACTTAATGAAGATATTCTCGGTAGCATGGAATTTGGAGTTTACAAAATTGGCGTTAAATTAGTAGTAGTTTTGGGACATACTAAGTGTGGCGCTATTGCCGGTGCATGCAGTAATGTTAAGTTGGGTAATTTAACAGGCTTACTTGAAAAAATTAATCCTGCCATTGACAGCGAAAAAACCATAGAAACAGATAGAGATGGATCTAATCTTGTTTTTGTTGACAAAGTAGCAGAACTGAATGTTCACAAAACAATGGATAGAATTAGAAATGAAAGTAGTCTGATTGCGGAATATGAAAAAGAAGGCAAAATTAAAATTGTCGGTGGGATGTACTCTGTTGAAACAGGGTGTGTCACCTTTTTCTCTTAACTAAATAAAAATAGGAGGCTGTCTGAAAAGATAGCCTCTTTTTTTTGGTTTGGATATAATATTTATTCGTAAATATTTACTGTATCGTGGCGTTCTGAATCACGGATTTTAAGGATTACAGAGAACGTTTTTGCAAGGTAGAGACGCGATGCTTCGCGTCTTCTCCCCGACAGGTTTCTATGTCATTTTCACTCCTAACGCC
>JAFMBH010000033.1 GCA_017858735.1 Bacteroidota bacterium
GTAAATTTAAAATTCCCATTATTTATATAAAGAGAATTATCAGATTGGCTTGCAGTAAAAAACAAATCATTCAATTGGTCGCCATTCAAATCTGCGATAGCAACACCACCCCCATTATAAACAAATTCACTCACCAAAGCATTTAGGGTATCATTAACGGTTATTTTATTTTCAAAAGAGACACCTGAATCATTGGCATCTATTTTTGTAAACAGGAACTCTTTTTTATCACAAGAAAGGATAAGGGAGAGACAAAATAAGCTAATTAAAATACGCATAAACAGATATTTTGAGTGCATGTAAAATTAAAAAGGGCGCCTCAATTTTACGCATTGAGGCACCCTTTTTTATAAAACAAAAGGAGTTAATTAATAACCAGGATTTTGTTTTAGAACGGTACCTTGTAAATCAATTTCACGTTGAGGAATTGGATAATACTCATCGTTTCCAGCGGTAAATTTAGCACCACCAAATTTAGTTACTAAAATTTTAGCTTCATTTCTAAGGTAAGCATTTAGCACAGGTTCAGCGATACCCCAACGAACTAGGTCGAAGAATCTGTGACCTTCACCTGATAGTTCAAGTTTTCTTTCCATTCTAACTACTTCATTTGCAGAAGCTTTAGAAGCAAATGCTGATTCAGGATAAAGGGCAATTACATAATTGGCAGCAGGTGTTCCGTCAGCTTTTTTAACCCAGTGAGCTTTATTAGCGGCACGGGCACGAACCAGATTTGTTAATTCTCTGGCTTTAGCTAAAGAACCAGCTTCAATTTCAGCTTCTGCTGCCATTAAAAGAACATCTGCAAAACGAATGATCGTGTAATTCATAGTAGCATAACCACGAGTCCATGAACTTCCGTCAGTCAATTTATTTTCCTGAGACTTATAGTAAACATATTTCTTTGGAGAATAAGGACCAGCATAAGGTTGAGCGCGAATCCATGCTTTTCCGGGGTGAGCAATCCAGTCAAGATATGGAATGCCACGACGACCAATAGAATGGTCTAAACGAGGATCCACGGGACCTGCATCAGGTGTAAATGGAGCACTAGATTCAACACCGTAGTCATGCTTTAAGGCATTGGCGTCACTATTATAGGAACCATCCATAAGTGGAAGACCGTCTTTTGTGCGGAAAGTATTAGCCAAGTCAAAAGAAGGTTGGAAGAATCCACAGCAGTTACCAGGACCATCTAGACCTGTATTATAAGGATAGTTAAGGTCGTCAAAATAGTTTGCATTAGCTACGCTACCTGTATTCATTGAAGATTCCACGTCCATAACAGCTTCAGCATGATTATCGTACTCTGCGTTAAATATTTGAGTATAATCTTCAAGTAATTGATATTTTTTACCATTAGTAGTCTTACCATTATTGATGGTATTATCAAACCAGGTTTTTGCTTCGGCATACTTCTTTTGGTAAAGTTTAGCTTTACCCATGTAAGCGGCGGCAGCCCACTTGTTTACACGACCAGCCTGACCTTGAGTTTCAGGTAGGTTGGTGAAAGCAAACTGGAAATCAGCTTCGATTTTATCCCAAACCGCTGGCGAATTTGCAACTTTTGGAATTTCAGAAGCAGGCGTTTTTTCATCAAAGTATGGGATACTGTTGAAGTGTTTTTTAAGGTCAAAATAAAAATGACCTCTTAATAATCTTGCTTCTCCTGCAATTCTGGCAGCATCAGCCGGGCTGATATCTTTAGCTTGACTCAAAAGCCTAAGTACTGTGTTACAACGGCTAACGCCTTCATAACGGCCTCTCCATAAAGCGGAAAGATCGCCTTGGGTTGGATCCGTTTCATAACGTTGCATTGGGTTAATGGAAGAATAGTCACCAGGGTCAGTTCCCTTGTTTGCATCACCACCACAGATACTACCTGTTACCCAGTGGTTTGGACCTTCTAGGCGATTGCCAAAAACACCATTTAGTGCGGCATAAGCACCAATTAATACGCCCTCTACACCAGCTTTTGTAGCTAACTGAGCGTCTGCGAGGGAGCCTGTTGGGGCTACCTCTAAAAAGGAATCTCTACAGGATACAACCAGGACCATAACCATAGCCATGACCATTGACATCCTTTTAAAAATATTATTCATTTTCTTGATTTTTATGTTTAAGAAACAAATTTTAATTAAAAACGTTTTTAAAAACCGATAGAAAAGTTTAACATATAAGAAGGAGTAACTGGATAGTTACCAACATCTATACCGAAGTTTGTATCAGCTCCACCACCTACCATTGGATCTAAGCCAGTATATTTTGTAAGTGTCCAAATATTATTTGCAGAAACACCAACGCTAAGTTTTGATAATTTTAATCTCTTTAAAAGAGAAGGTTCAAAATCATAATACATAGCTAATCTTTGAATACGCAGGAAAGATCCATCCTCTACGTACCAGGAATTAGCTGCACCATTCGTACTAATGTTAGAGGCACTTTCCCAAATTGGTGCTTTTGCGTCATTTCCTAAAGCAGTTGTCCAGGAATCTAATGCACGAATGCCTTTTGCTGATCCTTCAAAAGAACCAAAGAAATCAGTGAACCATTTTGACTGGTTAAAAATTTTGTTTCCAATAGAAGTATATAGGTAAACCTCAGCGTGTAAATTTTTGTATCCAACATTGAAGTTAGCACCTCCTGTAAATTTAGGGATTGGACTGCCAATGAATGTACGGTCAGCAGGAGTGATTTGTCCGTCTCCATTAACATCTTCGTATTTGAAACGACCTATACCTGCACCAGGTTGTTTGGATGCATCAACTTCCGCTTTGGAATTGAAATATCCTATCATTTTATATCCGAAAAACTCTGAAAGACCATAACCAGGTTGATTTCTAATCGGTGCAATACCTCTATAAGTTCCCCCATCGAAGAATGGAATACCATCAGCCAATTTAGTGATTTCGTTATGAAGGAAAGCATTATTCAACGTCAGTTCGTAGGTGAATTTAGATCCTAAATTACCTCTGTTGATAATTTGGAAGTCAATACCTCTGTTTAACATACTTCCAACGTTAACGGCAGGAGATGCAGCATAATTTCCTGCAACACCAGGAAGAGGAACAGTAAATAGCAGGTCTCTGGTCGTTTTTTTCCACCAGTCAAAAATAACTTCCAACTTATTGTCGAACATAGAGATATCAAATCCAATGTTAATGGTTTCACTCGTTTCCCATCTGGCATCGGGATTACCTATTCTACTAGATGCAAAACCTTCATCAACACCGCTACTTTGTCCACTAATAGGATAGAAAGTATTTCCACGATCTGAACGGTATAGGAAAAACTGGTTACTTGGGTCAACGTTATTAGAGTTACCCATTTCTCCCCATCCACCACGAACTTTCAAGTCTCTGATCCAGGTAACATCTTTAAGAAAATCTTCTGAGGTTACACGCCAAGCTGCTGATAAGGCTGGAAATACGCCATAACGTGAGTTAGCACCAAAACGAGATGCACCATCACGACGAAGTACCCCGGTTAAATAGTACTTTTCTTTGAAATTATAGTCTAATTTTCCAAAAATAGAATAGAAATTAACGCCATTGTACAAACCACTGTTAACCTGTGGACTTTGTACTGTTGATAGGTTAACAAAATTCAAATCGGTAGAAAATGGGTTAATACCGCTTCCATTAAAGAAGCGACCTTTTCCTGTATTCAACGCTTCTACACCCGCTAAAGCAGTAAAACCGTGAGCACCTAATTGAGCTTTATATGAAACCGTATTTGATAATACCCAGCTCATACCGTAACCTCCACCTTCACTGAAGGTGTTAGATGCTTCTGGTTCAGAATCACCTAAATAACGGTAGTTATAGTTTTTGTAAAAATTGTTGTTGTAGTTTCCACCTAAGGAAGATTTAATGGTTAAACCTTCAACTGGTTTAATTAATAAATACAAGTTACCAAAGGCACTGGTATTAAAACTACCGTCGTCACCGTTATTAAGTCTTAATCTTCTCAAAGGATTTCTAGGGTTATTAAAACCAGCTGCTTTTGTACTGGCATAACTTCCGAATTCATCAAATACAGGAATAATGGTAGGCATTCTATAAGCAGACAAAACTTCTGATTCGTCGTCGGCTACACCGATACCACCGGCATCACCCTGTTGACCTAATACAGCTCTGTAGGTAACCTGAAGGTTTTCACCCACACTTAACCAAGGCAATAAATCCCATTCAGAGTTAGCGCGGAATGAATAACGTTTGAATTCGTTTTCGTATAAGATACCTGATTGATTCTGAGCACCTAATCCAATATAGTAACGTCCATTGTCTGTTCCTCCACTAAATCCTAAGCTATGGCGTTGTATTGGTGAAATACGTGTGATGGCGTCATACCAGTTAGTTCCTTCTAAGTTAGGTTTAATTAAAAATACATTAGCTGGATTGGCTTTATAAGCCGCTTCGATAGCAGCTAAATCAACATTTCCAACGACACCATTAGCGCCATTTGCATGCAGATAAGTTGGCATACGTGGCGTCGCCTGATTTCCATATTGTGGATGGGTGTAACGAACTGCGGTACCATTTGCAGCCGCGTTATTGCGGTATGCAACGTGCGTCCAGTCGGCCATTTGCTGAGGATCAAGCATTTCCGGAGAACCTTTAACATTTGGGTCAGTAAATCCTGTCAAGCCGTTGTAAGTTACTTCCATTTTTCTTGCCTTTTTGGTACCCGATTTTGTGGTATAAACCACCACGCCGTTAGCAGCTCTTGCACCGTAAATAGAGGCTGAAGCAGCATCTTTAAGAACGGTTACCGTCTCAATATCATCAGGATTGATGAAATCGGTATTTTCAGTAGGTACCCCGTCAACAATGTATAAAGGAGCATTACCACCAAAGGCACCAAAACCACGAACACGAATTTGACTTGTTGTTCCAGGTTGACCGTTCGTAAGTACGGTTACACCTGCTACACGTCCCTGTAATTGTTGTTCTACGTTACCCGAAGGTATGGCAGCCATTTGTTTCGCAGGTACCGTTGACACTGCACCTGTTGTTTGACGTTTGCTTTCAACGGCATAACCAGTTACGATGATTTCATCGATGGTAACCCCTTGACTTAGCGAAATGCTTAGTTTCGTTTCAGCACCCAGTGTTAACGTTTTAGCAGTGTAGCCCGTGTAGGAAATTTCCAACACGTCTCCTGCTTTCGCGTTAATGGAAAAAGATCCATCCAAATCGGTTACGGTTCCTGTAGATGTTCCAGCAACAACTAACGATGCACCAATAAGCGGTTCTCCATTGTCAGCGTCAACCACCGTTCCAGTGATTTGACCAAACATGGCAGAAGAAATAAACAAGAGACAAAAAAGCATTGCCTGCTTTTTCATGGTTCTCGTCACTTTTTCGAAAAATTGTACCATAAGTTGACTATTGTTAATTAAAAAATTGAGTGAATTGTTTTTATTTAAAGTAATACTTTACTTTATCCATTTTATTACTTTTTCGGGGACTTGTTTTCAAAACTTAAAATAAATATAAATAGATTTATTACCAATAAAAAATTTTAAATAAATAATTTCACAAAATGTATGGTAATAATAGACGAAAGGACGGTTATTTCTGTTTTAAGCTATTTTTCCGGAAGGAATATCCCGTTAAACTACTAAATCCTCCAACGACTCCACCAATTAAAGAACTAACAAAAATCATTACCATCCAATTGTTATCAGCTGCGGGTAACATGAAAACCTGCCCTACTTTATTGGCTAATAAATGTTCATTTGGTAAACTTAGGCTGAGTATTTTAACCAGCCACAAAATGAATATACCAGCAAAGCCACTCCAAAAAGCCTGTTTTTTTGAGGATGAGAAGAAAAAACTGGCTGCTAGACAGACAGGTGCAATGATCCACCAGGGTAAAAAACTTTGTGCTATAAAGCAACTAACTATGATGATTAATATTAACATGAGATTATTTTTTTGAAATGAGAGAAATGGTTTGTTTGATTCTTTTTGCGTCTGGCTTTCCCTTTTCATAAAAATATAGGGAATTTAATTTACCACCAGCCCAATTTTCAACCATATTATCGTAATAAAAACTACCAGGATTGCCTGATTCACCACCTGGAAAAAGTCCATAAGCTTCTACTTTATCACCCAATGAAACGATCATTTTCCAGGATGGTCCTGTTGTTTGAGAAATAGCATTCACCGATGTTTTTGAACCTCCTGTGTATAAAGTCTTTGTTCCAAAGCCTGAAATTTTTGCTAAATGAGCAACATTCGTTCCTTTTACATTGCCCCATTCCCACTTGGCACTTATTTCGCCGTAAGTCTTAAACAGACTATCTATCGTTTCTTTAAAGGTAGTGGTAACTATATCTCCCTTCGTTTCAATGGCAGATGTTTTGATATTATCATACCATTTCGCTGTATCATCTGTTAAAAGGAGCTGTACCGTTCTATCCCTGGAGGGAATAACCATAGGGTTTTTTGCATCTGAAAATTCATCTTCCCAAATACCACTAGCTAACCTTTTATGCCACCATTCAAAAATTGAAGGGGATATTTCTTTTGGATCATACCTGTATGTCCAATCTTTAATGATTGCCAGTGCCTTTTTCTCCCGGGCATTCAAGGCTGAAACATTTACATTTTTAATTAATACATCCTTTACATTTTCTGCGTGAATGCTATAATTATCATTTTGTAACTGTCGAAAATCATCAACAGTGGCTTTATTCATATCGGCAAGTTGTCTGTTTATCCTTGCTCCTCTCTCATAACCTGTATATTCCCAATGCAAATAGTAAGGATAAGTTGTATCTGCTGAAAATTGATTGGCAGAGGAAACAAACCCTCTTTGCGGATTTTTTACGGTTGGATTTTGGTCTGCCGGTACTCTTCCTTGCCATTCGTGAGCAGGATTACTTCCGTCAAGTAGAAATTTACCTTGTCCTTTCCATTTCAATGGAAAATAACCATTGGGCGTAATTGCTATATCGTTTTCCTTACTGGCAAAGATAAAATTCTGTGCCGGAGCTACATAATGTAATAATGCAGCCTTATAATCTGAATGATTTTTAGCCCTGTTTAATTCATAAAATGTTTTTATATCATTCGACGGCTGATGCGCTATCCACTTTAAAGCATAGCCAACGGGAATATTATTCGATTTTGCAAAGGCGGTGGGTTTTTCGCCTTCTACATAAACTATGGGGCCGTGATGAGTGTAAAGGACTGTTTCTGATATAGTTGCCTGACCTCTGACTTTGATGACCTCAACTACTTTCTTTACCTTCTTCCATTCTTTTCCTACTAAATATTCATTTTTAGAATCATCCTTAAAGGTGATTTTATACCAGTCAAGGACGTCAGAACCAACATTGGTTACACCCCAGGCAACATCTTTGTTAAATCCTATAATAACTCCGGGTGAACCTGGTATTGTTACTCCATATACATTTATACCGGGCGCTGTCAATTGATTTTGATACCAGATGGCTGGTAAAGTCATTTCAAGGTGAGGATCGTTTGCTAATAATGGATAGCCAGTAGATGTTTTACTTCCCGACATTGCCCAATTATTACTTCCTAAGCCTTCTTCCTTTGGATTAAGTTTAATACCTGTCGTGGTAAGGGATACGTCCTCAGGTGCTTTGGGCACAGGTACAGGATCAAAATCCCATGTTGTCCCCGTCGGTATAATGGGATCTTCCCTAAATGGATAATTTGGAAATAAATCTTTTATAACCTCAGGTCCAAATTTTGATAAAGCATTGGACAAATAAAAATCATTGGAAGCCGCTGCCAGGGTAGCAGACATTAATTTTAAAAGATATGCTGAATTGATGGGTTTCCAATTTTCAGGCTTATAATCTAACAGTTTAAATTCTATCGGATAATCTTTTGGTTTTAGCGAACTGATATAGGCATTGATTCCCGCAGTATAAGCGTCAAGAACCATGCGCATTTGTCTATCTTTTTTGACAAATGCTTCCATGTTTCTGGCACCGACGCCCATACCCATTCGTCGGTTATATTTGTCTAAATCGATAGCCTTTTCTCCAATAACTTCAGAAAGTCTTCCCGCAGCAAATCTCGTCTGAAAATCTAATTGCCATAACCTATCTCTGGCAACGATAAATCCCTGGGCAAAATATAAATCTTCTTCATTTTCAGCTTCAATATGGGGAATCCTGTTCTCATCAAAATAGATATTAACCTTACCCGTCAATCCTTTTATATTTAAGGTACTTTCTGTTGCCGTTTGCCTGGGTTCAGCTTGTTGCCAAAATCCATTAAATGGGTCCAGAAATTTTGCCAGAGGGGGTAAAGGACCTATTTTTGTGTTTAAAAGAAACAGCATAGCTAGGGTTAAGAATAAATAGAAAAAAGAAGATAAGTTGAATTTCATGTTTACGTTTTTAATAACATACGAAATTAAAGTTTTTAGGACATTTTAGTAATATAATTTTACTTTTTTATCTGTATTCCATTAAATTATTTGTTTCTTTAAAATGTTAATTTTCTATTATGACTCACTTTTTACCAAGACATGTTAATAAATATTTTTGATCAGATAGGAGAAAATTTTGCAGCTATTTCAATCCTTGAGTGGATAAGTACAGTAGCTCAAATACTTAGTGTCTGGTATGCCCTTAAAAATAATGTACTGGTATTCCCAACGGGTATTATCGGCGTTTCATTGGCAGCCTACATTTATTTTTTCACCATATCACCTCCCTTATATGCGGAAGGTTTATTGCATATATATTATTTTGGTATGAGTATATTCGGATGGTACACCTGGTTGCAAAAAAAGTCAGATCAAACACTGGCGTTTCCTATCACCTGGAGTGCTACCAAAGAACGGTTCGTTGGATTAATGCTGGCTTTTACCTCCTGGATAATTCTTTATAGCTGGCTGAAATTTAATACAGACAGTAATACGCCTATGGCTGATGCCTTAGTTACCTCTTTTTCTATTCTTGGCATGTGGTGGATGGCAAAACGAAAAATTGAAAACTGGCTGGCTTACCTTGTTTCAAATGCCATAGCTATTCCACTAAATTATTATAAAGATTTATCTCTGTTTTCTCTAATGTATATTATTTTCTTTATTATGGCATGGAGAGGCTTCATCCTTTGGAAAAAAGAGGTGTCAGTTTCATAAGAATTTAATTGCCAGTTTATACTTCTTTTTCAAATGCTATCGAAAGATACCCCCCGTAAGCATTAGCTGGAGCCACTATTTGTGGAAGTCCGTTCTTCAAAATGTCTATTGATTCCTGATGAATATGACCTGAAATGATGCCTATAATATTATTTGATGACTTAACCAGAGCGTAAAAGGATAAAGTGTGCATGGAATGACCGCTTTCAGACCATTTTTCACGTCGCTCCAATGCAAAATTTTTATCGTTTTTACCATTCCATTCAGGATGCGCACAGCCAAATCCTAAACCCCGTCCTTGAAGATAAAAAGGTATGTGTACACATAAAAGAATAGGTTCATTTTGAGCTATTTGCTCCTTTAAAAAGATAAGTTGTTCTTCTTTAATTTCGTAAGTAGAATTATCAATAGTTAGTATCCTTATGCCATTTATTTTTCTAACAGCATACAGTGGATTCTCTCCTTGATATATCGGAGTAAGTCTTTTTTTAATCCATGTTTCTCTTAAATAATCAGAACTTCCGGGCATTCCCTCATAGTGCCAGTCATGATTGCCCGCGGTAAAAAGAAAGGGTATGCCAACTTTTTGTAATTCATCCATGACAAAAGTTATGGCAGCTTCCGATGGAAAACTAAAGATATCTCCGGCTAAAATTAATAAGGAAACATTTTGTTTTTTGGCTATTTGTAGCGTCTCTACGAATGCTTTTTCTGGATGAGTTTCTTCTCCTGTCTGAAAATGTTTTGTCTTGTTATAGGCTTTGGCCATTCTGCCACTGTACTTTGAAAATTCATTTCCTCTTTCATCATCTTTAAATAAATGGGTGTCAGCTATAAAAAGACAGGAGAATGATTCGGTAACCTCTTTTTGATAGAATCGAAGGCTATGTCCATCTTTTGAAAAAGTGCCTCTTTCTGTTTCTTGATTTTTCCAAAAGATTGGATTGTTGCTAAATGGCAGAAATAACCACAAACTATTTGTTAGTAAACTTCTTCTTTTCATAAGAATTATTTTGTTTTTCGGTTCAAATTACAAAATTTTATCGTTTTTTTGCAAGAAAATGAAAGTAGAAGGTACATACGAAATACATTTTCCAATAGACAGGACCTGGAATTTTTTAGTAGATCCACATCTGATTGGAAAACTTGTTCCGAATATAAGCGCTATTGAAAAATTGAAGGAAGATGTGTATTTAGTGTCGGGAAACCTAAATATTAGTGGTTTTTCCAATATGCTTTCCGGCACCTTACATATTCATAAGAAAAATGAGCCTAAAAGTTTTACCGTAGATATTTCACAAGAGGGAAAATGGGGGGTATTATCTGCCAGCATTGATTTTATGCTAATAGAATCTTCACCAAATAATACCATTACAAATTATAATGTTCAATTAAAATTACCTTTATTAATCAAATCAATGATTGGTAATAAAATTAAAGAATTGATTCATCAAAATGCCACTGCTTTTTTTCAACTATTGAATGATCAAAAATCAGACTAAAATTTTAATAGTTCTTCATAAATTGCGTAAACAGGCAATCCCATGACATTGGAGTATTCTCCCTCTATTTTTCTAATTTTACAAAATCCTATCCATTCCTGAATGCCATAAGACCCTGCTTTATCCAAAGGATTAAACTGGTCGATATAATAATTGATTTCATGGTCGCTCAATGTTCCAAATGTTACGTTGGTTTGATTAGAAAATACGACCTTTTTATCCATATTTCGCAAGCAAACCCCGGTATAAACAATATGGGTTTGGTCACTTAGCAGCTGTAACATTTCATAAGCCTCTTCTTTATTAGCTGGTTTATTTAAAATTTGGTTATCTATAACAACCACACTATCAGCGGTAAGTAAAATTTCATTTTCATTCATTATATCTAAACTTGCGGCGGAAGCTTTTTTATCTGCCAGATAAGCTGCGACCTCCGCTACCGGCATGTTGCTGGAAAAATCTTCGTTAACATCCATTTGATGAATTCTGAAATTGAATCCAGCATCTCTTAACAATTGCGCTCTCCTTGGCGATTTTGAAGCTAACACAATGACTTTACTGAAGGGTGGAAATGGCGGATTTGTATTACCCATAAGGATTAATAGTTAGGTAGGTTATTAAAATTAAACCGTTTATCATGATTAACTTTATCCATAATCCAACGTTTCTGAAAGCTTTATCATTTTTAGCCTGAATTAATTTTATAATGCTAACAGACAATGGCATTTGGATAAGTAAACACTGTACGGCGAATAAATAGGGAATATTTGAAAAAATGGCCTGACTAAAAGTATAGATTATGACTATTGAAATAATCATGGCGATAAATAGAGCAACAAACTTTGTCGTTTTTTTACCAAAATAGACAGCAGCGGTATTAATATTTGCCAGTTTATCGCCCGCTTCGTCTTGAAGATCTTTAACAATCTCTCTATACAAATTTGTTAAAAAGGCAAATATGACGTAGGAAAGTAACAATCCATGTAATGATAAAAATGAAGAGAGGTCTTTTATTTTAAGTTCTTTTAAAATGGAGGCCTCAGAAAGGAAAAATATACCCGGTACGGCGGCACAAAACAGGGAGACTATTATATTTCCTAAGTAGGGTATGCCTTTGAACCAACGGCTATAACCATAAAGCAAAAAAATGGCGACTGGATAGATAAACCAATAAAATAAATCATATCGTTGGACTGCCAAATATAGGGAGATAAACGCGCCAGTTAATATTATGGAAATATATATTTTCCAGGCGTTAGACACACTTAAATGAACCTGAATTATCCTTTTATCTGGTTTATTAATCCTGTCGGTTTCAATATCATATATATCATTTATAATATATCCTGATACTGTTATAAGTATCGTTGCAACAGCGAATAATACAAATTCAAAAGAACTAAACGTACCATACAGGGAGTACTTTCTGAAGGTCAGTTGTAAAAGTTGGTAATAAATCAGGGCTTGAGTTACAGCAACAATAATCAAATTCGGCAGGCGTATTAGTCGGAATAACACGTTAATAGCATGGTTGAATTAAATTAAGACATATTTACATTCCATTTCCCTTGAATTTGCAATGTTTTTTGAATGACATCTCTGATACAGCCTCGTCCTCCGGGAATGGGGGAAATGTAAGTTGCTAAAGGAAATATTTCGGGTATTGCGTCAGATGGGCAACAAGGTAAGCCCACTTTATTTAAAACAGGGATATCAGGAAAATCATCACCCATGTATAAAATATGATTAAGGTCTAATGAATATTTTTCGGCGAATTCATATAAAGAAGGAACCTTATGATGTTTCCCGACAGCTACAAATTCTATACCTAGTTCGTTGAGCCTTTTAACTATTCCCAAGCTGGTTCCACCGGTGATTATACCAATGGGAAAACCCTCGCGAATAGCCATTTTAAGGGCAAAACTATCTCTTAAATGTATGGTTCTAAGTAGTTCCCCTGCCTCGGTGATTTGAACCTCATTATTAGTAAAAACGCCGTCCACATCGAACAAAAAAGCTTTGACCTGACTAAAATGTGCTAGACTAGACATAAAATAATAAGTTTATTTACTGGTTATCGCGCCATTCATAGACCCATTTCGCTTGAATCTGTTCTAAATGACCTTCTGTCGATTCTTCTCTTGTTCCAACAAAAAGAGGAATTTCCAGAATCCAATCTAAAAGCTGCGTAAAGCGGATTCTATATATTTTGCTTTCCCCAAATTCGTCACCAAATTTTTCATATAATTTGATGGCAATATCTTCGTGGTCAGACCATTTAATGGGTAAATTCTCGAATTCTTGAAATGGCATGGTTAGCTCTTTTAAAATTAAATAATTAATGTTCGTGACCAATAATTCGATGCTGATCTGGTATTTCTACCTTAATGATAGCATCATCGGAAAGCACGATACACTGGCAAGCGAGGCGACTGTTTAATTTTGGTTTAATAGCTCTGTCTATGAAATCTTCCTCTTTATCAGATATTTCTTCCAGGTATTTATCGCCTTGATGAATGTAAATATGACAGGTACTGCAAGCACAAACGCCGCCACAGTTATGGTTTAGATGAATATCATTATCTTCTGCAATGTCTAAAATACTTTGGTCAACATTAACATTTTCAATCTGAATTGGCTGATGAATCGTTTTGTCTTCAAAGGTAAATACAATAGTAGCCATGATGATTTTTGTTCGGGTAATAAATACCTTTAACAACGAAATATTTTTTTTAGTTTTATATTACCTCTGTTTTTTAGAAATAGTAAAGAACGGAAGCAATAATGGCGGTCATAAAACAAGCGATGGTTCCACCCACCATGGCTTTAAAACCTAACTCTGTTAACTCTTGTCGTTTATTGGGAGCAAGTGCGCTAATACCACCAATTTGAATACCAATAGAGGCAAAATTGGAAAAGCCACATAAAGCATAAGTAACTATGATGAGTGATTTAGGGTCGAGAACAATACCTTTTTCTCTTAGTAAACCGAGATCAGAATAGGCAACAAATTCATTTATGACCGTTTTTTGACCAAGTAGCTGCCCCACAATGACGATATCTTGTGTAGGAGTGCCAAGTAACCAGGCGATGGGAGCAAAAATGAGCCCAAGAATGTAGGTAAAAGTTAATCCTTCAAAACGACCCGAGGTAGTTTCTTTAATATACTCGTTAACCCCTAACCATTTACCTGGGAATTGCAAAATAAAATCATTTAACATATAGACCAAAGCGGTAAAAACCAGTAGCATAGCACCTACATTAATGGCTAATTTTAATCCGTCAGTAGTACCTCTTGAAATGGCATCTAAAAGATTATTCCCGTTGTCTTCAATAACTTCAAGATTCGCTTCTACATTTTTTTCTACCGTTTCAGGGACAATTAATTTAGCAGCAACGATAGCAGCTGGGGCAGAAATAATAGATGCCGTTAATAAATGTTTTGCGAAGAAAAGTTGTTGCACTGGGTCATCCCCTCCCAGGAAGCCTACATAAGCCGCAAACACACCTCCCGCAATGGTAGCCATTCCTCCTGTCATCAAACACATCAGTTCTGATCTGGTAAAACTACTTATGTATGGTTTTACCACCAATGGGGCTTCTGTCTGGCCAACAAATATATTGGCCGCTGCCGCTAAACTCTCCGGGCCTGTCACTCCAAGGGTTTTTTTCATAATGATGGCTAACACATATATGATCTTCTGCAAAATGCCAAAATAATATAAGATGGAGGAAACCGCTGAGAAAAATACGATGGTTGGTAAAACCTGAAAAGCAAATATGTATCCAAAAGATTTGGTGTCTGATACTAAATTTCCAAAAAGAAAAGTCGCTCCTTCTTCAGAAAATTTTAAAATTACCTGGAAAAAACCAGCCGCATAATCAAATCCTTTGTTTATAAAAGGAACCTTTAAGACTAATACAGCTAAAATTAATTGTAATAAAATACCTAAAAATATGGTTCTCCAAGCGATTGATTTCTTGTGCGAACTTAGTAAATAACCAATACCTATAAGTACTGCCATGCCTAGTGTAGCACGTGAAATGGTAATAAGTAAATCCATTAATTCCTTTTTTATTGCATAAAACTAAGCAAAGAGTAGCGGATTAACTATTTTTGGGAAAACAAATCGCGTGCAACCATTTATTATTGGAATTACAGGAGGGAGTGGATCGGGAAAAACCAGCTTTATCCTCCATTTAAAGAAGAATTTTACCCCTGATCAGGTTTGTTTTATATCTCAGGATGATTACTACAAACCAAGAGAATTTCAAGACCTCGATAAGCAAGGAATTTCAAATTTTGATTTACCGCAGTCCATTTATAAAGATGAATTATACGCGGACATTTGTACATTGAAAGCGGGTAAAGCCATTATTAGAGAAGAATATACCTTTAATAATAAAGAGCTTACGCCTAAATTGCTTCAGTTTAATCCCGCACCCATTATTATTGTCGAAGGTCTTTTTATACTTTATTTTGTGGAAATTAGAAAAATTCTCGACCTTTCTTTATTTGTTCAGGCAAAAGATAATCTAAAAGTTATCAGGCGTATCCGAAGGGATCAAACAGAAAGAAATTATCCGATTGATGACGTGTTGTACCGTTATGAAAATCATGTAATGCCTGCCTACGAAAAGTACATTAAACCTTTCGCTGACGATGTTGATATTATCATTAATAATAACAAGCATTTCGATCAGGCATTACAAGTGGTGAAGGGGTTTATTACCAGTTACTTGCCCAAGTAATTTTCATTCATTAGCTACGCCTAACTCTTTTAGTTTTTTTGCCAGTTTTTTGGGATTGGAAACATAAGATTCCAAATTATAAAGCCTGACTTTTCTAAAAGCAATGGGGTGACTTTCACTTTGTAAGGAAATATATCCACCTTTGATTAATTCCCCGTCTCTCTTTTCAGCGGGGTTATGACGATTTACAGTACCGCCACCAAATTGTGGTTTTTGATAGGAAAGTACCATTTCATCATTGGCAAAATGCTGAATGATAGAATCTCCTAACACTAAAAACTTAGCATTTACCCATTGGTCTCCATGATAGGTTTTGGAGGAGGAGTTAATACAGTGTTGGGTTACCAATTTATCTTTCATAACTACATTGGTACCAGGCGTGCATAAATTACAGGTAGTACGATTGTTTTTTCCATCACCGCCTAAAAATTGAGCTTCGATAGAAATGGGAAAATCTTGATCTTTGGTCATGGTGAGCGGAGATTGACCATGAAGCATTACACCACTATTTCTCCATGCCCAACCTTCTCCTTTAGGAGCCTGTTCACCAAAAAACTTATAATCAATGTCAATTAAATAATAGTTAAATGGTTTTTCAAAGAAAATATGTCCGTACTGAAAATCAAAATCTGTATAATTTTCATAAGAAACTTGCATTTCTCCATCTCGAACCCTAAAGGTTTCGCCATAATTTTCGCCTGTTTCATGTTTGGCAATTTTGACAATCCATCCATCCAGGTTCTTTCCGTTGAACAAATCAATCCAGCCGTCATTTTTTTTAAAATTATGGGACATACCCATAATCAGGCAAACTCCCAGAACCAAAAAACCTACATTCCATAAAGTTTTATACATTTTCATCCGCTTTTTAATTTCTAAGATACCCTTTTTTTGTTATTTTTTTACGTTTGACACATAAATCCATTTTCCGTCTGTATTGGCAGTAATAGAATGATTATACATATCTGACACATTTGCTGCGGGAAAATAATAACGGCCCTGAAAAGTAGCATTTAGTTTTACGGTAAACTTTTTAACCTCTCTTTCCTGTAAGCTAAAAAAATAAGAGGTTCTATCTGTTTTGATATCTAAATAATCATAATTTATACCTGATTGATTATTAAAATCGGTGATTCTTTCATTAATGATTTCCCAACCTGAGGGAAACACCTGAGTTAAACCGAGGTCTTGATAATGGTAGGGATTTTCTCCTGTATGTTTTACAGTGATTTCAGCAGTAAAATCCTCTCCCTGAGGTATCTGTGCCGGATCTAATTTTTTACCATTTAAAGACTTGAAATCTACATTTAGTAAAATTCCTTTTTTTGAGGCTACCACTTTTCCCAGTTCCTCTTGACCAGATTGTACCCATTGAAAGAATAAGGTAGATTTGCCCGTATTTTTAATTTGCACTTTTTGCCTGCCTGAAAAATCTTGAAACTGGGTGAAACTTGTGGCTTCATTGTGTTGGACATACACCCATTTTCCATTTGTTTCTTTTGAATTAAATCTAAATTTGGTTGGTTCCCCCGCTTTTTGATTCCCCAGATATTTACTGAGCGCTAATAATGCATAAGCAGTAGAATGGGTTGAATACCAGTTATTTGATGACAGATCTTTTCCCAATTGCATAGCCAGGTTAGCTGAAACCGTCTTATTACCCGAAAGCAGATAAGATTCTAATAATTGTGCTTTATCTCTTATATCAGAGCCATAAGAATTATAATAGCCAATGCTGGTTTGCTGTTTTTGTTTACTGTTTAAAATTTTGATGGCTATATCTTTATTACCTGCCAGGGCATAAGCGCCAGCCAGCCTGTTGGCAGCGGATAGATAAAGTGACTTTGCTTCTCTCATTTGATTCATTGCACCTTTTTCAGCCTTCCCTGCCAATGCTAAGGTATAAAGTCTATATGCCTGATTCATTTGCGATATTTCAGCAGAAGCCCATGCCTCATTTACATTTAACCCTTTAACGAGCTTCACTTGAAATTTTTCCCATTTCTTAATCATATTTGTTGGAACAATAAAACCGGCTGTTTTGGCCTCTAATAAAAATTGCCCGGTATAACTGGTAACCCATTCATCAAATTGATAATTTCCCGGCCAGTAGGAGAAACCACCTGATGATAATTGAAATTTATTCATTTGCTGTATGGCAGATTGAATATGTTTTTGTCGAAGTTTATCCTGATAAGGTGTCAGCTTAACCCATTGGTCGAGGTATAATTGAGAAAAGGCAGCGGAAACGGTTTGTTCTAAACAACCGTAGGGGTAAGTAAGTAAAAAAGAAAGTCTTTTCTGTAAGCCAATATTTGACAGATTGGAGGTTTCCAGTATAATAGCTCTCGTACCTTTTTGTCCAAAACTTTGCAGATCTTCTGTCCACATTTCACCCGGTTTGAGAACCTGGGATTTGATGCGATAGGTAATAGGATTAGGATTTCGAACGGGTATTTCAATCATTTGAAAGGCAGATCCCTGAGCACTTGAAATTTTAATCTTTACTTTAGCCAAGCCTGTTTTATTGCCTGCCTTAAAGGATATTTGAGAAAGTTTTTCTTTTATACCCTGCATATTTATAGAAATACCTGGCGTGATGTTTTTTAGAATTCCTGCCTCGTCCTCGGCAGTAATAACTACTTTGCCTATATTATTTTGGGTGCTAAATAGGTTTATGGGTAATGAAAATTCGTCTCCTGGCGAAAGAGTCTTTGGAGCAGAAGCAAAAAGCATAAGCGGGCTTTTTACAGGTACTAATTTTTCAGCCGAACCAAAAGAAGCTTCATTTTTAGCTACAACCATAATTCTTACAGCACCCACGTAGTTAGGTAGGGTAAGGGTATGATTTACTTTTTCTCCTTTTTTCAATGTAAAGGGTCCAAGGCTGAAAACAACGGAATTATATTGCGTACCTGTATTATTTAACGCATCAGATTGATAACTTTCGTCACCACCAACGGCTAATAAATTTCCAAAATCAGTCACGTAGGTTCCTAAGACTTTATTGTAAATGTCCCAGGTTCTTATGCCTAACCCTATCTTTGAATAAAAAGAGGCATGAGGGTCGGGGGTTTTAAATCGGGTGATTCCCAATAAACCTTCATCTACAACAGATAAGGTATAGGTCATTGCTTTTCCAGATTCCTCGGAAATCCCCATAGCTATTTTTTCACCGGGTTTGAAACTTTCTTTTGCAAGAATTTTAGGTTTCAACATGGACGACGGATCTTCAACCTGAATGGGACAAATGCCGAACATCCTTATCGGCAAATCATTTTTAACCGTTTTATAGGATTGAATAAATGAAATGTAGGCATACACGTTAGGCGCCATTTCTTTATTTACTGGAATAGACAGGGTGTTTGTTCCCTTTTTTGTTTTTAGTCTGATGGATTGTAAAACGCTGCTTCCATTTTCTATGGTTATGATGGCCGTTCCTTCACTTGAACCTGGAAAGGTTAAAATGGCTTTTTCACCAGGTTTGTATTTCTTTTTATCCGTCTTAACAGGCATCAATGAAAGTAGGTTTTTTTCATTTAAATCACTTGCCCCATCGGGGTATCCCGAGTGTATGTATTGAGCGGATCTGTGTCCAGAGGAAACATCTTCCGCCAAAAGTAAATATCTTCCCCATTCATTAATAGTTAATTTCCAGGTAGCAATACCCCTTGAATCGGTAGTTAACATGATTTCTTTGACCGTTTCCTTTGCTGTTTCCGTATTAAAATCAGCATTTTTGTATTGATTATTATCCCACCACCAATACCAATCTGTTTTAAATAAACTGACGCTAATTTGTTTGTTTTTCAATGGATTTCCCTCGTTATCGGCTACGGCAAACCTTAGAATGGATGGTTTATTTTCAGCTAAAACGGGTTCTCCCCAATTATTTAAGGGTATTTCAATACCGACATAGGAGGAAAATGGATGATAAGTTATCTTTTCAATGGTTGTACTGAAATCTCCTGAGGGTTCAAAAACTCTTGTTTGAAATAAGGCGGTTAATTTACCTGAAACATCAGGATTCTCTGATATATTAATAGAAAAAGCACCTATACCTAAAGTGCTTAATGGTCCGTTAAAAACGGTTTTAGCATCCGATGTATTATTTTTAAAAAACTCATTACCAAACGTAAAGGATGGAAAGGTATTAAAGACGGTTGCCTGATCCTTTAGCTTGAGTTCTACAACGGCTTTACATTCAGAGGCTGTGATACCTGTCAACCAGTTTGCTTTTATTTGTGCTTTAAATGGCTCCTGGGCTTTTTTCAATAAGGTATAATCAAAAACTAAGGTCGATTTTAATCTATTGGGTTTAATGGACTCTATTTTGAACGATTTTTCGAAAGTATTTGCCCCAGCTTTGATACTTATTCTCCAGGTGCCTGTCTGATCGTTGACCTGGGTAGAAAGAGACAGTGGGTAAATGCCATTTATTTGTTTGTTTGTAACTCTCTTCTCATAAAGCTGACCTTTAGCATCAAAAAGCTCCATTGTTATGGGATATTCTTTGGGTAAAGTGGCTTTTTTGTCGAGTAACATAAAGTTAAAAAACAAACTGTCTCCTGGTTTCCAAATATTTCTTTCAGCGTAAATAAAACCTCTTACATCCCCTTTAACTTGTTCTCCAGAAATATCAAAACGACTTAAATTCAGAGCATCCTCCTCTTTTAATCTTAAATATCCTTTGTTTTTACCAGAATGAGCCACCACAACCGCCGGATTTTCATTCTTCACATTGATTTTTGCTATGCCGTCCTGGTCTGTTTTCTGTTGGGATATCAGGTCATTTGCCTCATTATAAATATCAATAGTAATATTTGCTACAGGGTTAGTAGTCATTAAATCTGATACAGAAACCCATACTAAATCATCGGAACCTTGTTTCGCAGTGATGCCGTAATTTGAAACTAAAAGATTTCCAGAGACAAATCTATCCGCATTATAAAATTCAGGAAAACACGGATTTTCACGATTCGCCCAGGTATAATTTTCGTTATATGGCATTCCTCCGTAAAAATTATCCATGATACTCATCATATTTCCGCTTTCATCCTTGAAATAAATTTGGTCTGACTTTGCTTTTTCAATGTCTATGGACGACTCATCTACACAGGGATTAATGGCATATTCTTGTCTAAAGCCAATTCTTACCTGATAAATGGCACCTGGATCTGTTTTAATTAAATCATTTAAATCGAGGTAAAATTCTTTCCATTCCATGCCATCCTTTAGAGGATTGACATGATGCAGGGGTATTGTTTTTTGCTTAATAATTTTCCCAACCCTGTACATATTGTAATTCGCTTCATTTATATCATTATCCTTTAAAAGCGAGACAATATTATGGCTGCCAACTTTGAATATTTCTACATCTACGGCGGAAAGACCTATCGCATTGAATGGAAATAAAACACCTTCAGTATGAGGAACTATGGCTCCAGTGCCCGATAAAGTGACTGCGGGAAAGGATGGATTGATATAAAAATTCTCTTGTATTAATTTGTTTAGGGAAATTCCGGTGGATGATTTTATCCCTTTTAAAATTTTAATTACGTAGTTTCCCGGGGAAATATTTTCGGGGAAAATCCGAATTGTGTTTTGTTCAATTAAATAGGGTAGGGAACCCGAATATCCCTCTATGTCAATAAATCCCTCCAGGTCTTGATTGGGGTCTAAAAGTTCAGAAAATTCGATGCTGATTCCTTCCGTTAAGTTGTTTACATGACTAACATTGATCATCATAAAAGTACCTGCCGCAGGTACAATATATTCTATTTCATAATTTTCCGGTGCTCCTATCTTCTCACCTATTAGTTTTATTTTTATATCTTGTTGTTTTTTAAGTCTTTGAATGTTTGCTAAAGAAAAGATATGCATTTTATCATCCAAGTCATTTTCCCAAACGATATCTACCAATTTTCCATCTATTCTGGCCTCCACACAAGATGTTAACTCTTTTTTAGAAACTATATCTTCAGTAAAAATGGATCCAGAAAAGTTAATTTTGTTTTTGTCTTGATTATCAAATATTTTAAGGCCTTCGATAGTTACTCCCAGATGTTGTTCTCTTGTGGCAAAACTAAAACTAAAGGTATCGTAAGGCGCTTTGGCATCTTTAATTAAACTTGCAATATCTAAAGTAACTTTATAATTTTGAGCAGGAGGAATAGGTTTTGAAGGTTCAAAAACGAGCGTATTTTTATTTTTCCAATAAACCTTTCCTTCTATTTTCGGGGAAAAGATTAGAGATGAAGCTTCTACCTCTGTGCCAGCTTCAGCTCCAGGTATATTAGTTGAAGCAAAAACGATTTGTATATCCGACTGGGTGGAAATAATCCCAGAGGTATAACTAACCAGGTAAGGATTGTCAACGGTTAACGTATTTATAGTAATTTTGTCTTCCTTTTTACAAGAAGTTTCGGAAAAACAGAGAATAATAATACCCAAAAGGGTATTTAAATAGTTTAAATTTGTTTTCATGAATAGGTTTTTAAATTGAAAGAACTACAAACTAAAATAACATATAAATGCGCGTTTTACCTCTTTTTCCCCTTCAACTAGTCGTTTTTCCTAACGAAAAAGTGAACCTACATATTTTTGAACCCCGATACAAAAAATTAATAAGACATTGTGATGAGAACAGTGAGAATTTTGGAATAATACCCTATATCAAAGGAAAAATTATAGACGTTGGTACAGAATTGGAACTTTTATCTATTTATAATCTGGAAATAGATGGTTCCTGCGATGTTGAACTCTTGGGAAAAAGAGTCTTTCATGTGGTCGATTTTAATTACCCGGTTAAGCAAGATGATTATTTGAACGGTAAAATTGAATTTCTACCCAATATTCCAACCTCAGAGCTTCAATTTCAGACTATCCTATTATCTAAATTGAACCAATTATTTGATTTATTAGAAATAAAGAAGAAACTACCTGTTGTTCCTGAAGAATTGATTTCTTTTGATTTCGCACATTACGTTGGTCTGAGCATACATCAGGAACTGGAATTGATTCAGATACCGGTGGAAAATGAAAGATTAAAGTATCTAAGCAAACATTTGGATCTTTTCATTCCTCATGTATTAGAAGTGAATAACATAAAAGAAAGAGCTAAATTAAATGGGCATATAAAATATTTGAAGCCCCCAACATTCTAAATAAAAAACATACAGGCGATAGGAAGGTTTTTGGACCCTCTTAAAAGCAGGATTAAGACAGCCTTTGTGGTTCGGTAATCCCCTTGTTCCTATATGGAAACCAATGTTATTGGCTGAGGCCCGCCCTTGTCACTCCGAGTCCGGTCTTAATTTATTAAAAATGTAGAGTCAAAAACGTGGGTCGCCTGTATGAATGGCAAATCTATTTCCTTTTTATTTCAAATACAAATTTTTTTTATCATTTACCACCAAATCGAACGAGGGTAGAAATGATATGGGAATGTGCCCCATTTCCTATGCCGGGATCGTTAAAGCCGTAGTCAATTTGTATGCTTCTGGTCTTAAATCCTGCACCAAAAGCGGGCCTGGCTGCCCAGGTTTTTTGATTGTTTCCAACGGGAAAAAATTGGAACTGATTAGCACCTAATCGTAGAAATACTTTAGAAATGAAGTTTATTTCACAACCTATAGCTGGATCTAAACTTAATTTGTCAGTAGAAAAAAGGGTATTTCGTCTTCCGTCTGTTTGAATATAAAAATCTAATTCAGGGCTTACCCCAATTTTGTTAAATCGCTTTAGGAAAGAGGCGCCTACAACGATTTGTGGATTCGTAATCTCCAGTCTTTCCGAAGGTAGGTCGTTACCAGTTATACCTAAAATATTTTTTTCTTCTTCCGAAAATGAGAATCGCCAGACATTGAAAGTAGAGGTTATGTCCCTGAACATTATTCCCGCTTTAACATTGTTTTTGTGGTACTGCACCCCGGCATCTAATCCAAAGCCCCAGGAATTAGCAAATTTTCCAATATTTCTGTGTATGATTTTAGCATTTAAACCCATTGAAAGGGGATTAATTCCTGTATTATTTCCTATTTTTTTACTGTAGGAAAAAAGAAAAGCATAGTCAGAAGCGGAAAAAGAAGTTAAATTATCAAAATTGACGGTCCCGTCCTCATTATAAAGGGATAAAGTATTGGGAATATCATCTACCCCAAATCTAATAAGAGATAGGGCAATTCTTTGCTTTTCATTTTTCCCGGGAAGCGTTACCCCCAGATAATCATATTTGCCAATTCCCCCAAACCATTCACTGTGCATGGCAGAAATTTCCCATTGATTATGGTTGTTTCTAACTATTCCCGCTGGATTCCAGTAGGCTGCATTGGTATTATCGGTGGAAGCAACACATGCGTAAGCTAATCCCTGTCCGGCAGCACCCACACCAATTTGTAAAAAGGCATTGCTATATTTTTGTGCAAATACCTTATTCTGATAAAAAAGGATCGCCACCAAAAAAAAGAATACTGTCCATTTATTTAACTTATTTTCCATTTTTTTCATTAATTTTTATTCCAGCATCGTAATCAATGGTGAATTTTTGCTTTATCACTCTGTTTATCATTATTCCAGCATTTAATTCGAATCCTATGAGGATAGATAGGGTGTTCAATTGTATCCATAACATAAGGACTATTATGGTTCCAATAGATCCATACAATTCGTTATAGGTGTTAAATTGGTTAACATAGTAGGAAAAAACGATAGAGCTTCCCAGACAGAGTAAGGTGGCTAGTGCAGAACCAGGAGTAAAAAACAGAAATTTTTGTTTGGTAGCTGCCCCAAATTTATATATAAGGGAAATAGATGAATAAAATAATGCTATGATAACGCCCCAACGACTGAGGTTCAAAAGAATGGCAAGTATTTTTCCAACTTTTATATATTGAACGAGCAGGGTGGTCAGCCAACTGCCCATGATGACCAATACGACGGAGATAATAACGAGCGCTCCTATGATAAAGGTAAGCAAAACAGCATTTAATCTTTTTTTAAACATGTTCCATTGCAAAAAGGAGGGCATTTCGTCTTTTTCAAATCCTCTTATGAGTGCTAAGATACCATTAGAAGCAAAGAAAATAGCGGACAAAAATCCAAAAGAAAATAATCCGATTCTGGGTTGTGTGGTGATGTCTTCAATAAAATTAAACAATCTGTCCCCTGCATTACCTGGCATTATTTTTTGGATTTCTTCTTGTAAATAGGCATCAAAAGAATAATCAGCAGGTAGAAATCCTAAAATAGATTCTTTTAAAAAAGGGGTTAGCGTGAATAAAGCGATGAGCGATGGAAACAAGGCAAGAAAAAAACTAAAAGAAACGGCATTCGCCCGAATCATTAGATCAAACCGTTGAAACTCTTTTAAGGAAAAACTAATTACGACCCAAATAGGTACTTTGAAGAAACCGGGGAAAGAAACTTTCTTTGCCCATGGTTTCATCGATGTCCAATACCTTTTTAGACTTTGTTTCATTTTACAAATAAAAATAATTTAAAAAAAAGGTTTTAATACATCCAATAGAACGGCAGGAGCATTCACCGCTTTTTCTGTGTGCCTATCGAGGAAACACAGTCTGACTCTACCTCCATTCACTATTTTCCCTGCCTCATTTCTAATTTCCATATTGAAAATAATATCCTTCGAAGGTAGTTTTCTAAGCGTAGTTTCTATGGTAAGTAAATCATCGTAACGGGCAGGACGAACATAACGGCATTCCAAATGTAAAACCGGCATAAAAGTTCCATAATCTTCCTCTAAATTTTTATAGGTTATCCCTAAACTTCTAAGCATTTCAACTCTGCCAATTTCATAATATTGGGCATAGTTTCCATAATAGAGATAACCCATTTGGTCTGTTTCACCGTAGCGAACTCTTTTTTGAAAGGTGTGTACGTACATTAATTTATGTTTGAACGGTGAATAGGACAAGTCATACAATGAGAACCACCTCTTGCTCTGGATAACTCACTGGAAGGCAATGTAATTATAGTATTTTCAACATCCCTGGCACTGAGTGTTCCCTCTTCAATTTGTTCCAGGAGTTGATTGGCTGGCAGAATATTGTACCCATGAGCAATGAGGGTTTGTTCCGTTTTAGGATTTCTATCATAAGCTAAAGCAACGCCAGGTTTTAGGGCTACTAAATTACAGCCATCCGTCCATTGTTCCCGCTCCTGATAAGGAGAGACTCCGCCTCCTGAATAAATAAAAACGACTTGCTCATCTATTTCTGAACGCCAGAATGCTGCCAGTGAATAAAATTCTTTCCGGGTGCCATCGTGAGAATAAACGGTAACAGCAACGCCCGATCCTTCTGCTACCAGCGGTTTATAGGCAATAACATGATGGCTGTTTATTTGGGTAAACAAAGTGTCAATGTGCATGAACGAGCGATCATTAGGAATGCTGACCTTCACCACGTTTTTTACTACCTTTTTTTCAAATAGTACTTTTCGCAATGACTCAATACCATAAGCATTGCTTCGTTCGCTGCAGCCGATAAGCAAATAATCTGGATGAATCATCATGACGTCACCCCCTTCAATGTGGGCAGATTCGCCTTGTCTTGATGGTGGAAATAGATCAATAATATTTAAATTAATGATTTTTTCCTGCTTTCTAAGTTCATCAAATAATGGGTGTACACCAAAAATAAATCGGGATAAATAATTCTCTCTATGTCTTGCTTCCTTTGCTGCTTTGGTTATGAGCACGTGGTTATTTATGGTTACCGCAATATCCCGGGTAAATATAAAATTTGGAACAGGGTCAAATAAAATATAGTCCTCCTCCTCGACATAGCCTGTTATGAGCACCTCCTTCAAGGTGTCGTTTGGCATCTTCTTTAAAAGATGCAACATAGAAGTAGGCAGTTCTTCGTGTTGTACCACCCATTCGATCAACTTATTTTTTTCAAATTCATTGAGAGAAAGTGAAGTTAATAGTAAATCTTCAACCTCTAAAACATTTTCCTGACCTACAAATGCATGTAAAACCTTCCTGAAAATGTCGTGTTCTTTTTGCATTAATGGCAAATGAACAATATCATCAAATAGTAGTTCAGCCGAACGTTTGGGTGAAATTCTACTTATTCCTTCGTCGGGACGATGTATAATAACTTTTTTTAACTCGCCTATTTCATTCGATACTTGAACTTGCTGGATCATTTTAGATTTTTTTCAAAAAACAAATTTAACTTTTAAAGCGCAATATACCTTTATTCAGTACTTGAAGTTTTCTTTCTTTTTAACTAAATTGCACGCTTTACCTTTATTTAACGCCCGATATGGATAACAATCAAGATATTTCTGTTCTTTCTGCATCACAGTCGTTCTGGCGGAAACCGGAGGGAGTTACCGGATTAATATTTCTTATTGGTCTTTTGGCTGGATTAGGTTTTTTAACCTTCGTTTTCCTACCTGCTCTCATTGGTTTTATTACTCAGCCAATACCTTTAACATTGCTGGTTTTATTGACGATGATTACCGCTTATGCGCTCATAGACCCTTCTACCAGAAAGTCACTATGGTTCATCTATAAAAATACTATGCGCTGGATAACCAGTTTTTTTGTTAAAATTGATCCCATAAGTATTTTGAATAAATATCTCGCTGAGTTGAGTGCAAATCTCGATAATTTAAAGAAACAGTCCGCAAAGTTGAGAGGGCAAATGCACAAAATGAAAGAGTTGATTCATAATAATGAATTACTCATTAAGCAAAATTTAGCAGAAGCGCAAACCGCCCGATTGAATGATCAACAAACCGATTTAATTGTTAAATCTAGGAAAGCCGGTCGTTTACAAGAATCAAATTTACGATTAGAGGCTCTATATCAGAAAATGGTGGTGCTCTATCAAATATTAACCAGAATGTTTGACAATTCTACCATTTTATACGAAGACATTAATGATCAGATTTTGATTAAAGAACAAGAACAAAAGGCTGTTCACGCAACACATAATGCCATGCAGTCGGCCAGGAGTATTATCAAAGGTAATCCGGACAAAAGAGCTTTATTCGATACTGCGATGGAGGCTGTCGCCGAGGATGTGGGTAACAAAATGGGCGAATTAGAGCGCTTTATGCATGCTTCAAATAATTTTATGAATGCCATAGATTTGCAAAATGGCGTTTTTGAAGAATCTGGTCTCAAGTTATTGGAGGAGTGGGAAAAAGAAGCGGGAACGCTTATTCTGGGAAAACAAAATGATCAATTATTGAAACCTGAAATATTGTCTCAAACGAATCAATATGATAAACTTTTTGATTAACATGAATATCAAGACTACCTTATTATTTCTTGTATTCGCTGGCATTAATTTAAATGCACAGCATACGGGACTATCTGCTACCGAAAAAGTAGTGGTACAACACATAGATAAAAATAAAGCGCAATATGAAAAGACTTCCTTAGCTATCTGGGAGTTAGCTGAATTGGGCTTTCAAGAAGATAAAAGTACGTTGTTACTCCAAAATTTACTTAAAGATAATGGTTTCAACGTAGTATCGGGTCAAGAGGGTATGTCCACCGCTTTTATCGCAGAATTCGGTGAAGGAAAACCTATCATTGGTTTTCTCGCTGAGTATGACGCTTTGCCTGGATTATCTCAAAAAGTATCTGCAAATATGGAACCTTTTGAGGAAAGGGCGCCTGGTCATGCTTGTGGACATCACCTTTTTGGAACAGGGTCTGCCGCAGCAGCCATCGCTTTGAAAGATTGGATGATTAAAGAGAAGATTAAAGGTACCATCAGGGTCTATGGAACGCCTGCCGAAGAAGGTGGTGGTGGCAAGGTTTTTATGGCAAGAGGTGGTCTATTAGACGATGTCGATGCGGTGCTTACCTGGCACCCTGCCAGTAGAAATGATGCAAGTGCAGAATCTTCTTTAGCGATTGTTTCCGCAAAGTTCACTTTCAAAGGCGTTTCCGCTCACGCTGCTATGGCGCCATGGAGAGGTAGAAGTGCGCTCGATGGGGTGGAGGCTATGAACGATATGGTAAATATGATGAGGGAACATGTGGAACCCGACGCAAGGATTCATTACGCGATTACCAATGGTTCTATGGCTCCCAATGTGGTTCCTGCAAAAGCCGAGGTTTATTATATTGTGCGACATCCTGAAGTGAAAGAGGTGATTCGGCTGTTTGAAAGGGTGAAAAAATGTGCCCAGGGCGCAGCAATAGGTACCGAAACTGAGGTGTCAGAAGAAATAGTTTCTGGTTATTATAATATTTTGATAAATGAGACTTTGTCAAATCTGATGTTTAATAAGTTATCTAAAATTGGTGGGGTTGCTTATTCCCCCCAGGAAAGAGCCTTCGCAGAAGAATTGATAAGTTCTTTTCCTCCAGCCGATTATAAACCTGAAGATGCTTTGAAAATAGAGAAATTTAGAGTAGAAGAAAGAGGAGGTCCCGCTTCTTCCGATGTTGGGGATGTTAGTTGGGTAACGCCCACTGCCTCTATAGCCGCAGCAACCTGGGTGCCTGGTACCGTCGCTCATAGTTGGCAGGCAGTGGCTTCAGGGGGTTCGTCTATTGGTGTGAGTGGTATGCTGGTGGCTGCAAAAACAATGGCTATTTCTGCTATGGAACTTTTTACAAATCCTGCAATGCTGCAAAAAGCCAAAGAAGAAAAACTAAAAAGAACCGGGGCAGCTTTTAAATATAAATCCCTGGTTGGTGACAGATTACCTCCATTTAATTTTATGAGTGGAAATGATCCGAGAAAAAATTGATTCTTGCACACCAATTGTTTACTGTTTTGTCGTTATATCATTATGAAGAATCAAGTAGTTGTTTTTATTGTTTTGTGCCTGTCGGCAAATATTTCTTTTGCTCAATCTTATAATACTACCGCAGGGGTTAGATTGGGGACCGAGTGGGGTCTATCTGTTAAACAAAGGTTATATGAATCGTGGACGGCTGAAGCCATTTTACAGACAAATAGAAAGCAAAATGAAACGGCTTTAACCTTTCTTGCTGTCGATCATAAGGCCATTCTCTCCAGAAGATTTAATTTGTTTTTTGGTGGTGGAGTACGTTTGCCTCTGCAGAATAATGAAAATGCCTTGAGGGAAGATGGTTTTGGCGTCGTTGGTGCCGCAGGTCTGGAATTTACTTTCGCTAAATTGAATTTCACCTGGGATTATTTACCTGTTTTAATTCCTTCTTCTTTTTCCTTTAGAATGCAATCTGCCATGTCTATTCGCTATGTTTTTCAAAAAAGAGACAAATTCTCCTGGGAAAAGAAAAATAAAAAGATATTCTCTTTGCCAAATTTGAAAAAAAATCAAAAAAAATAAATATATTTGCGTCGCTATCGAAAGATAACATAAATGGTGATTGTAGCTCAGTCGGTTAGAGCGCCAGTTTGTGGCTCTGGAGGCCGCCGGTTCGAATCCGGTCTTTCACCCAAAGGGAAATTATTCTATAGTTTCCCTTTTTCTTTTCCATTCCATATATAATTCAATGAGTTCATCCCAGGATGCTGGGTTTCTTAATGATTCTTTACTAAGTAAATATTTAGGATGTTCTCCCTCAAAGAGTTTTTTCACTGGTAGTTCTATTTTTTTTCCGCTCAAGTTGTAGGGAATTTCTTTCAATACATGTATTTCGTCAGGGCAATGTCTTGGTGAATAATCCTCTTTTAAGGTCTGATGGATTTGTTTCTTTAATGGTTCGTCTAAAGTGATTTCTTCACATAAACAAACAAAAAGCACTAATTTGGATTCCGTTAAACCTGTTTTGATATGGATGATTAACCCGTCGGTAATATTAGAAATCCTTTGAAGCGATCGATAAATTTCAGCCGTTCCAATCCTAATGCCATATTTATTTAAAGTGGCATCGGAGCGACCGGAAATGATGACTCCTCCTTGCTGCGTAATGGTTACCCAATCTCCATGACACCAAAACCCACTAAATTTTTCGTAATAACTGCGTTTAATTTTTGATTGATCATCGTCTCCCCAAAATCCAAGGGGCATGGAAGGCATTGCCTTTGTAATAACCAATTCTCCTTCAATATCTATTTGCTTTTCTCCGGTTTCATTGTATGAAAAAACAGCCGCGCCTAAACATCTTGCTTGAATTTGCCCCTTTATAATTGGTTTTAATGAACAACCTCCAACAAATGCGGTGCATACGTCTGTTCCACCACTCATTGAAATTAAAGGTATTTTATGAAGAAAAGATTTTTCCACAAAATCAAAATGTTCAACGGAAAGAGGAGATCCGGTAGAACTTATGGTTCTTAAGGCCGATAAATTATATAAATAACCTGGTTGTAAGTTTTTTTGAGAAATAGCCGTCAAATAAGAGGGGCTGGTCCCAAAATGATTCGTACCTGTCTTTTCAGCCAGCTTCCAGAGAATTTGTTCATCGGGATAGGTAGGATTACCATTATACATTACTGGTATGGCGCCGACAATAAAGGCAGATTGTAAAAAATTCCACATCATCCAGCCAGTACTCGTGTACCAAAAGTATTTGTCACCTTTTTTTACTTCATTATGAAGGGCTAAATATTTTAAATGTTCTAATAAAATGCCACCTTGTCTATGAATAATGGCTTTGGGTTTTCCTGTTGTTCCAGAGGAGAACAAAATATATATGGGATGATTAAAGGATAATGGTTCGAAGGTAAGTTCCTCCTTTTGATATAAATCCTGGATATCATTCCAACGTACTTCCCCGGATTCAAGGGGAAAGTTACTTTCTGAAATCCATATTATTGATTTAATAGATGGTATCCGTGCGCGAATTTTTCTTACTTGCTCCGTTTTGTCAAATAATTTCCCTCCGTATTGATAGTGTGAAACAGCGAGTAAAAAGCTGGGTTCAATAGCGCTGAATCTTTCTTCAATAGCTAATTTTCCGAATTCAGGAGAACAACTGCTCCAGATGGCGCCGATACCATTGGCTGCAAAAAAACCATAGGAAGCTTCTGGCTGGTGTGGTAATATGGCAGCTATTCTATCTCCTTGTTCGCAGCCATTTATTTTAAAAAAAGTCTGTATTGCCGCTGTTTGCTGTTTCATTTCCATCCAGGAAATAGCCCTTATGGGTTCAGTTTCAGATTGGTAATATAGGGCAGGTTGGTCTTCACTGAAATGTCTGAAAACGTGTTCGGCATAATTTAATGTCATACCTGAAAACCAACTTTTTTCTTGTAGCTCTTCTCCCGTTAATACCTTTTCTGATGGGTGGTGAATGATTATATCGAAATAAGTTAGAAGACTTACCCAGAAAATTTCTGTATTATTTATAGACCATTGCCATAAAGACTCGTAATCGGTAAAAATTTCGCTAACGAGATTTTCAATGTAATATTTGAATTGAGCTAAATTAGAAGGTTCATTTTTCATTACCAATTTGAAAATGCAGCATTGAATATATCTTCCATAATTTGTTTGCTAATTGCTTTATTTGCGGCTTCCTGTACTGAGGAAAAATCGATGGCACTACTGAAATCGTAAAAAAAAGAAAAATTCTTTTGCCATATTTCAGTGTTCTTCCTGTTGTTAAAATAGGAAATGGCCAAAGTAATGGTTAATCTGTTTATGGCGGTACTTTCTCCCGTTCGTGGTGCCTCAGCCGTGATACGATAATCTACTAAGGTGCCTCTAAATTCTATATCTGGTTCTTCTTCGCTAAGAACTAATCGGGATTCAGCTCGTACCTTATCTTTCAGATCTTCTGTAAGTCTCTGGGAAAGAGAGGGTAAGGCATTTTCTGCATTGTTTGTAAAGTTCGGAATGTAAAAAGTTTTTAATTCAGGGTCTAAGGTAGCGCCAGACAGGGAAATGGTGCAACTTTGAAATATGGAGACCATAATAAGAAGGCAAAGGGTTAGAAAACCCACAAGTTTTAGTTTCATTCCAGATCATATTGTTTTATCTTACGATAAAGGGTTCTTTCAGATATTCCTAATTCTAGTGCAGCCTCTTTTCTTCTTCCTTTAAATTTTTTAAGAGCTTTAAGAATTAAAATTTTCTCCTGATCATCCATTCTTAGGCTTTCATCCATTACCTCTGCATTACCAAAATTAGACGGTCTATTGGTCATATTGGGCTGCAGAATAAATGGTTTTGTCGTGCTCATATCCTGAAAATTTTCGTCCAAAGAGTACTCATTTCCCATTTTAGAGGGTAGGGGAGTAACGAATGGTTTTTCATGAAATGATTCGTTAGGATTAGAAACATTGCTCAAATGATTTATATCTTCTAAGGTTTTTAGCTGATTTATATCTTTAACCTGTAAATCGTTGTTTCTAATGATTTCGAAAATGAGGCCTTTTAAATCTGTCAAATCCTTTTTCATATCGAAAAGTACTTTATACAGAATTTCGCGCTCCTGAAAACCAGAACCATCAAAATTTCCCTTATCTTTTGAAGCGACGGGCAGATTCCTTTCACCCAATGTTGGTACAATGTCTATTAACTTTTCATAACCGATCATTCTTTCCTCAGTCATTACAGAGACTTTTTCCGCTACATTTTTGAGCTCTCTGATATTTCCAGGCCATGCATACTGCTGAAGAAGATGGATGGCGTTATCGTCTAATTGTATGGGAGGCGTCCTATATTTTTCACTGAAATTAACGGTAAACCTTCTAAATAACATATAAATGTCTTCAGGTCTTTCCCTTAAGGCGGGCACCTGAATAGTCACCGAGTTTAGTCTGTAAAATAGGTCCTCCCTAAATTTACTTCTTTTTATGCTTTCAGCCAAATTTACATTCGTTGCAGCAATGATGCGCACGTTAGTTTTGAGGACATTACTGGAACCGACTCTTATAAACTCACCACTTTCCAGTACTCTTAACAGATAAGCTTGCGTGTCAAGAGGCAACTCACCGATTTCATCTAAAAAAATAGTGCCTCCATCATAAGTTTCAAAATACCCTTTTCTATCGCCAACGGCGCCCGTAAAAGCACCTTTTTCATGTCCGAATAATTCTGAATTTATGGTTCCCTCTGGAATGGCTCCACAATTTATTGCGATAAATTTTTGATGTTTTCTTGCACTTAGACCATGAATAATTTTTGAAAACACTTCCTTTCCAACGCCACTTTCACCAGTTATCAGGGTGCTTAAATCAGTCGATGCTACTCTTACCGCTGTATTTAATGCCCTGTCGAGTAGAGGAGAATGACCAATTATGCCATAACGTTGCTTTATGGATTGAAGATTTTCCATTTATGATACTAATTTTCCAAGTAAAGTACCACTCGTTACATCCGTTACTTCTACCATGACAAAATCGCCAGGTTTATAGTCACCATTTTTGCGAAATACAATGACTTTATTTTGAGAATTTCTACCGGCAAACTGCTGATTTGATTTCTTTGAATCGCCTTCTATTAATACTTCAAATGTTTTTCCAATGTCAAGAAGATTATTTTCATAGGAAGATTCACGTTGAACTACAATGGTTTCTGCTAATCTTCTTTGCTTCACCTCATTTGGTATATCATCGGGGTGTTTTTTTGCCGCTAAGGTGCCTGGTCTTTCGGAATAATTATACATATAGCATAAAGTATAGTTTGAATACCTTATCATATCAAGAGTATCCTGAAATTCTTCTTCTGTTTCTGAACAAAAACCAACTATGATGTCAGACGAAATGGCACATTCAGGTATTATTCTTCTTATGGCGTCGACTCTTTCTTTGTACCAAACACTGTCATACGTTCGGTTCATCATTTTTAAAATCCTACTATTACCTGATTGTACAGGAAGATGAATGTATTTACAAATATTATTATGTGAAGCAATAGTTTCTAAAACTTCATCAGTAATATCCTTGGGGTGGGAAGTTGAAAATCTTATCCTTATTTTGGGAGCTGATTCAGCCACTAATTTAAGTAACATTGCAAAACTTACAACCTCTTTAGTTTCAGGATTTTCCCATTTATAAGAGTCAACGTTTTGACCAAGAAGGGTTATTTCTTTGTAATTATCTTGTTCCAGATCTTTTACCTCTGCCAGGATACTGTATAAATCACGACTGCGTTCCCGACCTCGAGTAAATGGAACAACACAAAAAGAGCACATGTTATCACAGCCGCGCATAATGGATATATAAGCAGAAATGCCATTGGACCCCAATCTTAAAGGACTGATATCGGCATACGTTTCTTCTCTAGATAAAAAAACATTGATTCCTTTTTCACCTAGTTCTGCCGTGTCAACTAACATCGGTAAATCTCTGTATGCGTCAGGACCAACAACTATATCAACTATTTTCTCTTCTTGTAGAAATTTCTCTTTTAACCGCTCGGCCATACAACCCAGCACGCCTACAATGGTGCCCGGCTTATATTTTTTTACCTTATTAAATTCCCTTAATCTTTTTCTAACCGTTTCTTCTGCTTTCTCTCTTATGGAACAAGTGTTGATGAGTATCAAATCTGCGTTTTCCATGTTACGTGTCGGAACAAATCCGGCGTCAGAAAGCACAGATGCAACAATTTCGCTATCCGCAAAATTCATTTGACAGCCATAACTCTCCATATAAAATCTTCTGGCAGATTCATTAGAATTATTTAATTCCTGGAATTCATGAACATGTCCTTGATAGGCATTAGGGTCGCGTAAAATGATTTGATCAGTGGAGGTCAGTGCTTCAGTTGCCATATTAGAATTTTCAATAGGTCAAAAGTAAGTAAAATCGGCAATTATGTCAGGTTATTTTTGCTATGATCTTAGATTTTTCATTAATTATATGATTTTTCTTCATTTTAGGGACGCCTTTAATTCAGGTTATGTATTTTTGTTAAAATTTTTTCAAATGAAGGCAACTAGATTTTTATTATTATTGATTCTTTCTGTATTCTACTCCTGTAAATCTGACAATGATACGGTGGTTATTGGAACGGATGAATGGATGACTGAAAATTTGTCTGTTAAGAAATTTAATAATGGCGATCCAATTCCTGAAGCAAAAACAGAAGTAGAATGGTTAGAAGCTGGTCAAAGTAAGTCGCCAGCATGGTGTTACCAGAATAATGATCCTGCAAATGGAAAATCTTATGGTATTCTTTATAATTATTACGCTGTTTCTGATGAAAGAGGTCTTCTTCCTGATGGCTTTCACCTGGCAACAGATGTGGAATGGAGTAATTTAGTAAATGCTGCCGGCGGGGCTGAAGTAGCCGCATCCAGATTAAAAGATCCTGAATATTGGGGTGGAAAAAATAATGGATCTTCTTTAGGGTTTAATGCCAGACCAGGCGGGGTTAGAATTTTTGACGGTGGATTCTCGAATATGGACAGAGCCGTTTATTTTTGGACTGCCACAGAAGAGTCGGCATTAACTCAATTCTACTTTAGAATGCAATCTGATAATGATAAAGTAGATAGAAATTATGGATTTATCAACTACGGAATGTATCTGCGCTGCGTGAAAAATAAGTAAAGAAAATCTAATGATTTGGAACTTCTTAGAACGCTCGGTTGATTTTAATAAAATCTCGCGACAAAATAATCACAAGCGTAAGATTATCAAGCTTTTACTTCAATATCAAGAGTTGAGTATTCCGGAACTTTGTCATTTTATGGAACTTAGTGTTCCTACTGGTACAAAGTTGGTTGATGAGTTCGAATCACAAGCCTTACTGGTAAATGCTGGTAAAAGGGAATCTTCTGGAGGAAGAAGACCTGCCACCTATATGCTAAATCCAGAAATGGGCTATTTATTTTCCATTGAAATTCTATTGAATTCATTGAAAATTAATGTTTTAAATTTGGATAGAAAATCCATTTATGTCTATGAATCAACACATTTTGATATTAAGGATAAAAGTGAATCTTTAACATCTCTTACTCATTTGATTCCTGATATAATTAAAGAATTACAATTACCTATAGATAGAATATTGGGTGCCGGTATTGGAATAACAGGTAGAGTAAATGCTAAAAAAGGAGTTAGCTATTCTTTCTTACATTTAGATATTCCTCTGACTGATTATTTTTCAACTATTTGGGGGATTCCCGTTTTTATAGAAAATGATACTCATCTAATGGCCTTAGGTGAGAATTATTACGGACTGGCAAAAGATTTAACTAACGTAATTTCTGTTAACCTGTCTAAAGGTTTGGCAGTTAGTGTCATTTCTAATGGTCAGTTGCAAACGGGACATTCTGGCTTTGCTGGTGAATTTGGTCACATTTTCGCAGAGAACAACAATAAATTATGTGTTTGTGGTAAAACAGGTTGCCTGGAAACGCTGGTTTCTGGTTTAGCCCTTGAGGCTTCCTTTTTTCAGAAAATAGGTAAGTCGCTAGATTATAAAGGAATTTTAACTCATTCAACAGATTATGATTATCCGTTGGCAGATAATCTTCATGTTATGGGAGAACAACTTGGAAAATCATTAGCGGTGCTCATTGACCTATTAAACCCTGAATTGATTATTGTTGGTGGTGGCTTTATTCCCGTTTTAGAGTCTATGAGATTTGCCATTAATAAAGGTATCAATTTGCATAGTCTGCCACAACTTGCCACCGATTGTGAAATAAAAATATCAACGCTCGGCGATAGTGCGCCTATGCTCGGTGCCTTTGCTTTGGTGACTGAAAATCTCCTGACTACTTGATTTTTTAAAAATCGAATATTTCAATGTCAAATGATAGGAAAATCAATATTATATTCTTAATATTGGCCATTATTCCCAGTCATGACAAGTATTTTAATTTATTTTAACCTGATAATCCTAATTATCTCATTAATTTGGATGTTATTGAAGTTTCCTAAAGGAATCTTTAAAATTTTTCTTACCTTCCTATTTGCCTCATTTTTCTTTAGCAACCTTCAGTTACTATGCAGAAACTTAGGGGATGTTAACTTGTATTTCTATTTCACACTTTGGCCTGCTATTCTTTTTAATGCTACCCCTTTAGTAGTATTTATCTTTTTTATCTATTTGATTAAGGGAAAATATACATTTCATGTATTTCATTTCCCTTTATTTATTCCTATTATACTTGCATTATTCAATTTCATTTATTTTCATTTCTTTTTATCGAGACCTGAGCAATTATCAAATATCAATGATTTTATTACAAAAGGTTGGGATAAAGAGGTGATTATGGGTTATTTTGGGGTTGGTTTAATGAGAATAATTCGTCATTCCCTTGGGTTTATTTCAGGATTTTATTTGCTGAATATATATAAGAAGTTTCAACAAATCAACAAAGAGGATTTTAATAAGAAAAAAATAAATAAGTTTTATTTTTATTTTATAAGTTCCTGGGTCATTATAAATTTCTCTTATGTAATTATTGGATTCATAGAATTAGATAAAAGTTTCCTGGTGAACTGGACCACTTTATTTTCTGTTACTATTTCCTTCATTTTCTTTGTTTTTCTTTCTTTATATCCTTCTCTCATGATAGGTTATCCTTTACTGGCAAAGGAAAATATAAATGAGGCGTCCCTTTTAGATAATAGGATAAAAGGTATAAATCCTTTAGAAATAGAGGAGAAATTGTCACATTGGGAAAAAACAACAAAATCCTACCTTTCAACAGATTTTAGCATAAATGATTTAATAAAAGAAACAGGCATTGAATCTGA
>JAFMBH010000034.1 GCA_017858735.1 Bacteroidota bacterium
TCTATTGATAAATTAAATCCATCAGGACAAAAAGCAAATGCTTACTATAATTTAGGAAATGCACTCTACCAAAAAGGAAATTTTAAGGGTAGCATTGATGCCTATAAACAAGCGCTAAGAATTAAACCGGGAGATCAGGAAACGCAGCACAATCTATCCGTTGCTTTAAAAAAACAGCAGCAGAAAGAACAACAGCAACAGCAGCAGGAAAATAAACAAAAACAAGATCAGCAAAAGCAAGATCAAAATCAAGATCAAAAAAATAGTAACCCAAATAAAAATCAACAAGAGCAGGGTGAAAATACACAAAGAAAATTATCAAAGGAAGAAGCTGAAGCTCTTCTAAATATTATGGATGAAGAAGAAAAAAAAGTGCAATCAAAACTTCGACAAGCTGGAAAAACAAATAGTCAAGTCAAAAAAGATTGGTAAAATGCGCCCATTTTTATTTAGTCTAATTCTTTTGGTAAGTAGCTTCCTATACGGTCAAACTTCCTTCTTTGCCGTTGCCGATGCTGAGAAAGTACGACCTGGAAATTTAGTGGAAGTCTCCTTTATCTTAAAAAATGGGGAAGGGGAAGATTTTATTTCACCAGACTTTTCAAACGATTTTTATATCCTTTCCGGACCCAACAGAGGACTTAGTACAGTAATTCAAAATGGTCAAATACAAAGGGAAATGAGCTTTTCCTATACCTTGCAGCCTAAGAGAAATGGAAAACTAACCATTCGTCCTGCAAGAATTAAAGTACGGGGAAAAACATTGAAAAGTAATTCCCTGGTCATTTTAGTGACATCAGATGGAAAGCAGGAAAATAATAATGATCAGGATTTTTTTATCCGTGCTGAACTTACTCAAAATACTATTTATCTGGGCCAACAGGTTCGACTTGATTATAAAATCTACACCAGAAAAGAAATTCAAAATTATAGCATCCTTCAGGAAAGTGATTACGGAGGCTTTTATGCAGCAGATATTCAGAGAATGGATAATATGGTGCAAACCACCAATATAAAGGGTAAAACGTATTATACAAAAGTACTGAGAAGCGTTGCCCTTTTCCCACAACAAACAGGAAAACAAAGTATTTCTTCTCTTGTATTACAAGTAGGACTTTTGGAAGAAGATCCTCAAAGACCCAGTTCCCTTTTTTTTAACGGCGATGTGAAATACGTAAACGTAGAAAGTAATGTCTTAAATGTTACCGTAAAAGATCTACCAAAACCTATTCCGGCCAATTTTAATGGCGGTATTGGCAACTTTTCAGCGTCGTCAGTCATAGACAAAACGTCGGCCTCAACGAATGAAACTTTTTATTTAACCATTACCATTTTAGGTGACGGCGATGCCAAAAGAATAAAAAGCCCAAATCTTAACTTACCGCCATCCTTTCAATTATATGACACCAAGACTGAAGAAGAGGAAAGAGGTGAAAATGAGGGTAAAAAGTTTAGTCAGAAGTCATTTACCTATGTTATTCAACCGCAAAAAGAAGGAGAATTCTCCTTTCAACCCTCATTTACCTATTTTTATCCGTTAACAGGTAAATACGAAACCAAATTATTAGATCCTTTTTTGATAAAAATAACAGCCAGTCAATCTAATAGTATTTCTCTAAAAGAAGAGTCTGGTCAATTTGTTTCATTAACTTCAGAAGACTTCAAATCGCCTTCCATTTTTACCAATATTTTATGGATAGCCGGCTTTACCATCCCTTTCCTGGGTATCGCCTTTTTCTATGTGTATAAATATCTCAGCCAGCGAAAAAAGGTTAAGTCCCCTTCTGAAGTGACCACTGACCATCTACAGCAGGCAAAGATATATGGAGATCAAGGTGATTATGAAAATAGTTTTATTGAACTAAGTTTTGCCTTAAGAACTTTTCTTTTTCACCAGTTTGATATTCCAAAAGAAAATTTTTCCAACGAACAAATTATTGATAAACTAGAACAATCAGGTCTTTCAAATCAAGCGTTAACTCAGCAATTAAGACAACTGCTGAACCGTTTTGAAATGGTCTTGTATGCTCCCTCAATGAAAAAAGATCAATGGAAATTAACCTGGGAGGAAGTTTGCCTGTGGATAAAACAATTTGATAAAGCTTAAATTAATTGTTTAGCCAATAATTAATTTTTAGCACAATAGCTCTGTTTTTATTATCAAACGATTCCGGATAATAATTATCCGTATATACTAAAAAAACATCTGAAACGGGTTTAAAACGCCATTGGATCCGCGAATTAATATTAACATTCTCAATTTGCGAATTATACTGTATAAAAGTTGTCCAAAACAAATTTTTGGTGAAAGTTATATCCAATCTCGGACCTATAAGCCACAAATTGGCATCTTTATAAGGTTCGGGAAAGCGCAATAAGTTAATACTGGCAACCATAGAAAGTAAGGCATACGGTTGCATTCTCAAATTAACAGATCCATCTAAATTCCATCTGTTCCCATTAAAGTATTGCCCCGATCTGGAGCTAATATTATAATTTATCTTTTTTCTGGTATTCGAAGTGTAGCGGAGGATAAGTAAGTTGTATGCGTATCCATTACCCTGTTCCAAGCTTGGCCCGTCTCCACCACTTGGGTTGAATGGTCTAAATAAGTAAACAAACTCCCTTCGCAATCTGGCCTCCAAATTGGCTGTACTTCTAAATAAAACCCTGTACATAAGATTTACATCGAAGTCCGTCAGACCATACTTTTCATTTCCTAGTTGGTCAAAATCAATACCCGGACCATGCTTATTTAATATTCCTTTGGTGGGATAAAAGTTGTACCAAAGGGAAGAAGCTACCCTTTTATAATCAGTCCTCCTTGCAAAACCTACTTCCGGATTATAATTTTCACCTACCGACTGGCCTGTGAAGGAAAATTCCCAATGATATGTATTGTAGTCAATATCGCCGCCAAAGACGCTGGAATTACCTTTGTTTTCCTCATCAAAAGAGTAATGATAAAAAGCCTTTCCTGCCCATTTATTATCTGCTGTGGCAAGATTATAGTCAAACCCAAGCACACGATTAAAATTTTTTTTATTAAACCCTATCACATTTTCGTCATAAAAAGGCTCTTTATTAACAAAAATAACACCCACGTTAGATCTGCTAAATATTTTTCTTTGCACGGCAGCCACACTATAATTTACAGAGGGTTGATTAATGGATAAATCTCTTGCCGTTTGCATGCTGAGTAATCCAATCCTCCAGTTATTATCCAGTTTACCGCTCAATCTGGCGCCGAAATAAATAGGATTTTGAATGTTTTGTCCCGTTTCCTCATCTCTGGCAATACCGATTCTTCTGGAAAAGAAGGGCCTTAATCGTTCCTGTCCGAAGGAGGCGAATAAATCGGCATTTTCTAAAAAGAACTGCCTCCTTTCCGGAAAAAATATTTCAAATCTATCCAGATTAGTAACCTGTTCATCTACTTCCACTTGTGAAAAGTCAGGATTTACAGTTAAATCCAAATTTAAAGCGGGGCCCACGCTAATTTTAGCATCCCCACCAATATTAATCTTATTGGTAACGGGAACATTATTTAGTTTATCTACTTGAGAATTTGCCAATACATAAGGAATAACAGCGAAATTCGTATTTTTTTTAGCCAAAGGTTCATCCCAAACCCCTCTGCACATGCTTACCAGATTTAAAATCTGAAATTGTCGGGGGAGCCGGGGAAAAACTACCCGCTCCGCTGATTCACTATCTATCCTATAAAATTTAAAATTCCAGTATTTAGATCCCGGTTTAAATCGGAGCGTGCTAAAGGGAATGGCACCTTCAGCAACCCAGTAACCTTCAAATTGTTTTGCTCCTGCAAACCACTTATTATCCCAGCTAAAACTCAGGTCACTACCTGTTGAACCACCATTTGAAATTAAACCCTCTCTTTGGACACCAAAAGGATTTACCCCAAACTGAAAGCCATTCGTTTGATCCTGAAATGGATCAATGATTATTGAAAATCCATCATTTGCTTCCCCCCTGAAATCTCTTCTTAGAGAGGGAGTAATATAACTTCTGTCTATTTTTCTATTTTTCATGACAGCAAGAAAATAAATATGTTTATCATCATACCCTATTTTCACTGAAATACCTTGCTGTGCAGGTAAAGTATCGGTAGGAAAATATTGCCAAAAATCCTTAATTTCAGGTATATTTCTCCAGGCTTCATCGTCGGGAAGACCATCAATTTTGATAGTTGAGGTTACTTTTTGTAGTTTAAACTCACTTACTTCCTGTGCATTTACAAGAAATGGGGAAAACAGAGCTAATAGCCCAATGATAAGTTTTTGGAGCATTTTCAGTAAAATAGATTTCGTTTAGGTGCTATTACCATAAAAATTGGAAGTCCAAAATAGACAATTTTTTAATAAATTTTCGTTACTTTTAATGTGTAGTTTTTTTTCTACTTTTTTTTTCATTTTTTCAATAAACCTTTTATGAAGCCCTATCTTTTTCTTCTTTCCATTGTCTTAATTGGATCTTCTTGTGTTACAAAAAAGAAATACCTGGCCTTTCAGGGTGAGCAACAGGCATTGGTTAAAGCGGCAGAACAGAATTTGGCAGATTGCCAGTTTCAACTTAGTCAACTAAAAAGTCAGCTACAGATAAAAGAAACAGAATTACAAAGCCGCCTGCGTGAAATGCAAAATAAGGATGGCGAATTAACGGATAAAAGAAATCAGGTGCGTCTGTTAGAAGACCAGATTGCCTTATTAAAAGGTACAAACGCTAGTTTATTGGATAGGCTTTCCGATCTTTCCGTAATTAGTAAAAGTGGGGCAGAAAGTATCAATAAATCGCTACAGGCTATAAGCGAACAGAGCAAATATATACAGGACCTTACAGGTCAGATGCAAAGAAAGGATTCTTTAAGTCTTTCTTTGGTAAATACCTTAAAAAGGTCTTTATCTGATGTCAATGACCAGGATTTGACCATTGAAGTAAAAAAAGGCGTTGTTTATGTCTCTATTTCTGATAAACTACTCTTCAGAAGTGGTAGTCATGACATCAACGACAGAGCTCAAAGTGTTTTATCAAAGGTAGCCTCCGTCGTTAATGACCACAAAGATATTGATATTTTAGTGGAAGGTCATACCGATAATTTAGCTATTTCTAATTCCTGTACCATCGATAACTGGGACTTAAGTGTTCGCAGAGCTACCTCCGTTGTGCGCTTTCTACAACAAAAACACCAGGTAGATCCAAAAAGAATGACTGCTGGAGGTAGAGGTGAATTCTCTCCGAAGGTAGAAAATGACTCTGCGGCTGGAAGACAGGCAAATAGAAGAACTGAGATTATTATTACACCTAAATTAGATCAGTTTTTTAATCTGCTTTCCTCTCCTGAAAGTAAAAATTAAAATCGTTTGAATAGTCTGATTTATGATTCTCCCTTTGGTTTATTGCGTATCATAACCAATGAGAATAAGTTGGTTTCGGTAAAATTAGTTGATGCTAAAAATGAGAAAGACGGTTTGTCTTCCCATGATGAAGTCGCTTTAGAAACCGTTAATCAACTGCAGCAATATTTTAATAAAAAGAGGACGAAGTTTGATTTACCCATTTCTTATGGAAATGCTTCCCCTTTTCAAATAGCCGTTTGGGAATCTTTACAACGCATTCCTTACGGCGAAACTGTAAGTTACAGTGAATTAGCATCTATGGCTGGAAGTGAAAAAGCATTTCGTGCCGCTGGAAATGCCAATCGGAATAATCCCATCGCTATCATTATTCCCTGTCATAGATGTATTGCAAAAAATGGCGACCTTCACGGATATTTCTATGGCCTGGAAAAAAAGAAATATTTATTAGACTTAGAAAAATAACAATCTTCTCTAACCTCCACTAACAGGAGGAATAATTACTATTTCAGCTTCTTCCGACAGATTTGTATCATCCGTTGCATAAGATTGATTCACAGCAATGGCCATTGTTTTTAGGTGTAACATCTCAGGATAACGTTCGTATAAATAGTCTTTTAATTGCCTCACGGTGGTTACCATATTCGGCTCAATATATATGCTTGAATTTCCTAGAATTTCCTTTGCTATACCAAATGCTTTGACCCTCATTTTTCGCTTTTCTTGTTTAACTTCTAAAATTACCTTTTTTTTATATTAACTTTCGCCATTAAAGTTAAAAATCTTGATAGTTCAGACAGACGCAGATTTATTGGGTATGCGGGCAGCCAGTGATGCAGTGGCCCTAACCCTAAAATCAATGATTGGATATGCCAAACCGGGCATGAATACCTTCGAATTAGATGAATATGGAGCATCCTTACTAAAAAGTTATGGTGCCACCTCTGCACCCATTAAAGATTATAAATTTCCCGGTTATACCTGTATTTCACTAAATAAAGAGGCAGCTCACGGTATTCCCTCTAAATCTAAAATTCTAAAAGTGGGTGATTTAATTAATATTGATGTGTCAGCGGAACTTAACGGTTATTATGGAGATAATGGGTTTTCATTTATCCTTGGAAATGATTTGGCTGGTTTACAGCCCTTAGTATCCGCCTCCAGAGAAATTTTACTATCTGCAATAAAGGAGATTAAAGCAGGAGTAAGAATAGCTGTGGTTGGGAGATTTATACAGCAAAAAGCCGCCGAAAGAGGTTTTAAAGTGATTAAAAATTTAGTGGGTCACGGCATTGGTAGAAAACTACACGAAGATCCAGACGAGATTCCCTGTTTTTACGACCCATATAATAAAGCTGTTTTTAAAAAAAATAGCGTCATAGCTTTAGAAACCTTTATTTCCACTAAAGCGTCTTTCGTTAAGGAAGATACCGACGGTTGGACCATGATTACAAGGGATGGAAGTTACGTTGCCCAACATGAACACACCCTTATTGTTACCAGTGAAGAGCCTACTATTCTAACCTGGCAAAATGGAATCTGATATGCATTATATCGACTTTACAACCATTGTAAACCATGCCTGGGCCGCTTATGACAGTAGCAGACCCATAAAGTCCATTTCTGACATAAGTGCGCGGGTTTCAACAAATCATGTTTACAAAATTATTTTTCCCGAAGGAGATTTTGTTATCGCCAAGCTTTCTTATTTCGGTAAATATGACCATTTTATTGAGGATCATTCCATTATAAATGTCCTCGCCAATAATCTGAATATCCCTTTTAATCATTTCCTGGCTCGCTCACTGATAAAAGGAAATCAATTGTTTGTTCACAGATACAAAGATTCCCTGATTGATGCCTGGGTTGTTTTTTATAATCCAGTGGCCATTGATTTGAAATTACCCGCCAGATTAAGCCATAATCATATAGAACGCCTGGGAGAAGAATTTGCCGCTTTTCATAAAGCGTGTTCCAGAGTGTCAAACACATTACCCCCTTCTTCTAAAACGCTTAAATCAGATATTTACCACCTTTTAGACATTCTTTCAACAGATTTTGGACAATTTGAACACCGATTATATGCTTCTGTTTTACAGGAACAATGTGACCGATTTTTTACAAATAGCGATTCATTGCGCATTGATAAATTACAAAAAATTCCCGTTTTTGTAGATTGGAATATCGGAAATTTTTCTGTAACCACCCAAACCAGCCTTTACTCCCGATGGGATTATGATTGGTTTAGAATGGCTTCCCGAATTTTAGATTTTTATTTTCTAAGTCGCATTGTTTCTGATGCTGGTGACAGAACGGTATTTAGTTATAATATTTCGCCGCTAATGGAGGACCGGTTTATCATTTTTCTTAAAGCCTATCATCGGGTTTATCCTTTGACAGAAATTGAAATCCGATTTATACCTGAGGTTTATCGTTTCTTTATACTTAATTATGTTATAAAAGACGGCCGATATTTCTTCCACGAAATTTATGCTACCAAATTACAGAAAGAGGCATACAGTACTTATTTTCCAAGTATTGAAAAAGAATTTAATGCCGATAAATTACTTCGGGCACTAGCGCTATAATATAAACGTATGACTAAAATTTCTTCTTTTGAAAAGGTTATTCAACAATATGATGCTATATTTTTTGATGCCTTTGGTGTGTTAAAAAATTACAATGGCTTGATTGAAGGCGTAGCAGAAACCATCTATAAGCTGCATAATGACCAAAAACAAATTTTTATTCTTACTAACGATTCTTCCCGTAGTCCTTTTGAACTAGCTAAAAGATACCAACAGCAAGGTATTGATTTAATTACCGAGGAAAATATGATTTCTTCAGGCATGCTCGCCCGGGAATATCTTCAATTAAAGATAAAAAAAGGTACCATTGCCTATTTAGGAACTAAAAATTCTGCCCATTATGTTGAAAATTTAGGCCTTCCCACTTTACCCATCAGCGAGGTCCAGCCAGAAAACTTTTCTGACATTTCCGCTTTGGTTTTGTTAGATGAAGAAGGTTTTAACTGGGAAAGTGATTTGAGTAAATCCATTAATTTACTCAGACATAAAAATATTCCTGTCGTAGTAGCCAATACCGATAGGACTTATCCTGTTAGTAACAATCAAATTAATATTGCTATCGGTGGTATTGCCAACATGCTGGAAGATATTGTTGGTAAACGATTTATTCGCTTCGGAAAACCTGACGTTCCTCTATTTATCTATGCTTACGAAAAATTATCTTCTACAAAAAGTATTCCAAAAGATAAAATACTCATGGTAGGTGATACGCTACATACGGATATTTTAGGGGGCAATAAATTCGGCATACATACTGCCCTCGTTTTATCGGGCAATACTCTTCCTGACCAACATCATTTTTTAATTAATTCCAGCGGAATCATACCCGATTATGTATGCCATTCCGTAGCACTTTAACTTTTTAATAAAGCTAATATCTGCTCTGCATGGGCTTTTGTATCAACTTTATCAATAATGTGAGTTAATTTGCCTTCCTCATTAACAATAAAAGTACTTCTAAGTACGCCGAAATACTTTTTTCCATACATAGATTTCTCTCCCCAGGCACCTAAAGCACTTAATAACCTGGCTTCTGTATCAGCGATAAGCGGAAAAGGAAGCTGATATTTATCTTTAAATTTTAAATGTTTCTTTTCATTATCCGGACTTACTCCATAAATAATGTATCCCATGTCCTTTAATGTGCCATAATTATCTCTTAAACTACAGTTTTCTGCAGTACAGCCCGGCGTATCATCTTTTGGGTAACAAAATAAAATATACTTTTTACCCAATAATAAGGTAGAACTTACTACCGTACCTTGCTCATCTTTTTCTTCAAAGGAAGGAACGTCGTCCCCAATAGTCAAATGGCTCATTTTTCATTATTTTTATAGAAAACAAGTTAGGTAAAACTTAGTTCATTAAAATTATTTCCACACAGTGAATGACTTTGTGAAATGATTTATATTGTTCATTTTGTCCCAACCCGTTACTTTAATTTCATATTTACCCTTTTTAAGATCAACGGGTAAATGTCCTGAAATAATACCGCTTTTACTGTCACACCGCATTCTAATCCATTGTCCGTTCAAGGTAACTTTAAAAAAGGGATAATCCATGCTTTCCGGCAAATCTACGTTATCTGAAAGATGAAACTGTAAGATTCCCTTTTTCCCTTTTCCCGATAATGATAAATCATTTATGGTAGGAGGTATGGTATCTATCATGATTGAAAACTCTCCAAACTGATCGACCTGTCCCTCAAGAAAATTTTTTCTCCATTTACCCCCGTAATTAACATACTTTCCCTGTTGATTACAACCTGAAATAAATGCCTTTTCCCTTAAATAGTCCGGAATAATTCCCGAACGAATGGACAAAAAAATGTCTTTATGCAAAGGTTCATTATCATTATGAACCGAGTGAATTCTTGAAAAAGTTTCCCTGCGCATTTCATTTATCTCCCTATACATAAAAGGAATATTTTGATAAACAGCTCCTTTAGGAATATTCACCTCTATAAAATAGGTCTTTAACTGGTTATCAACATTTCTATACACATACTTATTATGAGAAGGGAGCGAGGGTAAATATCCTTTTATGCCCCTAATAGCTATTCTTTTCCGACTATAATTCCCCGCATAATCCAAAGCTTCAACTTCTATATTGGTTATTTTACCATATTTCACAGTAAAATATCCATCATTTTGTAACTGTTTAAAAGACTTAAGATTATTTCCCGGAATACGGTAACACCTATAAAAAATATCCTTTGATAACTTATTTTCCTTATAATCAATCAAAGCATTGGCATATTTAGACTCCTCCAGGGCTATCTTGCCAGCTAAAAAATGGAAATAAAGTTTTCCATCTACGTACATTTTTAACTGATAAACCCCATTTCTATTATTGTTTCCCTCCATGCCATCAAAAACCTGTGCGGCTAAAGCAGATTTACCAACTAACAGATCTAATGTATCTACTTTAAAATATTCATTTTTATTTAGCTTAACAAATCTTTCGCTTCTTGAAACCCTATTTTCATCAACGTTTATCAGTTTTAATGCGGTCCATTCCGGGGGAGAACAATCCTTTACATTTACACTAAAAAACAAGGGATTAACCTGTTTATTGTGTTTTAAATCTCGAATTTCATAATGAAGATGGGGCCCAAACGAGAAGCCAGTATTTCCAATTTCACCTATTTTGTCTCCTTTTTTAACCAGAATTTCATCCTTTTTGAAATAAACTGAAAAATTTGACTTCTTATATTTTTTAGCTTCCTTATAATATTGTTCTTCAAATGGCGTATTAAAGGCAGATAAGTGACCGTAAACAGACATATATCCATTTTTATGTTTAATGTAAATAACATTGCCATAACCCGTTCCTTTTGACTCCAATTTGTAAAGAAATCCATCTTCTACTGCATAAACTGGTGTTCCTACAGTACCTTTAATATCTATGCCACCATGAAAATGATCAGAACGTAATTCTGCGAATGTCCCTGAAAGAGAAACGGGTATTTTTACCGGTTGACCAAGTTTTGTTATTGAAAACAAGTCCAAAGTACTTAAGGCGTAAAAATTAATTAGTAAAATAGTTCTCCCAGGAACCAATATAAGTTTCCTCAATGTTATTATGATTTAGAATATCAATAAAGTCCTTTCTTTTTATGGCACTAGCGCCTAAACTTTCTAAATGCTTAGTCTCTTGTTGACAATCAATAAGTACAAAATCCTTTTTAATCAATTGTTTTACTAAAGAAATAAATCCAAATTTTGAAGCATTGGAGACCTTAGCAAACATAGACTCACCAAAAAATACCTTTCCCAAAGAAATACCATATAGGCCACCAACCAATTCATTGTCCAACCAGACTTCAACAGAATGTGCATAACCCATTTTATGCAATTGAATATAAGCTGCCAACATTTTAGAGGTAATCCAGGTACCCAGCTGATCTTCTCTATCTATTTTTTGACAATTTTTAATAACGTCTTCAAAATTTTGGTCCCAAGTAACCTTAAATTTATTTTGATTAAAATAAGGTCGCATGCTTTTTGAAACGATTAAATTCTCTGGAAGAAGGACAAACCTTGGATCTGGTGACCACCATAAAATAGGATTTTTGTCAGAAGAATACCAAGGAAAAATTCCTTTACTGTATGCCAATATAAGGCGTTCCACTGATAAATCTCCACCTACAGCAACAATGCCCTCTTCTGTACTTTCTTCCACATCAGGAAACCATAAATCTGTTTTTAACATCATTTTTATTAAATTTCGTTTTCCACATTGTTATTAACATTTTTTAAAAATTTAAAGAATGTTAAACATCTATATTCTTCAACCTTTGACAAGAAATTGAAAGAGAAAATACTATTATTTATACCAATATATCACATTTTATAAATTTAGATATAAACATTTTGCTGCCAGCTTAAAATTTATTAACATAATTACCAACAGGGAGTTTTTCTTTTAAACATTTTATTTATTTAAACATTAACAGAAAATTTATTTATAAATAAATGATTATCAATATTTTAAAAGAAAAAATTAAAAATAAAAATATTCTCTATTCTGTAATTCACTAAAAACAAAACACTTAGCTTTTATCCACAAAACGAAATAGCCTCAAAGAATTAAAACAATTTATTAGTATTCTCTGGTTTTGAATCAGAAAATTTACAACCTGTTATTAACCTATCAAAAAGATAATAAACTATAATTTTAACGTCAAAAAAATGCTAACAAAAATTTTAAAACATGTGGAAAACATGTGGAAAACGATAACTACTTGTTTGCAACGCTAATAACTAATAGAAACGTAAATGACTTTAATAAAATCGAACAAAAAACTACAAAAAAAATATATTTTTTATAAAATCGTTTTCCACAATGTTATTAACATTCAGTCTTTATAACTTCTTAGTTTGAGTGGAAAATAACATTACCAACATAGTAGTTAGTAACAATAAAGCTACGGCCTGATGTGCTACACCAAGGTTAACTGGTATTTGATAAATACTATTTTTAAGGGTAAAAATACCAAGTAATACCTGAGTTACTAACAAACTCGCCAATACTACTAACCATCGCTTGTAGGACGCGTTGTCCACCTTTTTACAATAGAAAATTATAAAAGATAAAATACTGAATGTCAATATATAAGCTACGTTTCTATGTAGAAATTGTATCCACGCACTGAAGTATGGATTCTTATCATAATGTATAAAATTATCTATTTTAAAAGAGCCCTTTTCAACCATTACATCAGGTATATACTGCCCATTCATATCGGGCCAGGTAGGGTAAAATAAGGCTGCTTTTGAGCCTGAAACGATACCCCCTAAAATGATTTGAAAAGCCAGCATAAAGAGTAAATATTTTGTCCACAACTTAATATTTAGAGTGTTGGTAACATGTGGAAAACGTTTAAAAGTCAATAAAAACGTCCATAGTAAATAGGAAAAAAGAATTAAAGCTAAGGAAAGATGTAAAGTCAATTTGTAGGCATTTACCAAGGGACGCTCAATAAGCCCACTTGCTACCATGATCCATCCAAAGGATGCAACCGTCGCCGCAAGAAGAACGACAATACCCAGCCTTTTTAAAAGAAATGAATCTATCCATCCCTTTCTTAAAAAATAGAGAAAAGGTATAATAAAAACTAAACCCATGGTTCTTGCCCATAATCTGTGGAAATACTCCCAGAAATAAATGAATTTGAAATCTTTCATTTCCATTCCCTCATTTATTTTTTTGTATTGGGGTGTTTCCTTATACTCCTCAAACGCAACTTCCCAGGAAGCCTCGTCCATGGGTGGTAAAGTACCTGTAACTATTTCCCATTTGGTGATAGAAAGTCCCGACCCGGTTAATCTGGTTATGCCTCCAATAACCACTTGAAAAAAAATCATTATCAATCCTAAGCCAAGCCATAAGGTTATAATCTTAGGATAATTTCCAACCAAACTCTTTCTGCTCATATTTTTTTTCTGCAAAAGTACATTCTTTTTGAGCATTTGTAAATGAAGGAATTCACTGATAATTATTGTTATTTTTTTTCTTTTAAAAAAGAATCATATTCATTATAAGCCATGTTGGTATGTTAGTAATAACAGTGTTACATAAATATTCTTTTTACATTCAAACGTTTTCCACCTTCCTATACAGTTGTTTATATATACTCTTATTGATTTTTCTTTATTTATTAACATGACTGTATATCCACGTTGTTTATTTCTTTTTACTTTTAATCGCTGTTAAGCTATTTGTCTTTTATGTTGGGATGGTAAGTAATTTAGTGGATTCATTGTGGAGATATTCGTTGCTTTTTGTTATTTGAAGGAGCTGTGTTTATAAGCCATACTTTCTCCCCAGTACTTTAGTGTTTTTTGTGGAGAAATAAAGAATAACTATCATTGTTAATCAGTTTTTTATATATGTTATTAATTATAATGTTTGTAAATTATGTGTGGAAGGTACTCTTTTAATGTAAAAAAAGACGTTTTGAAGGTTCTACTTCCAGGTGTTTCCCTTCCCAACGATTGGGTTGAAAGTTTAAATATTTGCCCAACGGAGCAGGCTTTAGCTATTCATAAGGTCGATACTATGGTGTTATCTTTTATGCGTTGGGGTTTTCAACAAAACAATGCTGTAAAAATGGTTTTGCCACCATATATAAATGCCCGATCTGAAACTATATTTGAAAAGGTAAACTTCAAAGGATCTGTAGTTAATCGAAGATGTATTATACCTGCTGATAGTTTTTATGAATGGAAGACCTACGGTAAATCAAAAATACCTCACAGAATATTACCTTCTAAAGATCCTGTTTTGTTTATGGCCGGAATATGGCAGACTTTTGAATATAGTAATCATACCTATTCTTCTTTTGTTATTGTTACCACCGAATCAAATGAGGATATTGCCTTTTTGCACAACAGAATGCCTGTGATATTGGAAACAGAGGATAAGCGGGAAAATTGGCTTTCTGATGCTGCAACAAAAGAGGAATTAGTCAAAATTATGGTTCCTTCCCCCTCTAGCTATCTAATGAGTTATCCTGTTTCTTCTCTTGTTAATAACATAAGAGTGAAAAATGGTGCTCTTCATGACAAAGGACATTCACCCTTAACTTTATTCTAACACCTATATATGTATGAGAGTAGTAATTCAAAGAGTGCTGGAAGCCTCGGTTAAAGTTAATGATGAAGTCGTAGGGAATATTGATAATGGCTTATTGGTTTTTGCTGGATATGAAGAGGATGATAACAATGAGGATATTGATTGGATCGTAAGGAAGATTATGGGGTTGCGTATTTTCAATGATGCTCAGCAAATTATGAACCTTTCTATTGTTGATACTGGGGGTAATATGTTAGTTATTTCTCAATTTACCCTGCATGCTTCAACCAAAAAAGGAAATAGGCCTTCTTATATAAAGGCAGCAAAACCACAAAGTGCTTTGATTAAATATGAAAGTACCCTTGCATCGCTCTCTGAGGCATTAGGGAAAAAGGTTGAAAGGGGTATTTTTGGTGCCGATATGAAGGTGTCCTTAATCAATGACGGACCGGTTACCATTTTAATGGATTCTAAAAATAAAGAGTAAATAATGGAGATTACTAAAGCACAGGAAATTGTTGATCAATGGATTAATACGCTGGGTGTCAGATATTTTAATGAGTTGACTAATACTGCTATTTTGATGGAGGAGGTTGGTGAAGTGGCAAGACTTATGGCCAGAATGTATGGGGAGCAATCTTTTAAAAATACGGAGATTGAAAAAAATAGTAAAGAAGCGTTAGCTGACGAATTGGCTGATGTTTTTTTTGTGTTAATTTGTATCGCCAATCAAACTGGTATTAACTTAGAGACAGCGCTGGAAAAAAATTTAAAAAAAAAATCAGATAGGGACAATAAAAGGCATTTTGATAATATTAAGCTAAAATAAGAAATTTTAATATTCGTTTTTTTTAAAAGATAATGAATGAATGAATTAGGAGGTATAAGCAAACATCTTACAGCATTAACTACTTTGGAGAAGTCTTTGCATCTTAAACAAATGCAAATTTCCGGACTCCTTGCCATAACTAAGGGTATAGGCATGAATCATTCTGCCGCAGATCTTTTTTCCGAGTATAAATCTTTTCTAGATTGGGTTTTGGGCGTAAAATCTATGCTTTTGTTTGTACGTGAAAATGATAAATGGGAACTCGTCAGTTCTCTTCGCGTACCTGACGTTCTTCAAAACGTTAATATTGTTGATAAATTTTCTTCTTATTTGGAATTAAAAAAAATGGAGGGAGACGACCATCCGTTAGTAAAATATTTTGATGTTGCTATTCCATTTAAACATAAGGATGAACAAATTGCCCATATTTTCGTAGGTGGCTTTCTTAGTGAGGACGATGATATTTTTGATAAGGTACAAATTATTACCGCCATTACCCAAATACTTGCTGTAGCTATTGAAAATAAAAGATTGTTTAAATCACAGATTGATAAAGAAAGGTTGAATCATGAAATGGAACTTGCTGCAGAGGTTCAAAAAATGCTCATTCCTAAAAAATTGCCAATCTCAAAAAATTATGAATTTGATAGTATTTACAAACCAAAACTAGGTGTTGGCGGTGATTATTTCGATTATATTCAGTTTGATGATGGAAAATTAGTCTTTTGTGTTGGCGATTTTACGGGTAAAGGGGTATCTGCCGCTTTGTTAATGTCTAATTTTCAAGCTAATTTTCATACCTTAATTAATAAACGTACCGCTTTAGATCCCTTTATAAGAGATTTGAATAATACCGTGTTCAGATTAACAGAAGGAGAGCGATTCATTACTTTTTTTATTGCAGAATATGATATTTATTCTCACTCCTTAACTTATATTAATGCAGGTCATAATCCACCTTTTTTATTAAATGGAAACCGTTTAATAGAGTTGAAAGATGGTTGTATTTTATTGGGCCCTTTTCCCGAAATTCCACACATAGATACTGGTTTTGTGGAACTGGATAAAGATGTCCCATCCATGATTTTAACCTATACAGACGGAATTACCGATATAATGAATGAAGCGGGGGAGTATTTTAATGAAACCTATCTTAAAGAATTTTTGTTAAAAAACAAAAATATGGATGTTTCAAACTTTAATGAACAATTGAATATTTTTATTGATACTTTTAAGGGAACTGAATCTTATCCAGATGATTTTACCGTTCTTACGGGAAAGTTTATGTCTCCAAAAGCATTACTAAATAGTTAAAATGGATTCTATATGAGCCAGTTAAAAAAAGAAAAGGATATTGCAGGTATTCTTGCCTTAATCTTTGGCTTCATTGGCCTACACCGTTTCTATCTTGGACAAAGAGGAAAGGGAATCCTTTATTTGTTATTAGCTTTTACAGGTATCTCGGCTATTTTAGGATTAATAGATGCTTTTACTTTCTTTTCGATGGACAATAAAAGCTTTGATATTAAATATAACAGAGATTTTTTGAGGGTCCTACCTAAAAAAGAATTTGATCAGGCCGGAAAAAGGGATGTTGGAAATGCCAGGCATAATAAAAAGGGCAATTTTTCTATAGATAATGGAAATATTCACGTAAAAAGTGGAAAATCAAAATTTCTTTCCTACGATTATGATGGAGCCATTTCTGATTTTTCAAAAGCATTGGAAATAAATCCTCGTGAAATTGCCGCTCACTTTAATATAGCTTGTGCTTATTCGCTGAATGAAAATATTGAGAAAGCTCTTTTTCATTTGGATAAAGCGGTTTTATATGGTTTTGATGATTTTGAAAAGATAAAAACGCACGATGCCCTTGCTTTTCTAAGGGTGCAACCCGAGTTTATGCTTTTTTCAAATAATAATTTTCGTCTTTCTGGAAATAATATAAAGAATGAACCTTTATTGAATACAGAAAATATTGAAAAATTGGAGCAACTTCGTTTAAGGGGTTTATTAACAGATGAAGAATTTAATGTTCAGAAAATGAAAATTTCTCGCTTATGATGGCATCAGCCTTTATTGACCCTTCTATTGTTCCTTTAAAAATTTCAGATTCGGTGGCTGTCGCTATTGATTTTTTTAAAGAATTTTCTGTAAGGCAACTTCCCGTTGTTCAGGATAATATTTGTATTGGAATCCTTTCTTTAGATGAAATAGAAGAAGAATTAGCAGATATACCCGTATTGGATTTTATAAATTTAAGTTATTCATTTGCCTCAACGTATGACCATATTTATGAGGTTATGAGAGCTATTTCTGAACAATCAGTTACCCTTTTTCCCATTATCGATGAAAACAACAACTATTATGGTTGTATTACTTTAGCCTCATTGTTTAAAAACTATGTTAATTGTGCCGCTTTTTCTCAACCAGGCTCTATTGTAGTGTTGGAAATGGATAAAAAAAATTATTCGCTCGCAGAAATTGCCAGAATTGTAGAATCTGAAAATAAAGTTATTTTAAGTTCATTATTAAGCTCAAATGCAGAGAGTGACCGTCTTGAAATTACGTTAAAGTTAAATAGTGCCCAAATTCAAAATTTATTATCAACTTTTGAAAGATTTGGATATAATATAAAGGCTACATTCGACGAAGAGGATGTAAAGGACACCTTAAAAAATAGGTACGAATCCTTGATGACCTATCTAAATGTCTAATCTTTTATGTTAAAATCGTTTCTGCCTTTTCTTTTTTTTACGCTGGTTTCCGCCGCTATATCTGGTCAGTCTGATAGCTCTGTGTTAGTAAAATTAGTATCTATAACAGGTTACAAACACATAAAAGTTCAAATTATAAGCAGGCAATTAAGTGTTCACGACGGTGATGTTTTTGTCAATAAAAAAGCGCTCGATGACGCATTGCGTTTTTCAGAGCAAATATTGATAAATACAGGTCTTATAAGAGAATTGGAATTTGAACTTATTGAGCTACAAAAAAATGTTTTCGTAGTTTATCTTGAAGTTAAAGAATCCTGGAATTTTTATCCTATCCCCTATTTCAATTTAGCAGATCGTAATTTTAATGTCTGGTGGGTTGAGCAAAAAAGAGCCTTAAACAGAGTAAATCTCGGTGTAAAATTATATCACAGGAATGTTCTGGGGTATGCTGATGCATTAAAATTAACGTTATCAGATGGTTACAACAGGACCTATAAATTGGAGTATAGATTTCCTTATTTAGATAAGGCTATGAAATGGGGCGTTTTTGGAAAACTTTCCTTTCAGCAATGGAGAGAAATTAATTATGATACCAGAGAAAACAAACAACTTTTTTATAGAAAGCCTGATAATTCTTTTTTGTCAAATTATTTTCTTACCGAGGCAGGTGTAACTTTTAGACCCGCTTTTCAAAGTGTTCATACCTTTCTTTATGGTTTTCAAAGAAGAATGGTAGATGCTGTCATTTCTAAAAATCTTAATCCCGATTATTTACTTAATGGCGATGAAAAGCAAAATTTCTCTTTTTTAAGGTATTCCTATCAATTTGATAACAGAGACAATCGCTTCTATCCTCTGGATGGTTACTTTTTTCAGTTTGAGGCTGAAAAAGCAGGTTTAATCAAAAAGGATGACAGAAATGCTTTTACGATAATGGGACTTACAGATATTTATAAAGCTATAAATCCAGGTCTGAGTCTATCAGTAGGTGCCAGAGGTAAATATTCATTTATAAGAAATAAGCAGCCATATTACGATAACAGAGCACTTGGATTTTCAGAATTTACTACCATGCGTGGCTATGAATATTACCTGGTTGATGGTCTCGATTTAGCTATGTTGCAAACTACTGCCAGATTATTACTTTTTCAAGGTGTTAATAACTATGGTAAATTAGTTTTTATTGATGCTTTTCGGGTGCAACCGTATAAAGTTTATTTAACCTTGCACAGTGATTGGGGAATAGTTAATAATCCTTTTTCGGTGGAAAATATCAATCCATTAGATAATAAACTGTTGTGGAGTTATGGGGTTGGAATCAATATTAAATTGTATTTTGACATGGTAGCCAGAATTGAGTACAGTAGGAATATCGAAAAGGGGGATGGTATTTTTTTAAATTTTAATGCTTCTTTTTAACATGCAAGTAGCTATTTTCTCAAAAATTTATAAACCTAAAGATCACGCTGCTATAGAGATGTTGATTCAGGCATTACATTCTGAAGACATAACATCCTATTGGTATAAGCCATTTTTTGAAGACATAAAAAATGAATTTACCTTTCCAAGAGATGTAGGATTATTTGAAAATCACTTAGATTTTGTGTTAAAAAAGTTTGACTTTCTTATTGCGCTGGGTGGTGACGGAACCATGCTAAATGCCTTGTTATATACCAGAGAAAGTGGGGTGCCATTGGTTGGTATAAATTTAGGTAGAATGGGTTTTTTAGCAACGATTGAGAAAAAAAGAATCACGGAAGCTATTCATTTAATGGCTTTGGGTCGATTATTACGCGAAGAAAGGCAAATGTTGTTTCTGGAAAGTAATCAGCCCATTTTTGATAACGTACGATTTGCATTGAATGATTTTACTATTCTAAAAAGGGATACTTCCTCTATGATCACCATTCATACCTATATCAATGGAGCTTATCTTAATTCATATTGGGCAGATGGTATCATCGTTTCTACGCCTACAGGTTCTTCAGGATATTCTTTAAGCTGCGGTGGGCCTGTTATATTTCCACAATCTGGAAACTTCGTTATAACCCCCGTTGCTCCACATAATCTTAATGTTCGTCCGGTAGTTATTTCAGATGATTCCATTATTTCATTTGAAATTGAAGGTAGAACAGATAATTTTTTGTGTACCTTAGATTCAAGGCATGAAATGGTTACTTCAAATCATCAATTAGCGGTAAGAAGAAACAAATTTCCAGCTTATCTGGCACATTTACCTGACATTGGTTTCTTAGATACGCTTCGGGACAAGTTATCCTGGGGTATTGATACCCGAAATTAATCATTAAACTTTTATCTATGTCTTTCTTGCCTTTTCACAGACGGATGTTTTTATTATCTTTTATATTTATAACGGTTACTTTTTTATTTGAATCTCAAAAATTTACCTTTTCAGCAGGTTCCTTAAAAATTAGCAGTGAAACTCATCCCCTGTTCATTATTAGCGCTGGATTAGCTTTTCTTCAGGGTATATTTATTTGGTTTTTAATGGTTAAAAAAAACATTTCTTTTCCTGAGCTCATAGGATATTTTCACTTTTTCGCCTCCTTTATTTCTTTATTTGGATTGGATTTTCTAGCAAAAAGGATTCCTTCTACTTTATTTTTAACGGCTGAAGAAGCGAAATGGTTACCTTTTTTCAATGGGGCAATTTGGTTCGTTTGTTTTCTATATGTCTCCAGTTTGATATTGTTTTTGAGTACTTCCTTTATTTTGCTTACGAAAAAGGAAGGGCAATCATCTTGAAACCCGGATAAAGCATAGAAACCTGTTTTTCTTTTAAGGTTGATAGTCCCAATAAATATCCGCCACCACCTGCACCACATAGCTTTAGATGTGTGTGTCCCTCATTATTTCCTTTATGCCAATACTCAATAAGGTTTTTGGGAATTATGGCTTTAAAAAAATGTGTTTGTAATTTACTTAATTCCAACCATTGTTTTTTTAGTTCTGTAAATCTACCGTCTAAATGTTCCTGAATTGTTTGATCAACAACCGGAACATAATGGTTTTCAAAATCAGTTGTATAGTCTTTATTGTTATGTATTTCATGTAGAAAAGAGGAAACAAGCGGCTCTGTTTTTCTTGCCATGCCGCAGTCCAATAAAAAGAAAAACAGGTCATCAGGTGGGGAAGGAAGATTGATTTTATCTATTTTATCCTTTGCCAATAAGAGGGAATGTTTTAAATAGGAAACAAGAGGATCTGTTCCTGAACTATTTCCATGAAAATAGGATTCCAACACGCCCAACGCTTTTTTTAACCCTTGTAAATGGTTTATGGATGGGTTTGTAATGGGTGAGATTGAAAAATGTGCATAAAAAGCAGCGACTAAAGCGCCAGAACTACCAGCACCATATCCCTGAGGAATGGAAGATTCAAAAAATAAGCCACGGTTTAATTCTTCTTCAAAATGCACCAAATCATAGTCGGCAGCATGGGGCAATTTCTTTAGATATTCAAGCCATCCGAAGAGTGATGTGTTCTCCGCATTCACATCATTTTCCCATTTCCCACCATGTGAAGTTAAGGGAATAGCCAGTGCTTTATTTTTTAAAATAATGGAAAATTCACCATAAAGTAATATTTTTCCCGGGTAGAAGTTTTGCATAATATGGAATATAAAAGCTAAATTACTTTTGTTTTTTCAAATTCTTGTATGCCTAAAAACTTATTTAATGTCAAAAAGGATTACCTGGAAAGGGGGACTTGGTAGTGTTTTGCTTTGGTCGGTTATTTCAGCTGCTTTTATTGGTCCCGGAACGGTTACCACGGCAGCCAACGCCGGGGCTCTTTTTGGGACACAATTACTTTGGGCTTTACTTTTTTCTACCCTGGCAACTATTCTTTTACAAGAGGGTGTGGTTAGATTAACCCTGGTTTCTGGTAAAAGTTTTGGTGAGGTTATTCGATTAAAATTTGGTTCAGGAAAATCAAACTGGATTCCATATTTGGTCTTTTTTGCCTTATGGCTGGGCTGCTCTGCCTATGAAGCTGGTAATATCGTTGGCGCCGCTGCCGGCATAAAACTTTTTTCAGATTTACCACAGTGGACCATCGTACTTTTTATAGGTAGTACTGTCTTTTCATTACTTTCAGTGAATAATCCGGTTGTTTTAGCCAGAATATTAGGCTTAATTGTAGCTATTATGGGAATGGTATTTTGCTGGATTGCCTTTAAGATTCCGCTCGATTATTCCTTAGTATTAAAGCATTCTTTTTTACCCTCTTTACCTACTTCCAGCGCTTTACTGGTTATTGGATTAATTGGTACTACCATCGTTCCATATAGTCTTTTTCTTGCTTCCGGAGTGACGAAGGATCAGGAAATTTCTGAAATGAGATGGGGAATAACCATAGCTATTTTATTTGGTGGCATTATTTCAATGGCCATTTTACTTGTTGGTACTCAAATATCAGGTACTTTTTCATTTGAAGCTATTGCTTTGGCGCTAAATAAATATATGGGTAAATTAGGTACTTACTTTTTTGCCATCGGTTTATTCGCCGCTGGTTTTTCCAGTGCTATTACCGCTCCTATGGCCGCTGGTTTAGCAGGTACTAAACTGTTGGATAATAAAATTTCCGCTAAATATATCTGGTTAAGTGTTCTTCTGATCGGTTTGGCCTTTGGTTTACCCGATATAAAACCAATTCCTCTTATTATTTTTGCTCAAGCTTTGAATGGGTTACTTTTACCACTAATGACCACCCTTTTATACTATTTATTAAATGATCCTTCTTTAATGGGAACCCGTTGGATAAACAACAAATGGAATAATGCTTTATTTATTTTGGTTGTTGCCATTACTTGTTGGATTGGATTGTACAACGTAACCCAGGCTTATCTTAAAATATTTGATTCACCATCAAATTTTTCAAATTTACATTCCATGGGTATCAGCCTTTTTACCATTATATACATTGGTTGGGTTATTTTTAAAACAGGAAAGTAAATTTTAACAGATTTTTTTATTAAATTGAGAATGAAATAAATTCATTTTATATGAAACCATTTGTTTCATCCTTTTACCTGTTTGCATTGCTACTCCTGAGTATAGGTCAATATTCTAAGGAAGTGAGTCTTTTTGACGGTTTAACTTTCAATGGGTGGGAAGGTGATACATTAAATACCTGGCGTATTGAAGATAATATGATTATTGGGGGCTCTTTGATTAAGAATGTTCCAGAAAATAATTTCTTGTGCACACGTCGCTCCTACCGTAATTTTACATTGAAATTTAAAATAAAATTAGTTGGACACGAGGGGTTTATAAATGCCGGACTTCAATTTAGAAGTGTTAGAGCTACTAATCCTTCTAATGAAATGATTGGTTATCAGGCAGATTGGGGAAAAGATTATTGGGCAAGTTTATATGATGAATCCCGTCGAAATAAAACACTTGCCTCTCCCGACGCTGCAAAAGTACTTACCTGGATAAAACAAAACGATTGGAATGATTATGTGATTTCAGCGAATAATAACAGAATAAGGTTATTTATTAATGGTCATAAATCCGTAGATTATCTGGAATCAGATACTTCAATTCCATTATCTGGATTGATTGGATTACAAATTCATGGTGGGGGAAAAGCAGAAGTTTACTTTAAAGAACTATATATTAAGGAATTATAGTTCTTTTTTAAATAAAAAAATATTTTATGGATGCTTTAAAAATATTTATTCCTATTTTTTTACTGATAGGATTTTATTCAGGGAAGTCCAATAGGATGTATGATGCAAAAAGTACAAATATCCCGGATACCGTAAAAATTGATCAACATTTTTTTCTGGAAGCTACTATGCTTGGTTATTTTGATAAGAACGGAACCAGAAATCCTACCCTTAAAGCAAATAAAGGAAGTCGGGTAAGAATTACGATGACCAATGGAGAGACGATGACCCATGATATATCCCTGGAAAAATTGGGGGTAAAAAGTGCATCCATCATTGAAAAGGGGGCAACAACTAGTATTGATTTTATAGCTGAAGCAGATGATATTTATTTCTGTACGGTACCTGGTCATCGTGCAGCAGGTATGATTGGAAAAATTCAGGTGGTTAAAGGTTCTACAACCCAAAAGGAAGTGGTTGGGAAATTACCCGTTTTAAAGGGTATAAAATTGAATCTCGATATTGAGTTGGGCAATTTAATGGATTGGGAAGCCACAGGCGATGCTTTTGCTGGTACCTTCCTTTCTTCAGATATTTCTGCCCTTTTTGAAAAGGATTTGAAAGTGGGGGGTATTGACCAGTATTTTATAAGTAGTGGAGGAAATAAAAATTATAAGAAAACCGGAACTTTGGTTTCAAAATCATTCCAGGTAAAATTTCCTTATGCCAGTTTCTGGGTTTCAGGTGGGGCTTTACTTGACACCCGGGTAGAAATTGTTTTGACCGATAATCAGGAAGTTATTTTTCAATCAACTGGTCAGGGACGTTCTAATTTACAACCCGTTGTGGTCGATTTACAAGCCTACAAGAACAGAGATATTTTTATAAGGATTATAGATAAGGAAAATGGAATTTCGCAGATTCCTTATATTCCTGACGATAAATGGGCTCATATCAATTTTGATCATTTTCAATTCCATTCAAAAAGACCCTTTTTTGAAAATGAACTTTTTCAAAAGGATATTATTGTTTTACCTCCTCTTGATCCTGTTTTAAATGCCGGACTTTCAGGTGAAATGGCTGCAAAAGCCATGACTTTACCCGAAGGGTTTAAAATACAACTGGCAGCTAGTGAACCTGATATCGTCCGACCCATCAGTTTTACCTTTGATGCACGTGGAAGACTTTGGGTTGTTGAAGGCCATACTTATCCTATACCAGCTCCGGAAGGGAAGGGAAAAGACCGTATTTTGATTTTTGAGGATTCTGATGGAAATGGTTCGTTGGATAAACGAAAGGTTTTTATGGAAAATCTTAACCTGGTCAGTGGAATTGAAGTGGGAATGGGTGGTGTCTGGCTTTGTGCCGCTCCTTATTTGTTGTTTATTCCTACCGATTTCGAAAAGGATGTTCCAACGGGTGAAATACAGAAAATTTTAGATGGTTGGGGTACCCAGGACACTCATGAAGTATTGAATAATCTTCGTTGGGGACCAGATGGATGGCTTTATGGAGTGCATGGCGTTTTTACCCATTCTAAAGTTGGAAAACCGGGTACACCTGAGAACGAACGCATCAAAATAAACGCTGGCGTATGGCGGTTGCACCCTTCAACGCAACAATTTGAAGTATTTGCAGAAGGTACCAGTAATCCTTGGGGTATCGATTTTAATGATTATGGACATGCTTTTATAACGGTTTGTGTTATTCCTCACATGTACCATGTGATTCAAGGTGCCCGGTATGAAAGGCAAGCCGGGAAAAGTTTCAATCCTTTTACTTATGATGAAATAAAGACGATTGCTGACCATAAACATTATGTTGGCGAAAGAGGTCCGCATGCTGGGAATTTTCGCTCCGCCGCTGTTGGAGGTGGACATGCACATGCAGGGGCTATGATTTATTTGGGTGGGTCTTCCTGGCCTGCTGAATACCGAAATGTTATTTTTATGAATAATATTAACGGGGCACGATTAAATAATGATTTGTTAACCAGAAAAGGGTCTGGTTATGTTGCCTCTCATAAGAATGACTTTTTGGCCATGAATGATACCTGGTCTCAGTGGCTTAATTTAAAATACGATCCAAGTGGCTCAGTTTTTGCCATCGATTGGTATGATAAAAATCAATGTCACAGCACAAATCCTGATGTGCATGATAAAACAATGGGCAGAATCTTTAAAATTTCCTATAAAAAAGATTCTTTCATTCAGGTGAATTTATATAAATCAACAGATATGGAATTGGTTAATTATCAATTTCATGAAAATGAATGGTTTGTTCGAACCTCAAGAACTATATTGCAGGAACGTGGCGCAAATGATGCAGTGCATCTTGCTTTGAATCAAATTCTTTCTAATCATCCGGATATTACCAGGAAATTAAGGGCTTTATGGACGCTTCATGTTACCAAAGGTACCAATGAGGCGATGTTACAAAAGCTTCTTTTACACGAAAACGAACACATTAGAAGTTGGTCTATTCAATTATTGTTAGAGAATAAGGATATTTCTGTCGAATCATTATCTGCCCTGGAAAATATGGCTTTAAAAGAATCTTCTCCATTGGTAAGATTGTATTTGACGGCTGGCTTAATGAGGCTGCCTTTAGGGCAGAGATGGAAAATATTGGAAATTTTATCTGGAAAAGAAGAAGATATAAAAGATCATAATCTTCCCCTCATGCTTTGGTACGCCGCAGAACCATTAGCTGAATTAAATATGGAAAAATTAATTGGTATAGCGGAATCAACTAAAATGCCCCAATTTTTGAAATTTACCATCCAAAGGATAGGTGCTATAAATTCTGAATATTCCAAAAAAGTATTGAAGGCGTTAGCTTTAAGGTTAGGTCACCAACATGATAATCATGAGAATGTAAGACTGATTGAAAAACTAACGACTGCGAATCCTTAATATAGGTTATTAAAAGTTATAATAGATTCACTATGAAGTATTTATTAAGTTTTTTAATTTTATCTACTGGCCTGCATTTGTCACTTTTTAGTCAAACACCTGCATTTGTCAAGACTGTTATTACCAGAGATTTCATATCAGAAGGGGTAGCAGCAGCTGACTTGAATAAGGATGGGGAACAGGATATTATTGCGGGATATTATTGGTTTGAAGCTCCAACATGGAAAAGGCATGAGCTGTTGCCAGGCAGAATATTTGAACCGCGTAAGGAGTATAGCGAGTCTTTTCTCAATTTGGCATTAGATGTAAATTTAGATGGCTGGGATGATGTGGTAATTATAGATTATCCTGGAAAAGCAGGTTTTTGGCTTGAAAATCCTCAAAATAAATCCGGTCATTGGTTAAAACACGTTATTGCCGATGAAATGGGAATTTCAAATGAATCTCCTGGCTTTATTGATATAGATGGCGATGGACGTTTGGATATTCTTTGTGGAGATTACAAAAAGAGGCAGATTGTTTGGCTTCAAGCTCCTACTGAAAAAGGGGCATTGAATTGGACCAGGCACCCAATAAGTTCGGTTAATGTGAAAGGTACAGATCGTTTTTCTCACGGTATTGGTTTTGGTGATGTAAATATGGACGGCATCAAAGATGTGGTTATTACAGATGGATGGTTTGAAGGCAAAAAGGATTTATCTTCGGGTGACTGGATCTTTTATGAGGCGACGCTTGGTGAGCCTTGTTCTCACATGCAGATTTTAGATGTAAATGGAGATGGTAAAAATGACGTGGTTAGTGCCTCTGCACATGCACTGGGTGTTTGGTGGCACGAACAAATAAATGTCAATGGATCTATTGCATTTAAAACCCATTTGATTAGTAATGCCACGTCTCAAACGCACTCAACTATAATGGCTGATATTGATGGTGATGGTAAGGATGAAATGATAACAGGAAAACGTTTTTTAGCTCATAATGGTAATGATGCAGGGGATGGTGATACACCTATCTTAATGTATTTTAATTTTGATTCTTCTACAATTCCCTATTTTGGTGAGCATATTATTGACTATGATTCTGGTGCCGGTCTGAATATCGCAGTCCGGGACATGAATAGGGATAACAAACCTGACCTGATTATTGCCAATAAAAATGGGGTATTTGTACTGATAAATCAGATGACACCTAAAAAGTAAGGCGTTTTACCAAAAGCCAGACGCAATTAAGATTTTGAAATAATGCCTCTTTCCCGGATGGTTGGGGATTTTAGGAAGTCTGTTACTTTTTTGGGTTATGAGGATTAAAGTTGTACTTATTGGATTGTTATCTTTTTTTAGGCTTTACTTTCCTTTTTGTGTTGTCCTTTTTTTAGCCTCCCTGGTTATCGCAAAGCTTTCACGTCTTGTAATTGTTTTTATAAACTCGACTTTTCTAAAACGCAATGCACTAAAATCGTCATCAATGGCAACTTGTCTTACAGGTTCTAAATTATATTTACCCAAACTAGTCCATCCGGAATCCCGGTTAAAGTCACATTTATAGCTTTTTGAAGTCATTTTAGGATAGCACAACCAAATTACGGCATCCCCTTTTAGTTTTTGATAAATTGCTGATATAAATTGTTCAATTTCTATTTGGGTTGTTACAAAACATATTACAAATTCAGTATCTATTACTTCCATGAAGTCTTTAATAATGGTTGCCCTCTTTGACATTTCTTCAAGTTCGTTGTCAAACGTTTTTGGACTATTGATGGCAACAATATTGGGTTGTTCTTTGTAATTTAATTTTTTAAAAAGGGGTGTCATGAGCTTTCCGGATATTTATCTATGTTGAAAAAACAAAAATAATCAAGAAATATACATCCATCATAAAAAACCTTCTCATTTCTAGGGTAACACTTATAACTCAATGTCTATGTCTCCTGCTCTGAATGACCATTCTATATGTTTGTTAATATCTTGTCGTAACAACATATTTAGTTGCGCAGTATGGTGTTGGGTATGTCTCATATTGTAAAGTAGAATTTCCAAAATGGGGTAATTCATATCATTTGGATTTTCCCCTTCTTTAAATTTATCATTTAATGTTTCATTATTCAGAGCATAAACGATTTGTTTCCCCTTTTCCCGGCTTTGTTTGAGATAAGCTACAATTTCTCGTTTCTCGTAAAATTTGTCAGGTATTAAATCGTCTATTGCTTCTATTGGTCTGTCTTCAGCTTCCTTTTGAGTATAGGAAAGCAAGATAATAGAATCTTTTGTGCGTTGTAAAATAGTCATCAGGACAATTTGATATTACATTTATCAGCATATCAATGCTTGCTCCAAATTGATTCCACAATATTTCATTGATTGATTTGTCCATTTTTTCAGGTATCGTTTTTCTATTGAGTGAAGTGGTAATGGTCAGAGAATATCGTGAAATTTACCTCGTTATAATGGCTTAAACGTAAATATTTTTTAACGAAAAAGTAGCAATTCTTGCCAATGGTCAATTCAGTTTAAAATCTACCAGTTCGTAATTTACACTTCGTCCGCCTTCGCTGGTCTGTTTTAAAATTCCTTTTTCTACCAAATCTTTAATATCCCGTAAGGCAGTATCTGACGATGATTTATTTATTTTCGCCCATTTGGAACTTTGTAATTTTCCTTTAAAGTTGTCAAATAATAGATTCAATACTTTCCTTTGTCTTTCGTTTATGGTCGTTTTTTCATGCAATTTCCAGAACTCTGCTTTCCTTAGTATCTGTTGAGTAGTATTTTCTGTGGCAAGTATTGCATTTTTTAAACAATGAAGAAACCAATCTAGCCATTCTGTAATATCGTTTGAACTGTGTTGCACTTTTTGTAAAACATCATAATACTGTTTTCGCTCTTCAAGTATTTGGCTGGACATACTATAAAAACGTTCACCACTTCCTTCAGCACGTGCCAGTAGCATATCTGAAATGGCACGTGCAATACGACCATTTCCGTCGTCAAAGGGATGAATAATGATAAACCAAAAATGGGCTATTGCAGCTTTAAGAACCGGATCCAGGGAATTATCGTTATTAAACCAGTGTAAGAACTTCGCCATTTCCGCTGGAACAAACGCAGGCTTTATCGCTTCAAAATGTACTTTTTCTTTATCCATCGCACCTGAAACTACTTGCATTTCACCTGTTCGATAACATCCAACTTCAATTTTATATGGTCCGCTAAATCCAGTAGGAAAAAGGGCTGCATGCCAGCCAAACAAACGTTTTTCTGTTAGGGGTAAATTAAATCGTTGTGTAGCATCCAGCATCATTTCTACGATTCCTTCAATATGGCGGCTACTTTTCACAAGTCCTGCTGAATTAATGCCCAATCGTCTGGCAACGGAAGAACGTACTTGTTCATAGTTGAGCAACTCGCCCTCTATTTCAGAAGATTTCACAACATCCAGTGTTAAAGCATTAAGAGTGGCTTCTTCTTTTGCAGAGAACCCTAACGCATTCATCTGCCCAATGATTTTCCCTTGCATCCATCGTACTTCTCCGAAAATTGAATGAACGACAGCGTTTTCCCAGGTAAAATCAGTCCAAATTTTATATTCGTAAATATATTTTGCCATGGGTTGAATGCTTTGCGGTAAATATATAAAATAAACGCCGCATAATTGCGGTGAATAATTTAACTATTCTCCGCAAGGTTAAAATACAATGTTTTCAGTCTTAGCTGTTATGCCTTTATATTTTTCAAAATTGCCTTTCAAACGAACTACCATTAAATGTATAAACGCCTGCATTATGAGTTCCAAGCCAAAGTGCGCCTTTATTATCTTTATAGATGGTAAAAAGCAATACATCTGTTTCACCATCTTTGATAGGATAATGAATAAGTTCTTTTCCATTGTATTTGTACACCCCGTCTTCATAAGTCGCCATCCATAGATTGCCTTTATTATCTTCAGTTACAGAGAGAAAAAAAGGAAATTCCATTTTATTGGTTTTGTTAAGGTAACCAATGCCATTTTCTTTTTTAAAGGTAATTGGTTTATTGCCATACGTTTCTATGACGTAGCGAAAACGAGTATTATTTATCCAAAACTTACCATTCTTATCTTCAAAAATGGCACGTGTTCCAAAATCACCACCATTTGGCGTTGTTTGTAATTGTTCTTCATAATGCCAGTTCAGGTTTTTGCCATCATACCGGCAAACTCCTAAGCTTGCAGTTCCGAACCACATAAATCCTTTATGGTCTTTGTAGATGGTATAAAGCCCATAAGGTTTTAAACTACTATTTGGATTGTTCTTATAAAAAGTATTTTCCTGGGGTGATGTTGAAAATTTTAAGTAGTGTAAATATTTTCCATCAAATCTGTAGGCTCCATTTTTAGTAGAACCAATTCTGAACCATAAATTATCAGGTTTTAGAACCCAATTATTCAATGGAGAATCTTGGTTAGCCATTTGCAACGGTTTTAAAAGTATGACCATCAAATTTACTAACCCCTTTTTCTGTATCAAAGAAAATATTCCCGTTAGCATCTTCCTGAATACCACGTATTCCGTTACTTACTAAGCCATTTTTGGTCGTTATATGTTTTAAATGTTGCCCATTATAATAATAAAGACCATTTTCTTTACTTCCGAACCAATAATTTGATTTTTTATCCTGATAAATAGTCCAAATTGTTTTATCAATTTGAGTAACAGTTACACCGATATCATAACTATTACTCGCAAAGAAACTTACCAAAAAAATGGTAAGTAGCATCATTTTAACTTTATTCATTTCTCTATTAAAGGGTTTAGTAGGATTTGTTGCCTAACATGCCTATAACGCTGGACTATGAAGAAATTATGGCCATGTAGTTCATAAATATAGTCATTAAATGGGGTAGGTCTTGGGAAAAATTTATATGTTTTTTAGATAAAGAAGCTAAAATACAAGAGGCTATCTTTTTAGACAGCCTCTTGTATTTTAATTTACTATGAAGAGAATCATTCGATTAAAAAGGGAACTTTACCATTTGTAATGATGATTTTACTATTATTGGTCTTCGATAACTCCAGGAAAGCTTCTATACTGCGTATTTTGATGATATTATCAGTCAAACCTTCTGAAAGAATTTTCTGTGCATCTTTAGTTCCTGTGGCTTCAATAATTTTTCTTTCGGCTTCTAATTTTTCTTGTTGTAGAATGAACTCCATTCTCATTGCATTCTGTTCTGCCTGTAATTTCTGTTCAATTGAACTGGCCAGTCCGGCAGGCAATTGAATACTTTTCATTAATACAGAGTTTACATTAATGCCTTGTTGTTCCAGCGTTTCACTCATTTTTCCTTTAATCTCTGATTCTATTTCTGCTCTCATACCAGAGTGCATGTCTTTAGCAAAGTATTTAGAACAAATATCTGCCGATGCAGAGCGAAAGACGTTTGATATGATAGTTTCGTATCCTTGACCCAGGTTTCGAATAACTTTTGGAACACTATTTTCATTTACTCTGTAAAGGATAGAAATCTGTGCAACGATACTTAACCCTTCTTTACTGGGCAAACTCAAACTCAGTTCGATATTATTTATTTGCACATTTGTTCTAATCACTTTAGTAATGATGGGGTTGTACAATATGGTACCCTGTTTGTAAACACCCTCTGAAAGTTTACCGAGTTTTTGTTTTAGTCCAACTTCCCCCGGCCTGATTATAGCACAGCTGGAGACAATTAACGGGAGTAATAAAAGGTAAATAATTTTTGATGTTTTCATGATTTTATTTGGTTAAGATACCACCCCGTCTTTAGGATAGTATTACTATCAAAGTTACGGTATTGTTTAGTCTAATGCAAGGGTATCTCTTCGACCTGGCAACTATTTTTTTAGAAATGATCTTTTCAGTTTTTGGCAAAAAAATGAGACAGGTTTAGGAGAAAGTTTCTTAAATTATAAAAAAGGTATTCGTAAAGACAGTAACTAATGAACCTTATACGAAGTGCAAAGCCTCATTTAACCACACATCAAACACAAATTTATTGTAGCTGCAATAAACGGTTTATGTCTTTTTTCAAACGAGTTGCTAGGACTTTTGTTTTATAATTCTTGTTTTACGCTCCTCCTTTTGTTTGCGTTTTTCTTTGTCTGCTCGAATGAAGTCACTTATTGCTTTTTCTTCTGCTTTTGTTAATGGTCTTGATTCAACAACAAAGTCCACATCAAGAGGTTCTCTAATAAGTCCCATCTGTATTTATTTAAAGTATTTATTTGTCAATTTTAATGCTGTTTCGGTAGTAATGACCATGTTGTGTTTACCAAGGTGTACTGCACCCAAACTTTTTTCATATTGTTCAATAACACCTTTTGTTTGTCTGATATGTCCCATGATTATGATTTGAAAAATTTATCAACTAAAACTTGAGCCGTATCTGTTGGAATTATCATTCGATCACCGTCTAAAGCGTAAGCGCCTATATTTATTCTGATAGTGTTCTATAAGCTTTGTTTTTGTTTTAAAAGCAATAAACACATTAAAACCCTTTTGAAAGGAAATTTACAAAAAAGAGTAACTAGATTTCCAGCAACTCTTTCATAAAGGCTATCATTACCAATATTATATGGTGCGTTTTCAAGTAAATGCACATAAAGATGATTACTTTCTTAACCCAAACTAAGTAATCCTGGAACGATATTATAATTATTAGCTATCGTTAGCTTAAAAACCTCTTTTTTTGTCTGCTAATTCTTCTTGTCAATTAAAGTTCAAACCATTTTTCTTAGTGATCTGCTTTAAATCAATTAGCCTGATTCTATGAACCTCAGTTTCGAAACTATCACTCGGATATAGTGTTTTTAGATAGAATTTGTTAATCTGTCAACTATAGAATCAAGTTCCATTGGCTTTTGAGTTTTCTCAAATCAAAATATAAGAAAACTAACAATTTCAATTGCTTAAAGGTAACAAAATGTTTTTAGAGTACTTGCAGCTAATGATCTAATATTAACGAAGTAAAAGATTAAAAAGTACTTCCCTTTCAGTATAGCACAAAGTTAGGGAAAAGTACAAAACTTTATTTTACCACCTAACCCGTTATTGCTTTTATACATTGTTGTTGCACAACACCTTGTTTTTACATATTGATATGGGTAAATAGGCATGATAGTTATTTTAATTTATCTAGCATTTGATTATTGACGTCTATCTTTAAAGGATTTATTTTATCGCCCCAATAAACGGTTGTATGTGGAAATGGTATTTCGATATTATGATGGTCGAAAGCATATTTTAGGCGTTTTCTGTACTCTCGACCTACTGCCCATTGTTGCATTGGTTTAGTTTTTAAACGAGCTTTAATAATAATTGCACTATCGCCAAACTCGTCTAAGCCCAATATGTCCATTGGTTCAATTATTTTATCCTTAAATTCCGGATCATTCTGTAGTTCGTCTCCAACTTTTTTCATTATATCCATTACCACTTCTGGATTTTCCTTATATGCAACGCTAATATCAAATACCATTGCAGACCAATCTTTTGTCACATTTGATATTTCGCTAATTTTGCCATTTTGGAAAACATGTACAACTCCAGAAAAATCACGAAGGGTGGTAGTTCTAAAATCTATCTTTTCAACCAATCCACCTGTTCCATTTATTATTGCCACATCACCAGTACGAATATGATTTTCAAGAATGATAAAAAATCCGGAAATAAAATCCCTTACCAGTTCTTGTGCTCCAAAGCCAACAGCCAATCCAAGGATACCAGCACCTGCTAATATTGGGGCAATATTTATACCGAATTTTTGCAGTATAATCATTAAAAATATTATCCATAGAATTATTTTTAATAAACTGTGAATAATAGATGTTAAGGTTATAATCCTTTTTTCTGCTTCAACGCTGTCCAGTGCCTCGTTCTTAGCAACTCGGTTTAAAAGTGTTTTATTTAACTTTTTAAGAGAAAAATCAATGATTTTAGATGCTAAAAAAAATAGCACTAATGCAATTAATAATCCCGGCAATTCATTAATTAACCAGTTTTGGAAGTTTTTGAAAAGTTCTGTCCAAAAAGTGGATTCTAAAAATTGTTCCATAATTGTTTATTTCTGTTTTATTAATAGTTATTTCATTTCATCCTGCACATAATTGCATTCCATATAGGTGAAACAAACTTTCGGCTATAAACCAGAATTAGTTTGTATTAGCGAAGGATTGTTTCGTTTCTAACTAAAGGTAAACTATTTATTTTATAAATCATCAAATGGATTTTTAATCTACTGGATTTAGTCAACGCCAACGGCCAAGTCTATCTTACAGTATAAATCGAAGGCAATATTGTAATTATAAGCCGTAGCATGTCTCTCATTTGTCCACTGAGACAAAGTTTTTTAAGAACCCAAAACATGCGGAAACCACTTTCCGCCCTTTGGTTTATAACTTGTTGTGTTGTGTTTTTTAAATTATTTGTCTTATAGTATTCATTGGAATGAACATTTTTTCACTATCTGGAAGTTGTTCAAAACCATATTTTTTGTAAAACTTCACTGCAAATTCATTCATTGGATCTACAACAACAGCCATTGCACCGATGCTTTCTTCAGATAATGTAAATGCTCTAAATAGGGCGTCTAAAAGTAAATACTCTCCTAATCCAGTTCCTTTTGCAGTTATGTCTCTCGCTAATCGACCGAGTAAAATGACAGGAGCATTGTAATTTTGAGGGACTTTTTTGATATACTTATCAAGAATCTGCTCTCTCCCAAGACTTTCGCTTGATAAGGTATAATACCCAATTACATTATTGTCATTGTCGGTTGCAACAAAAGAAATGGCAAGCTTTTTTATTACATCTTGACTAACTTGTCTCTGTATGTAATGGGTTAACTGGGGCTCTTCACATTCAAATGCCTTTCGGTTATGAGTCTTGTCTAATATAGATATATCCAACTTCAGGCTTTTTTCGATTTGTATCTTTTAGCTGCTTCAACTAAGTTTTGATTAGGTGTTGAATTACCGAAAATAGAATTAAAGAAAACTTTACGATCTTTCTCAGTAGCAATAATTCTGTCATTTTTTGCTACGATTTCTTCAGCTTGTTGTTTAACCACTCTAACAATAAAGCTGCTGAATGATTTATCTCCGCTTAGTTTTTGCGCTCTTCTGAAAATTCTTTTGTCAGTAGAGGTCACTCTTAACTCGATACGTTCGTCTTTACTTAACTGTTCTTCCATGATATAATTGTTATTAACAAATGTACGGTAAATAACCGTACAAATAATTTTTTTTTAAACTCGAACCAAAGTCAATTTATTTTATTCATTGTCAATAATTTATACTTTTTGATTTTTCTCTCGTTTCGGTCATCTTTCACTCCCATTTTTCAAAACGTTAGCGATACAAACCTCTTTTAGCGTTAGATATTATTTCATTTCAATATTTAATATTCCCTCTCAGTCTTTTCCTAAAATTTTCACTAGTATTTCTGCAAAGGCATCTGTTCCGTTATCACAATTTGTAAAAATTAAAAGGGCTTGTTTTGTGTTTGGAATAATAAAGGATATTGTATGAACACCGATATCGTCACCTCCGTGAACAAGAGCAAAGTCTTTATTTTTGTTTATGCTTTCATCTACCCACCATCCTAAGCCAAAATGTTTATAATCATTAATCCTAACCTGGTCAGCTATCATCTCTTTATATAATTTGTCAGATAAACCGGCACCATTCAATATATGAACCAAAAACTTAGAATAATCTTCAACTGTTGTAAGTAAATTGTCTGCTGCATTGGCCGTTGTATTTTTCTGATTTACATAAACTTCACCTTTTTCATTATGCCACTTCGCGAACCTGGTTGAATCCATTTTGCCATCCCAGATAAATCTGGTGTCCTTCATTTTTAGAGGATTAAAAATTAATTCACTCGCCAACTGTTCTAATGACTTCTTAAACTTTTTTTCTAAGGATTTTCGCAAGTATTCATATCCTTCACCATAATATTGGTACCTTGTTCCAGGCTTAAATTCAAAAGATAATTTTTCGTCTGCATTGTTACCACGCCAATTTGGAAAACCAGTTTGATGGCTTAAAATAATTCTTGTAGTTAATAATTTAGCTCGTGGGTCGTTAGCAACATCTGGGTCGGTATAATATTTATAAATAGGTTCGTCTAAATCCCATTTCACTGCATCTATTAATTTTAAAGCAAAAAAGGCTGTAATTGGCTTTGTCATTGATGCAACATTCCATATTGTATTTATTGGTGCAGGTTCGTTTGTCTGTAATTCTCCAAACACACTTATCTGTTCAATTTTGCCGTCTGTAATAAAACCAATACCTAATGCTGGAATATGTTTTTGTTTTAACCATCTTTCTGTTTCAGATTTATCAATAAATAAAAGGTTTGTATCAAAAGGTTTTTCAAAATCTTTATGGTCGTAGCTTAGTACTCTTGTTAATTTAAAATCCCCATTTTCTAACATCCAAACATGGGTAAATTTAGCAATGCTGGTGAGATATTCGGATTTATCATCTTCAACGGCATAAAAATTATGAATACCTGTTTGAATAGCACCGTACATGACACCATTTTTTTCTAATGGAAATACTTCCATTGTATTTTCCGATAATACCCTTTTTGGTTTATAGAGCAATTTACAAAGTCCGTTTTGTATTCCTGAAATAAATTGGGCTTTTGAATTTGTAATTCCCTCTTGGTCGTGATAAAATTCAAAGAATTCACTTACAAGATTTTCAAATTGTTTGATGTCGCAAGTGTTGAACCCAATAGTAAAAAGAAGGCTGTCCTTTTCTTTAATTAATTTGTATAGTTCAGTCATCTTCTCAACTTGTCCAAATGTTGTTAAACTTGGTATTACCAGAAGGAAGAGAAATATTTGTTTTTTCATTAATGTTTATTGTCTGATATGTATTATTTCCAAGATCCTTTTGTCGTTACGTTCATATGATGCACAACGGTTTGCGTGTATGAGAAGTAGCGGATTTAAAAGCACTTCACTTTCAATTTGGTACTGGCTTTTATGAAAAGCACTGACCTTTGATTTAGTACTAAACCCGCTATTTCTTTTACACGCTGTTGAACGAAACCTTCGGTAGCTACCTATCTAAAAAACAGTTACCT
>JAFMBH010000109.1 GCA_017858735.1 Bacteroidota bacterium
ACTGCATACAACGGAATCACTTTAACTTTTTCAAATTCGGAAAAATTTTCTAAAGAAACCCTTATGCCGAAGGTAGATTTCTTCTCTTCCATGAACAAATACATACTTTGCATAGCTCCCTTTGTACCCGCCTTTACTTCTATGGGTACAATGAACTCTTGATTTTGAATGACGTAATCAACTTCAGCCTGACTATTCTTAGCTTCTCTGTGCCAGTAATAAAGTCCCGTTTTTTCATAACAATGACTTGATTTAAGAAGTTCTAAACCAACGAATAACTCGGCGATATTGCCTTTGTTAATTACTTCAACATCATCATTCAGTAAAAGATCAGCCACTTTAAGACCTAATATTCGCTGATAAATTCCGGTGTCAAAAATCAATAATTTGGTTTTCTTCCCATTTATTTCGGCTCCCAAAGGTATGCCATTACTTGAAGAATGGGTGACCGGATAAACTAATCCTGCCATTTCCAACAAATCAATCACCTGTTTGATTGCAACATTGTTTAAGGAGGTAAAATTATTGGTATATTTATATTTTGTACCCACTTGATTTACAATACTTTCAAATACAGCTTTGATATTTGCTGACGGAATTTTCTTTTTAAACTTTACAAAATCAGCTTGAATGGCGATGATTAAATCGTCCAATATACGTTGAACCTCCAACAAATCGCCCTTGGCAACATACGTTTGAACAGCCTGGGGCATACCTCCAATAATCAAAAATTTCTTTAAATAAATTTTTAATTTTTCATGTAATACAGGAGGTATTGGTTTTGAGGGATTTGATTGCTGCAACATATTCACCAAACGATTTTCATTTAGAGCACCTAAAAATTCAATAAATGAAAACGGGTACATAAATAAAGATCGAATTCTGCCTACACCAAACGAAGGTAACTCCGCCAGAGCAAACTCCAATAATGAGCCTGCAGCAATTACATGTAAGTTTGGTTTTTTTTCATAAAAATACCGAAGTTTAGAAATAGCAGGTAAACAAGCTTGTATTTCATCGAGAAAAAGCAGGGTTTTTCCTTCAATGATTTCCGTTTGCGTTATAATGGCGAGTTGTTCTAATACATCGTGAATATCAGACGTTTTTTCAAATAATTGTTGGTATAAGGGTTGTTCGTCAAAATTGATTTCGATAAAATAATCAAAATGTTTGGAGAAGTTTCTGATTGCCGTGGATTTACCAACCTGACGTGCACCTCTAACGAGCAGTGGTTTTCTTGACGGTGTCCTAAACCATTCCATCAATTCAGTGTCTATTTTCCTTTCAATGTACATCGGCAACTATCCAAATTGAATATAAAAGAAGATAAATATACAAAATACAAATCAATAAAGTAGTAATATTTATAAAAAACAAGACCAATAAACGGTTTAAATGGATAAAAAACAAGACCGATAAGAGAAATGAAGCTAATTTTTTCTTCTTTGGCTTGTAGATTGCATATAAACATCAAACACCGTATTTTGTCAAAATACAGTTTTAATGGCTGTAATTTTTTTAAAGATGTTTTTTTATTTCAATTAAAAATTCATTTACTTTGTTAATTAAAGGCTTAGTTAATTCTTCATCATAATCAAATAAGTCTCCATAATCTCCCTTTTGTCTATAATCAAATAGTTTAGAAAAAAGTTTGCCTGATTCTTTGTCAATTATCCCAGTTTTAACAAAAATTAATCCAAATTGGGTTCTCGCGCCATCATGTGTTTGAGTAGAAATATTGTTTTTAATCAGTAGTGCGATTACAGCATAAAAACAAGCATAATACAATCGATTTATTACCGCGTTCCACCTTTCTTCTTTTGCTAGAATCAAGGCTTCTTCATAGGACTCCACTGCACGATGGAATCTGTAATTCACATATTCTTCCCGATTTGAAATAATCATAATCTGATTCCCTCTTTTTTAACGTTATCATATAATGGCGAATAAATTAAAGTATTTTGCCAGTAATCTTTAGGGTAAATAAATGTAGAAATAACTTGTCCTGAATCTAATTCAATATCATACAAATCATCACGAAACTTATCCTCAATTTCGTTGGTAACTTTAGTGTCATTTACGAGAATGAGAATATCCCAATCAGAATTTGGTTTTGAATCTCCTCGGGCTCTTGAACCAAATAAATATGCCTCAGCTAGTGGATCATTATCATGAATCGTTTTCGCAATTTTACTTACTATTAAGTTACTTAGCATTTTACTTGACATTTTATCAAATATACAAACTCTTTTGTAAAAAATCTCATCAGATATAAACGCAATTGCCCATAATAGTTTGTAGATCAAGAAGCAGGAGAATTTTACCTCCGAACACCCTTATTATTCGCAAAAAAGCAAATAAAAAATACACTAATAATAAAATGACCTTTTTAAATTACGTGAGTAGAAGATGAAACTATGTTACTGACAACCTCATTGCCATCCATATACTGACCCCAATTGACACTCAGCATATCTTCAAAATGCGATAAATCCAGATCTCCTGCAAGAATACCAATGTTATTCGTTATGTCATGAACTTTAACAGGTTCAAAAACATGTTTCTTTTTTAGGGGCAAAATTCTCCTCAAAAATGGCAAATTGCTCCGTTTTTATTCCTTTGATTACAAATCCAACTTCTGTATTTTCCTTTTTCACTACAATATAATTACTTGGTAATATTCCTGCTAATAATCAATTCTTTCTAGTTTCAAGACTTTTGTTGATTGATAATTATTGCTATACTCAATAGCTTGAACTACCATTTTATCCACTCTTTTTTCAAAAGTTACTATCCGTTGATCCATTTCTGCCTTCCTCACCACTTACAATTTTTGTAATTTGCTGAGGAGTAACTTCCATCGCTTTTGCAAGGTCTTTTTGTGACCAGCCGAAATCGTCTAATTTCATTAGCACTTTAAGAGCAGTTTGATGAGATTCACGCAACATTGCACGATTTTTAATTCGTTTTTTAACATCGGCTAATGTCCTATTGTCCTCTCCTGAAACCAGTTGAATAAATTTATCTTTGTTTGTCATTGTTGTTCATTTAAAAATTCATAAAATGAATCAGCATCAAATACCCCATTATCTTTTAAGTAATCCCTGCATCTATCCATTTTCTGCATTTCTTTTTGAGTGTGAGGTCTATCTTTGTTTAGGTGATGAAATTTTATCGTTCCATAAAATCAACCTATAGGTTTATTTATTTTAAGATACACCCAAAACCAGGAAATCCAGACAAGTTAAACCTTATTTTCATTAAAACGACTAATTAATACTTCCATGAAAAAGGAATTATAAAGGTAAAATTCCAAAAGATTCAGGTCCTTTGGTTCATGTTTAATTGTTTGAAATAGAATAAATTTTTCGTATTATTACAAGGAAACTTCATCCTAAATATCATGGTTAGACGACAGTTTATACAATCTTTAACGCTATTAGGTGCTTCTCCGTGTATCGATTTTGGGTATTTAGCTTCCTTGATGCATAAAAAATATAGAATAGGCGCCTGTGATTGGTCGTTGGGTCAAAATTCAAAATTAGCAGCTTTCGACGTGGCTAAATCCATCGGTTTAGATGGTATTCAAGTAAATTTAGGCACCCGACAAGATGGCATGCACTTGCGATATAAAACCACGCAAATTCAATTTCGTGACAAAGCAAAAGAAACGGGTATAGCCATCTCCTCCATGGCCATAGGAGAACTAAACAATGTTCCGTATAAGTCCGATAATCAAACAGATGCATGGGTTTTTGATGCAATCGATGCCGCTACATTTTTCAATGTTGAAGTAGTATTATTGGCATTTTTTTCTAAAAACGACCTGAGAAATGATGCTAAAGGCGTGGATACTGTGATTCAAAAATTAAAAGAAGTGATGCCTTATGCTGAAAAAAACAAGATTACCCTTGGCATAGAATCCTATCTTACAGCAGAGGAGCATCTTGATATCATGGAAAAGGTGGGTTCCAATTATTTAAAGGTTTATTACGATTTTAGGAATGCACAGGATGCAGGAAATGATATTTATCATGAAATCAAACTTTTGGGAAATAAAAATATTTGTGAGCTTCACCTTAAAGAAAATGGCGCCTTTCTTGGAAAAGCTGATATCGATTGGGCCAAGGTTTCTCATGCTTTAAATGATATTGACTTTCAGCATACTAAATGGATGCACATCGAAGGGGCTTTACCTCCTAAATATGATTTTATTCAAGGACATCAACAAAATCTTACTTTCCTAAAAAGTATTTTCAATGCTTAAATATTTTAAATTTTTAAAACTGGGAATATTAAGTACCCTGTTACTCTCACTGGATAAAAATCCGTTTCAGCTTGCCAATGAATATCCCCTTGATTTATATCTACCTGATGATTTAGAAGTTACTCTTTGGGCAGAATCCCCGATGCTTTATAACCCAAGTAATATGGACACCGATGCTAAAGGGAGGATATGGGTCACAGAAGCTGTAAATTATAGAAAGTTCAATCGAGAGGGAAAACCTTTTTTACATAGAGAAGAGGGGGATAGAATTGTTATTTTAACCGATAGCGATCAGGATGGCAAAGCAGATCAATCCAAAGTTTATGTACAAGATAAAGATCTCATCAGTCCAATGGGTATTGCCGTTATTGGAAATGTAGTGCTGGTCTCTTGCTCGCCTCACTTGATTAAATATACAGATACCGACGGGGATGATAAACCAGATAAAAAAGAAATTTTATTGACTGGTTTTGGAGGTTTAGATCACGATCATTCTTTGCATAGTGTCGTAACAGGTCCAGATGGTGCCTATTATTTTAACGTGGGAAACGCAGGCCCACATGAAGTTACAGATAAATCTGGATTTACTTTACGTTCAGGAAGTTTATATACAGGTGGATCACCCTATAATCTTCAAAATCAAGGAAATCAAAAAAGTGATGATGGGAAAATTTGGGTTGGTGGGCTACAATTGAAAATGAATGAAGATGCCACAGGATTAAAAGTTTTAGCTCATAATTTTCGAAATTCTTTTGAAACCTATGTGGATGGAATGGGTAATATGTGGCAAAATGATAATGACGATCAAGTAGTTACTTGTAGGGTTTCCTGGTTGGCAGAAGGCGGAAATGCAGGCTTTTTTAGTGAGGACGGTACCCGTTACTGGAATGCAGATCATAGGCCTAACCAGACCATGTGGCAAGCGCACTGGCACCAAAATGACCCTGGGGTTATGCCTGCAGGTGATAATACCGGCGCTGGCTCCCCAACTGGAATGTTGAGAATAGAAGGCGATGGCCTGGGTGTAAAATATAGAGGCATGGTGCTAAGTTGTGATGCAGGTAGAAATGTACTCTTTGGTTATCAACCGTATAAATCTGGTTCCGGCTATCATTTGGCTGGAAAAAAATCTATATTTTTAAGTTCAAATAAGGAGGATGATCCTGCCTACGAATGGAATAATAAAGCTTTTTTCGAGAATAAATCAAAATGGTTCCGACCCTCAGACGCACTCATCGGTACAGATGGCGCATTGTATGTTGCCGATTGGTTCGATGCTGTGGTTGGTGGCCATCAGGTAAAAGATGAAAAGGCTTATGGTAGAATTTACCGAATTACCCCTAAAAGAAAAAAAGTAAAAACGCCAACTTTAGATTTTTCTACGCAAAAAGGTTTAATTATTGCTTTCAATAATCCTGCCGTCAATGTTAGAAATCAAGCTTTTAATGCCCTGAAAAGAAATGAATCATCTGCCTTTGAAGCTGCCCTCTCATGGGTCGAAAACAAAAATCCTTTCACCTCGGCCAGAGCCTATTACCTGATGGGATATGCGGGTGTCAGAGGCATCGATTTTTTGAAAAATAAACTTAAAATCGGAAATGAAGATCAAAAAATAGTAGCTTTTAGAGTGCTTCGCTCCGTTTTACCAGCAGATCATCTTTTGGAAATTATAAAAACAATGCCCTCTCAAAGTTCTTCTTTTCTGCGTCGTGAGATTCTTTTAGCATTAGAAAAAGAAGTATATAGTACCAAAAATGCTATCCTTCCGTCTTTACTTTTACCTTACCAGGATGCCTATTTCAACAATGCAGTAAAGCTTGTTTTAGGCGAGGAAAATGTAGATCTTTTTTACAAACAAAACAAGGAACTTTTAACGCAGGAGGGGTACTTTGACCTCTTATTCACTTTGCATCCGAATTCAGCTTTGGATTTTTTTAAAAACATTGTCCTTGATACAGAAAGCACCCTTGAAAAACGAAAAAAAGCGCTTACTGCCATTGGATTTATGCATTCCAGGGAGGCCGTTCAAGCCGTTTTAACCTTCAAAACGAACGCTAACCAATCCATCGCAGAGGAAGCCAATTATTGGTTAGTTTTCAGAAGTTCTAATTTGTGGAGCGAACTCCATGATTGGTCAGACGACGCCGATGCACTGGCAAAGCAAAAAATCCTTTTTAAAATGCTTGCCAATAAAGAAAAAGTACAAAATGTAAACATTGCTTTTGGAGATCGGAAAAATACTGCGTTATCCATGGCAAAAAATGAAGTAGGCGCTCAAATCCTCATTGATTTATTGAAGAAAAACATCCTTACCGGGGCGCTTGCCGATTCTTCCAGGATGGCACTTTTGGCCAGTGATTTACCAGCTATACGAATGCAGGCACAAGGCTTAAATCAAATGGAAAATGAAAATTTATCCTTTCCCCAGGCAGAAATTTTTGGTTTAGTTTCTAATACAGCGGCAGGAAAGGAGGTATTTAACACCAAATGCATCCAATGTCACCAAATGGATTTATTGGGAATGCATATAGGGCCTAATCTTACACATATTAGCTCTAAACTCGATAAAGTAGGTCTTTATGAAGCCATCGTTTATCCGAACTCGTCTATTGTATTTGGCTATGAGGCTTTCAATATTGAAATGAAAGATGAAAACAGGTATTATGGCTTTTTACTTTCTGAAAATGAAAATAACCTAAGCATTAAAGATTTAGCAGGTAAACAAATTGTGCTAAAAAAGTCGGAGGTAAAATCAAAAGTAAAAGAAACCAAAAGTTTGATGCCAGCAGCAAAATCACTGAATATCAGCGATCAGGAATTGGCAGACTTACTGGCATATCTGAGTACCTCAAAAATTTAACAGGATAATAAGGAAATAAAGTTCTTGACCCGATATGGCGTGTTATGAAGATGGCTGGGCTATGCCTCTTTATTTTGTGCTCAAAACTTCTAATAACTTAAAGTTCAAGTACAACTTTTCTTTACCTACTTGTTCGCTTTTCAAGAACCCCTTATTTTCTAACTCCTTTAAATAATTACCTACCGTTTTAAGATTGCCTAAACCTGCATTTTCTAATTGGTTTCTCTTTGTATATGGTAATCGGAATAGCTCCTCCATTAGTTCTTTTGAATATAATTTTGGTAATTTTTGTTGTATGTCGGTTCCCATTTCATTCATCAGTTTTTCAATCTCAGCTATTTGACGCCTTCCTTTTACTGCCGTCTGTTCTACCATATCCAACATATACATAATCCAATCTTCCCAATTTCCTTCCTCTGTAACTTTTCTAAGATTGGTGTAGTATTTGTCTTTGTGCTGAATAATATAATTACTTAAATATAGCGCTGGCAAATCAAGTAAGCCAGTCATTTTGAGGTATAATAATAGAATGATTCTACCAGTACGACCATTTCCATCAAAAAATGGGTGAATTGCTTCAAACTGGTAATGAATAACGGCCATTTTTATTAATGGGTCAATACTATCTTCAGCGTGAATAAAATCTTCCAGGTTTTTTAGCTTTTCTCTAATAACATTTTCTCCTTCTGGTGGCGTATAGACTACTGCGTTTGTTGCAGGGTTTTTTAATTGGGTACCTGGTGCATTTCTAATACTGGATTGATTTTTTTTTATGATTTGCATGACGGCTATAAAAAGATTGGTTGTTAATATAGGCCTATTCTCTATTTGTTTTATACCAAACCATAAGGCATCTTTATAATGCATTACTTCTTTTGTAGCTGGATTGTCATTTTTTTTCTCCGCTATGGATGCTTTGAATAGTTCGTCTTGTGTTGTGATTATATTTTCAATGGCAGAACTAGCATGCGCTTCCTGTAGATTGATTGTGTCAATAAATAGGGTTGGATTGGGTAAATTTGTAATGGCTCCCTTTAGTTCTGATAAAGCTCTACTAGCCACAATCGTTTTTTTAAGTATTTTTGTATTTTCTATTTCCGCTGTAGGTGGTAATAGCGGTAAATCATTATACGGAATTTCTGGATTATAATTTATTCTCTTACTCATTTTAAAATTTTAAACGAGGGCGTTGATTACTTCCGTCGTATTTTCGAGTGTAAATATACTAAAATTTTACCCTCGTTTTATTTTTTGTATTTAGTTTTTGTTGTTTAGTAGAATAATGAACTTTTTATTAATTTATTTCAATAGGAATAGAAAAGATAGTTATTATCGACGTTTTGGTAGAAAATATAGTTTAATTCAGAAATATCCTTTAAAAGTCTATCAAGATATTCCAAGTTAAAGTGGAATAATATTTAATTCTTTTTTCGGGTTCCTTTGCGGCCGACACTATAATTGCTTTATGTTCATTATCAACGATTTGAATTTGTGGGTTCGCCGAACCCACAATTGATAATCCATCCTTTTTACTCTCGATTCCTATGCAAGAATAGGCAATAAAAATTAGGCAAAAATATAAATAGATTATCGAAACTTGCAAAAATTGCAAGTTTCGATAATTAAGAGACTGAAATGATAGAATCTATTGAGCAAATAAACTCATCATTTACAACAATAGGCTTGCCAGCCATCGTTTTTGAAAAGCTCCCAAGAAGGAATATGTTATTTTTTTGTTTTAATAAAAAAAGAAGAAAAAGAAGAGAGCGGCATGAACGCCTTTGACCCCTTCATAATAACCCATTGTAGAACGATTGCCGTTTAGAATTCTACCATTTTCCCAATACCCAATGGTGGAACGGGAGCTATTCATAACCCGTCCGTTTTCTATGTAACCGATGGTCGAACGGGAACCATTTAAAACCCGACCGTTGTCAAAATACCCCATTATCGAGCGGGAACCGTTCATAATTCGATCATTTTCCATGTATCCAATGGTTGAGCGATTACTGTCCGTGACTCTGCCGTTTTCAATATATCCTACCGTTGAACGCGAGCCATCCGTCAATCGCTGTGCATTTAATCCGCTAAGGGTCAGGCAAATAATAAAGGTTAAAAAAGTTATTTTCATGATTAATGTTTTAATTATTCTTCACACAATGTTCGTCAAACTTGTTCATTATTTCAATGTATTCAACGGGTAGTTTATCTACCACAAAGTCCATAATTTCTTGAGGAATATGCTTGTAATAGGCCGATGCCATTCCTCCTGTAATACAGGCGAGCGTATCGCTGTCCCCTCCAATCGATATGGCCAGTCGAATGGCATTTTCATAGTCTGTACTTTCAAGAAACGCCACAATAGATTGTGGAACAGTACCTTGACAAGTTTCATCAAAGGGGTAAGTTGGCCGTATTTCCTCAAGGGTAAAGTCAAGATTATAATTAAATGTCTGGACTATAAAGTCTTTGATTTCTTGCTTTGATTTTCCTTGTCTCGCCAGAAATATTGCTGTTGCCGTTGCTTGAGCGCCTTTTATCCCCTCCGGATGGTTATGTGACACTTCCGCCGACTGTTTAGCCACTTCCATTACGGTTTCAAGGTCATTATAAGCAAAACCCACAGCACTTGCTCTCATTGCAGAACCATTCCCATAGCTACCGTAAGGCTTTAGGCTGTCTTCCTTCAACCAAAGCCTGAAACTACCGCCATAACCACGGTCTGGATAATTTCTACCGTATTCCCATATTGTTCTCGCAAAATCCTTCTTGTTCAGAATGCAGTCAGCGACGGCAATGGTCAAAACCGAGTCGTCTGTAAAAAAACACTTAGGATTAAATAAGTCAAAGTCAGTGGTTTTTATATTGTTCCATTCAAAAACGGAGCCAATAACGTCTCCAATAACTGCACCGATGATTGTGTTTGAATTTGAAG
>JAFMBH010000001.1 GCA_017858735.1 Bacteroidota bacterium
GCATCATCAATAATGGACGCATTTCTTTGAATGTAGGTTTTACCCCAAAATTCATTCGGCGTACCAAATAATGAAAGCGCCTGGTCTATAATATGAGGGCCTAAACCATAGAGAATCCCACTGGACGGGGTAATTTCTTCTTTCCATTTTTTTACACTCAATTGCGTGGAAAGTCGGTTATAATGAGCTTCATACCGTATGATTTTACCTAAAACACCACTATCAAGAACGGCTTTGACCGTTTGAAAATCACTATCAAACCGACGATTTTGAAATACGAAGATTTTTTTATTCTTTTTTTCTGCGAGTTTGAAAAGTATTTCTGCTTCCTCAACGGTTGAGGTGAATGGTTTTTCAACCAGAATATGTTTACCCGCTTCAAGGGCCATTTTTGCATAATTAAAATGGGTGTCATCTGGTGAAGTAATACTCACCAAATCTATTTCCTTGTCGGCAATTGCTTCTTCAATACTCAACGTATGAATACAATGAGGAAAACGAATACAGGGATCCTGATTCTTTGTTACAATGCGTCGAATATTAAATGCAGTATTATAATCAAAAAATGGAGCTTGTAGCGTTTGCCCGGAGAGACCGTAACCAATAATAGCGACTTGTATCATAAGGATTAATTTTCAGTTTGCTCAAAGTTATCGAAAAGATTATAAAGATTAATCCGTAATTTAGTCAATGAACCTTAAACTTAATAAATATGAATACAATGAAATTATTTTTTAATCTGCTATTATTAACTGTTTTTTTTAATCCCAACACTTTGACTGGACAATTGGTCAATGGTGTTTATGAAAAAATGGAGAAGAATGACAGCTCAACGCAAACGTCAAGATTAATAATAAAAGATTCCTATTTTATTCTTACAATATTTAATTCAACTCCTGCTTCTTTTAATTATACGGTAGGGGGTATTTTAACAACAGAAGGTAAGAATTTCACAGTTAAACTTGAATTTAATTCCGCGATAGCGAAGGATTCACTAAAAACTTTAAAAGGAACATTTCAACTGGAAGGGAATCGTTGTATGGTCATTTTTGATAACGGGAAAAAACTTGATTTAGAAAAATTAACAAAGGAAGATCAAAACTTCGAAGGAGCATTTCTTATGGCTGGCAGGGTAACAGATCAGGGGGAGAGTAGAAGAAGAATTGATGTTCCAAGAATTACGATGAAAATGTTGTTAGATGGACACTTTCAATGGATAGCCTTTAATAGGGAGACTTTTGAATTTAGTGGCACAGGTGGCGGCAAATATATAGCTGATAATACAGGTGCTTACATAGAGCAAATTGAATTTTTTTCAAGAAATTCAGGTAGAGTAGGGGCAAAACTTCCGTTTAAATATAATATTAAGGGAAATGATTGGTTCCATCAGGGAAATTCCAGTAATGGAGAACCTATGCATGAAATATGGACTATAAGACCAGAGTAGTTAGTGATAGAAACAAAAAAGGCTGAGCTAAAATTTCAGCACAGCCTTTTTTGTTATAAACAAAATAAATTATTCTGTAGTATCTCCGTTGAAATTGAAAAGCATAGAAAACCTTAGCGTATTATCTAAAGGATTTCTTCTACTAGTGGTAGGCACAAGATAAGAGAAATTCAGACCAAATAAATTGTATTTAAGACCTAAACCTACGGTGAAAAATTTACGATTACCTTTCTGTCTGTGTTCAGAAAAATAGCCTGCTCTTACAGCAAACTGTTTATCATACCAGTATTCTGTTCCTACGGAATAAGTAAATTCTTTAATTTCTTCACTTAAACCCTCTGGAGCATCGGCCCAGGATGAAAAAATGGCGCTTACAGGGGAGACATCTTTATAGTCCGCCCTTCCATCTCTGTCCTGATCACAATCTAAGCCCTGACAAGGCGTAGGAACTAACATTTTATTAATATCAGTAGTAAAGGTAAGAGAGTTGTGTGTATCAAAATTAAAAGTCCAGGCTCCTCCAAATCCAAAATTCGCTGGTAAGAAGTCACGGAATAATGAATTTGTATAAGTTATTTTAGAACCAATATTAGTGATAGCAAGACCTATGGTTAAATCCGATTCACCTTTACTAACCTTAATCGGGGTTTTGTAAGTCATTGAGAAGTCTGCAGCTCCAGCTATACCCGGTTCTATAACTTCGCCATTTACAATGTTACCCGCAGCTAGATTGGAGTATATGAATTTTCCCGTAACGGCAGCGGAAAGTTTTTCACTTAATTTTCTGGCATAAGCGCCGGATAGTTCAAATTCATTGGGTCTTCCCGTATTTAATGGGGTACCATTGGGGTCGGTAAATTGAATACTTCCCAAGGAGAAATATCTTAATCCAAATCCAACGGTTTGTAAATCATTTATTTTCTTGAAACCAGTCAGGTAAGCAAGATAAACATCATTTAAACCAATGGAACGTAACCAGGGGGTGTATGTCGCAGCTAACCCTAAGGATTGATCTGAAAACACTAACTTTGACGCGTTGAAATGCATGGCATTTGGATCTGCAGATACAGCAATGCCCGCGTCACCCATGGCTCCGGAACGTGCATCAGAAATAATTCTTAAAAAAGGAACAGCAGACACCACTGTGTTTGTACAAGGTGTACCGTCAAGATTATAATATCTGCCATCTTCGCCTTGATAACACTGTGCATTAACGAGTTGAATGTTAAACAGGGTGAGACCGAGGATGACTCCTCCTAGTTGGAAAAAATGCTTCATGTTTGAGAATCAGTTTTAGCTTATTAAGGCAAATATAATATATTTTCATCATTTGTTTGGATTAACATCAAAATGTTTGCCAAACTCACAATAATATGACGAAATAAAAAACTTTTTATTTTAGAATAACCAATTTTTCGAATTTACTTTCTCCCGAAATGGGTTGGCTTGTGTTGTTACCTGTGGAAACAGAGATACGATATAAATAAATGCCACGGGCCAATGGGTCTCCAAATTCGTCGTTTCCATCCCATGAAATACAATCTCCAGCTTGTAAAGTTTCCGTACCTGTCCATAATGCCTCAATGGATTTTACTTTTTGACCAGTAATGGTATAAATATCCACTTTAACATCTAAGGGTATATTCCCCAAGCTATGATTAAATTGAAAACAGGTTCTATCCGTAAATGGATTAGGGTAATTTAGTACATTTTTTAATGCAATACTTGCTGAATTACTTACTATAAATTGTAAGGTTTCTTCGGTGGCATTATTGGCAACATCCCAAGCTTTTAGAGAGAGTTTATGAGAACCTTCACTTAGTTTTTTAAATGGAAAACGCACTTCCCCTTGATTTGGAGCATCCAAAACGCCTGTGTAAAAATCATTTAAAACGTAAATTTCTTTGCTATTATCATCTAAAATGGCTTCTATATCGTGTCCAATGCTATTTCCAACTACATTAATACCATTTTCGTCCATTAAATGTACAATGAGGACAGGATCAGGGTGTGTAAGTCCTCCGTCCACAAAAGAGGTGCTATTTAAAAACAGATCAATTTCCGGGCCTTTATTATCTGTAATGGTGTTAGAAGAAGTACCCCCAATAAAAAACCTGTTAAAGTAACCGGCAGCATCTTCCATTTTATTTTCTGATAAAGAATAGTAGCTTATTTTTCCATTACCAACTTGATAATTAATGTCTTTTGGCACAATGAACGAAAAACTGAACTTACCTTTGGATACAGAGGCATTTCCTGAAAAAATGATATTTTTTTGTGTCAGGTATTCTACTTCATAACTACCATTATCCTGAGCTAAAGTTTTGGTTAACGTTGCTTTATCTAAAACACTTGGTTTAATAAACCCATTAAAATCTTCAATAATATTTTCTCTGTCATCTACAATTTCTCCAGTTATCTGGACTCTTGATAACGCTCCCAAGGTATCAGGTTTATAATCGGCATTTATGGTCTGACTATTTATGCTTGTTGTATTGACTTTTCTTAGGGGAATGGCTAATTTTTGAGAAGGATCCCCAATGAGGGTATATTTTCTCGAGTTTATAGTAATAAATGAACCACTTAAATTATTTTTTGCTTCTTTTAAGGCCGCACCAATGGTTGAGATACCACCGTTTCTTCTTTTAAACAAAGATTGAAGCGTTTGGTCTGTCAATTCTGCATTTTGGTTGGCAAATACGGCTCTGGTGGTTGTTAGTAAACCAATAGCACCTCCATTTGGATTTAAAAACGCTTCCTCACCTGCAGAGACAAATGCAGGATCATCATAAGCTGTAAATGAGCAAGTTGCCGTAATAAAAAGAGGCATTTTAAATCTGTTTTGCCAGTTTAATATATCAGGAATAGATAATACCCTTTCCTGAGCCCAACCCTTAGGGCTTCCATGTCCCAAATAGGTGACTGTTAATGCACCACGGAAAATGGATTGATTGATACTTTCTGTTACCTCTGGAAATCGGTTACCTCCTGAAGTAGAAACTTGGGCATAGGCGTCCAAATATATTTTTTCTAAATTTATGGAAGGTTGTTGTCGTTGAACTTTATCTGCTATTTCATTTGCATCGGCAAGATGTAAATTGCCGTCTTCATCGTCGGCAACAAAAACCATTCTATTTCTCCATTGATTAAAAGCCTCCGGTTGTTTGTCGTATCTAATTATTTTATCTACAATCAATTCAGCTTCTTGTGTAGAACTTACAGGTAGCCTGCCAACACTTACAAGCAGTCGTCCTGTCAAAGGATCTGCATTATCAGTTGTTTCTAAAATACCGAAATAGTCATCGGAAGGAAACGCATATAATGGGTTATAAGCGTCTCTTTGAAAGGTTGGGATAAAATTATTACCCAGTTTATTGATGTTCCTGTGGTCATAGGATCCATCACCTATGAGTAAAATATATTGTAACTGATTACCTCTTTGGTAAATCATTCTGGCAAAGTTACGAATAGCTGTTGGATCAGGTTTTCCACTGCTGAATTCATGAAAAATAGCCTCTACAGTATGCACAGAAACTTTTAAATTACTATGTTTCATTCTGTGTTCGGCTAATCTTTTAGCTGCTTTTTCAAAGGCTGAGGGACAAATTATTACCATATCAACCGACGATGATGCATGAATATTTTGATTGGCAATTTTTGAAACAAAAACAGGCACGGGTAAAGTGTTGTCTGGTTTGAATGCAACAAATTTTTTCAACTTTCCTCCTGGGAGATAAGAAAATTTCAAAGTGGTATTACTTAAATCTCCTTCAATAGATGATACATCAAATGCGGTTGAAATATCCCAGATTTGAAAATCAGGGGACGTATTTTCTATACTAAATCCTGAAATATTTTCTTTTAGCGAATTCCAGTCACTAAGATAAAGCGGTGTGTTTGTCCAGCGATTGGTGCAACGGGTGTTAATTTCAACAAAATCGAGCCAACCCTGGCTACCGTCAGCAGGTCCGGATGGGAAGGGATAGCTAACGGTCAAATTAATTCTTTCGTCACTAAGATTAATAATTCCGGTTAGTTCCGCCGGACGAACATAGTCTTCAATATTAGCAAATTCTCCATCTAGCCTGTTAATAGGTTGAGCCATGTTGCTACGTAAAGTTTTATCATTGACGGTAAGGTTAAAACTTGAAGATTCTAAAGAACGCACCACCATTGCGGCATTTACCTTCGTTGGAAAGGTTGGAACAATTCCCGGAAAAGTAAAAACATTATTATATTTGTATTCCCTTACGTTCTTGAATAAGTCGCCATACCATTCATTTCCTGATCCTTCAGCAGATTCCCATGCCTCCAAAAGATTGGTTTTCTCCTCTTCTAAGACATTATATTGATCCGATTCTTTTGAAAATTCGGGAGGATCATTTATTTTTTTTTGATTGATAATTCTTTTTCCATTTTGGGGACTCACTATCAAGTACAAAAACTGGGTATTTGAATAAAAGTTATTTTGAAAAGTAAAGATTTGTTTTTCAGCATCTTCAATCCAGGTATTTGCACCTTCTGCATAAAATACAAGGTAATCGTTAGGATCCCATTTGCCGTCCTCTTCACCAAAAACTTTGATGGGGATTTCCTCTAAATCATCAATATTGGGATTGTTTACAGCAAAAGGAAGCATTCCAGATTGTCCTGCATAAAGTTTAATTTGTCTTGGATCAATGGTTGCCGGGTCAAGTTTAAGTTGAGACCGAATAAAATCGGTTTTAATTTGATAAACACCATTTTGCGGAATTGACAATTGAAAGATATTTCCTGATTTCAGAACACTTTCTTGTTTGAAATTCGTACTCCTTAAGTTTGCTTCTGCCTTATTAGATGGTAAAAATACTATCCTGGCACTTATTATTTTATGCCATTGACCTGACTTTTTAAAAATAGGTATTAGAATTATCTTGGCAAAATAATTATTTCCTTCTTTTTCAACGGAAGCAGATAATTGTATTTCGTTGAATTTTTCCTGTTCCTTTTCTTGCCAATAATTCCAGGAAATGGGTTCTGAAATAATTTCCTCTATACTTACTCGTCCATCATTTTTATCAATTGGAATCTCCGTTAAAAAAACAGGAAGACCCGGATGAGAGTCGTCATATAAAGCTCCTTTAAATTTTAATAATTCTATTTTAGCTTCGTCCATTGTAATATTAATGCTTTGTAACCATTCCGGATTAAAAGGAATAGTTACAGACTGAGCCTTTACTTGCAAGACTGAAAGAGTTATTAAAAAAAAAACGATTTGTTTCATCATTGTTTTATCCATCTACATCGCAAAGATATGACCAAAATGTTTTTAGCTGCCTTAAAACTTTTTTAAAAACTAATTATTTTATTTTCAAATAGCGAAGCAAATTATCTGTTTTTAGGTTATTTTTCTTTAATTATGCAAATAAAAGGATTTATGCGATTACATTTTTTTTGTCGTTGGTTTTGGCTTTCCTTCAGTATTGGTTTAGTATCCAATTCGCTCATTGGGCAAAATCCTTTGTTTACGCAATATTTTTCTAATCCAATAATGGTAAATCCTGCCTTTTCAGGTGTTAATGAAGGTGTTCGAATCAATACTCAATTTAGGACAAACTGGGTTAATTGGCCATCGCCATATAAAACAGCTCAAATTTCTGTTGAAAATTTTTCCCCGTTATTAAATAGTGGATTTGGCCTAAGACTTTTGACAGATGACGCTGGAAACGGAGTATTAAAAACAAATCAATTGGCCGCAGTGTATTCATATCAACTGCAAGTAAATAGAGAATGGTTTATGAGATTTGGATTGGAAGCGGGTGTCAATCAGGTGCAATTAAATTGGAGTAAGCTATATTTTGAAGACCAGATAGATCCGTTTAAAGGATTAAATCCTTCTCTTTCTGTAACTGATGGCCCTCCCTCATCGTTAAGCAGGATGGAATTAGATCTTGGAACAGGGCTTTTGATATACAGGGACAATGGATATATAGGATTAAGCTTGAAGCATTTAAATAGATTTAATCAAACTTTTTTTAATACCAGTATTTTGGAAACGGGTCGTCCTATGACTTTCAGTTTGCAGTCGGGATTCGATTTTCCCGTATCAGGCAGAGGGGTCGGAAAAGGACCAGTTTATTTGTCCCCGATGTTATTGTTTTTGTCAAATAATCAAAGTAAAATTATTCAAATGGGAAGTTCCTATCATTTGGGTCAACTTATTACTGGCGTTTGGGCTCGTTTTGGTGGTATTCAACCTATTGAAAGTATCGTTGGATTTGGCTTTACAAAAGGTATTTACAAAATATTATATACGGCAGAAATACCTATTGATGGAAAAGGTTTACAAAGAACCCTTGGGAGTCACGAAATTACTCTTTCTTTGAGGTTTTCAGAGGCCCAAAACTATATTTCAAAGAAATCAGCACAAAAAACTATGAATTGCTTTCGTTTTAATAACTAATTCCAAAAAAGGTTTGTTACTTTTGCATAATTTATTTTTTGAATGTTTTGTTTTGTTAAAATAAATTGTAAAATCTTGCCGTTAAGATAAAAACCATGAATACATTGAATATAATGAATCGTTCATTTCTTTTAATTTTAGCCTGTGCTTCAGGCGTAATGTTGACACCGTCTTGTAGTAAATCTTCAAAAACAGTGTCAGAAACTACTGGTTGGTCATATAATGATCCAAAATGGGGTGGTTACGAAAAAGTTGATTACAAAGGTCAAGACACGGGTCCTAATCTTGTACTTGTCGAAGGAGGTACTTTTACCATGGGTCTTAGCCAGGAAGATGTAATGTACGAATGGAATGCTGTTCCAAGGAGAGTTACCGTGACTTCATTTTATATGGATGAAACGGAAGTTTCTAATAGGGAATATCGCTTTTATACAGAATGGTTAGGGAGAACCTTTGGTGGAACTTATCCTGAAGTGTTAGTGGACGCTTTACCAGATACTTTAGTCTGGTTAGACGAATTGTCTTATAATGAGCCCATGGCCGAACAGTATTTCCGCTATCCTTCTTATGATGACTATCCTGTTGTTGGCGTTTCTCACGTGCAAGCTACAGAATTCTGTAAATGGAGAACAGACCGTGTTAATGAAACCAGGCTTATTCGTCAGGGAGTGCTGAATCCTAATTTAGAACAAAAGGATCAGGATAATTTTAATACAGGGGCTTATCTCGTAGGTCAATATGAAGGTAACGTTCGTAAAAATGTAAAAGATTTAGCAACGGGTGAATCAAGACCAGTTAGAATTGAAGATGGTATATTATTACCTGGTTACAGACTTCCTACAGAGGCTGAATGGGAGTATGCTGCTTATGCCTTAAAAGGTAATCTTATTCCAGGGGATGAAAATATTTCTGCAGGTAGAACCTATTCCTGGAGTGGCAATACTGTGAGATACCAAAAAAGAGATAAGTATCAGGGCGCTATTTTGGCTAACTTTAAAAAAGGTTCTGGTGATTATATGGGTATAGCAGGTAAATTAAATGATAATGCTGCAGGTCCTGGTCCTGTCAGAGCTTATTTGCCTAATGATTTTGGACTTTATAATATGTCGGGTAATGTAGGTGAATGGGTTATGGATGTTTATCGTCCTACCACGAGCAGTGCATTGAGGGATGAAGAAAACCATGATTTGAATCCTTTCAGAGGTAGTAAATTCACTAAAATGGTAAAGGATGAAGATGGTCGTCCTGTTGAAAAGGATAGCATGGGCAGGTTAAGGTATGAATTTTATACTAAGGAGGAACTGGCAAACAGAACCAATGTCAGGACAAATGATGCTACCAATTATCGGGATGGAGATGAGTATTCTGAGGTTATTTACGAAACTGATGTTCATACTTTAATCAGTAATAAATCAAGAGTATATAAAGGTGGTTCCTGGGCAGACAGAGCCTACTGGCTTTCTCCGGGTACAAGACGCTTTATGGACGAAGACCAAACAAGTCGTTCCATCGGTTTTAGATGTGCTATGAACAGATTAGGAGGTGCAACAGGTAATAATGCTCCTGACGGTAATACTTTTCAAGTGAAAAGTAAAAGACCGGTAAAAAGATAATTTTATTTTAAAAGATAATAAGAAGGGATGTAGTTTACTATGTCCCTTCTTTATTTGACGATTATGGATCTACAATCACTTTATCAGTTATTCCTTTCAGGTTGCGGAATAGCCACAGATTCAAGAAATGTAAAGAAAGGTGATATCTTTTTTGCCCTAAAAGGAGACAATTTTGACGGTAATCAATATGCCTCACAATCATTACAAAACGGAGCGGTCTTAGCTGTTGTAGATAATTGGGATTTACCTGATAGTCCGGCTTTTTTTAAAGTGGCGGACAGTTTAGTAACTTTGCAGCAACTTGCAAACTTATATCGAAAACAATTTTCTATTCCTATTATTACCATAACTGGTAGTAACGGAAAAACGACTACCAAAGAACTTATTGCCGCCGTTTTAAATGCGCATTATCCGACGCATTTTACCAAAGGAAATTTTAATAATCATATTGGGGTTCCGCTAACTTTACTGGCTATGCCTTTAAATACTGAAATTGCAGTCATAGAAATGGGGGCTAATCATCAAGGGGAAATAAATGATCTATGCCAAATTGCGGAACCTACACATGGTTTGATTACTAATATTGGTAAGGCTCACCTGGAAGGCTTTGGTGGTGTGGAAGGGGTCAAAATAGGGAAATCCGAGCTTTATAAATACTTGAAGGATGGTTGTATTTTTCTTAATCAAATGGATGAGACTTTAGTTTCTTTGTCATTGGGTAATAAAAAGAAGATAATTTATACTCTTTCAGATCAACCAGATCCCAATAATGGATTATATGAAATTGAAAATTTACCTACGCAAGAATTTCTAAAGGTAGCTTTTCTATCAGAAAATGGGGAATATTTATTAGCACAAACCCATTTAACAGGTTATTATAATTTGGGGAATATTATGTCATCTATTGCAGTTGGAAAATATTTTAAAGTGCCTGGTTTTAAAATTAAAGCTGCGCTGGAAAGTTATGTGCCATCGCAAAATCGTTCCCAATATGTAGCTTATAAAGGCGGTAAAATTATTTTAGATGCTTATAATGCTAATCCTTCGAGTATGGAAGCAGCATTGAATAATTTATTTTCATTACAGCAATTAAATAAAATCGCTGTTTTAGGTGATATGTTCGAATTGGGAGATGAAGCTTCTGTAGAACATAAAAGAATAGCTGATCTTGCTGACAATCCTTCTTTAAGCCAGGTTATTTTAATCGGGAAAAATTTCGAACAAGTCGCTTTAGAAAAAAAATGGGTCCATTTTAATACAGCCTTAGAGGCAAAGAAATATTTTAATTCGTTACCTTTTTCTAATGCTTTACTCCTTATTAAGGGTTCAAGGGGAATGAAATTAGAATCATTATTAGAAATTTAATTATATTGGGTTATAATAAATTTATTTATGCTTGAAAATTGGTTAAAACCCTTACCACTTGTTAATCTTTGGTCAAATCATTCTTATCCCTGGCAATTAGGATCAAAGACTGCTTTTCATGCTGATGGTTTTGAATTACCCTCCTGGCACAGTTTTCCCCTTGCTTTAATTACATGTGATAGTGCCGGAATGACGGAGATGAGAAATGCGCTATATTCTTTTAAATGCTTTCATGATGATTTTGATTTTTTGGATTTAGGTGTTTTGAGAAAATCTAATGATTCATTTGCTCTTCCACTTTTCGAAGAAATTTTTAATGCAGGTGTTTTTCCTATTCTCGTTACTAATGATAGTTCTTTAAATAAATCATTTATGCAAGCTTTGCATAATGTGTATTCCTCTTTGCACTTAACAACCATTGATGATCGTTTCAGGTGTTTTCCATTTCAGTCTGCCTCAGAGTTTCCTTATTTAGACTCATTTTTATCAAGTGAAGGCGAGACCTCCGAGGGTGGCCATATTATTGGTGTGCAATCACACTTAGTACCCTCAGAAGGCTTTACTTACTGTGATGAAAAAGGAGTTTCATTACATAGATTAGGTCAGGCGAAACAAAATCTAAAAGATTTAGAGCCTTCAATACGTCATGCTGATATTTGTATTCTTGAAATGTCCGCTTTAAAACACACCGATTTTCCCTGTCAAATACCTAAAAGTCCTAGTGGTTTTTTTCTTGAAGAAATTTGTCAACTTTCTCGCTATGCAGGATTAAGTGATACTTTAAAAGGGTTTAGTATATCAGGTTTTGATTTTAGTAGTTCAAGTAATCAAATAGATTCCCAGGCATTAGCTCAGATTGTTTGGTATTTTTTAGATGGGTTTAATAATAAGAAAGGTGATTTCCCTGTTAACTTCGATGGTATGATGGAATATTTAGTCGAAGTTAAAGAACATCAAGAAATACTTACTTTTTGGAAAAGTAATCGCAGTGGTCGTTGGTGGGTACAAATAGAAAAAGCCAATGCTTCAGATGAAAAAATTAATCTTCGTTTAATTCCTGTTTCCTATCAGGATTATTTAGACGCTTGTGAAGGTGAGCTTTCTACCAGGGTGTTAAAAGCATTGGTTAAATATTCTTAAACTATGCTTCTATGGAGGTTTTGGCATTTAAAATGAAATTATTACCCGGTTATGCCGATGAGTACAAAAAAAGGCACGATTTGATTTGGCCAGAATTAAAAAGCCTGTTGAGTGCTCATGGAATCAGTGATTATAGTATTTTTTTAGACGAAGAAAGTAATTTTCTTTTTGGAAAAATGACGGTAGAAAATGCTGCCTCTTTAACCATTTTACCCGAATCTCCGCTGATGAAGGAATGGTGGGCGCACATGAAAGATATCATGGTTACTAATGATGACGCTTCCCCAGTTAGTATTCCATTAAAACCAGTATTTTTTATGGAGTAACTTTAAGGTTTATGTAATGCACCTTTGTTTCATAGTTTTGCAGTAATAGGTTATTCAGTAACTCAAAGGCATGAATATCTTTTTCAAAATCTAAATCTTCAATGCCTACTACTAAAATGGGATACTCGGGGTCCATTTTAAAAAAATCAAAATAAGCTTTTTGTATATTTTCTAAATAGGTAGCGCTCATTTCCATCTCAAAAGAACGACCTCTTTTTTTTATCTGATGTAATAAATTTGGTACAGGTCTATGAAGATAAACAACTAAATCTGGTTTTTTGAAATGTGCGTTCAACACATGAAATAATCGGTTGAAGAGCCGGTATTCCTCCTCATTAAGATTATTCTTTGCAAACAAAAGGGTTTTAATAAAGATATAGTCAGAAATAATCTGTTGGTTAAAGAGGTCACCCTGTATGAGCTCTTCCTGCAACTGTCTATGTCTTTCTGTCATAAAAAATAGCTCCACTGAAAAAGCATGTCTTTCCGGATTTTCATAAAAATAGGGAAGGAATGGGTTATCAGAAAATTGTTCTAATATCAAACGAGCATCATATTTTTCTTGAAGCTTACGACAAAATGTTGTTTTACCTACGCCGATATTACCTTCTATGACTATATAAGGGTAAGCTAATGATTCACTTTTCATACATTCAATAAGGTTGCCACTCTGTTACTTTTCCTTCATCTTTTACCATATTCAGTAATTCCTGATTGGTTTTTTTTAGTAAAGGATGTTGCATTTGTGGTAAAATTTCAAACAAAGGAACTAAAATAAATCGCCTTTTTTGAATGTGAGGATGAGGAATTTTCAAATTTTCTATATCTATAATTCTTTCTCCGTAATACAATATATCAATATCAATGGTTCTTGGACCATAATGTACCCTACGAATTCGCCCAAGTTCTCTTTCAATTAAATGAATATATTTAAGTAATTCATTGGGAGTTCGATCTGTTTGAACAGTAATGACTTGATTTAAATAACTGTCCTGATTATCAACTCCCCAGGGTTCTGTCTCATAAATATTTGAAGATAGTTGTATGGAGCCGATGTAGTTTTGAATAGCTGTTTTAGATAACGTTAAATAATTTAACCTATCACCAACATTAGAACCTAAGCTAAGTACCGTTAGAACCTGCATAGAATTTTTGAATTATGACGTACCTATTATTTGCTGAATATCTGCTTCTATGGAACGCATTTTTTGGGTACATAATTCTAATAAATAGGCTGCTCTGGAAACTTTTTCTGCTAATAACTCAATGGAAAGGGCATCAGACTCCAGTTGATTTATTATTGTCTCTAATTCTGAATAAGCCTTTTCGTAACTTATGTTATCTGTATTCATTTTTTCTTGTTATGATTATTTATTAATAATAATACTTTTGAAACTACCTTTTTCCCAGATGGTTTCAATCTCCATATTTGCTATTAAACCATCATTCAATGGTTTATTGTCAGGTAAAATTTTCGTAATCGAGAATCCTCTTTTTAAAGTGCTTGGGATGTTAACAAGACTTATTAATCTATCTAAATATGACAATTTTACCTTTTCTTTTTTTAGCCTGTTATCAACTAAATTGGGTAAATATTTTTGAATATTTTCAAGCTTAGTATTTGTTTTATCAATGACTCTCATAGGTCTTAAAGATAGTTCATGTTGAAACCGCAATATCCTTAGCTTAGCTTGTTGCACTTTATACTTAGCTATATCATTGATTTTTAAAACCATTTGTTGAATAGAAGTTTCGAAAGTTTGATTATGATATAGCAGATATTCAGCTACGGCAGTGGGTGTTTTTAATGAAATACCTGCGACTATATCAGAGAGCGTTTCGTCCACTTCATGACCAATGCCAGTAATGATTTTGATAGGAAAGGAAGAAATAGCGCGGCAAATATGTATGCTATCAAATCCCGCTAAATCTAATTTTGATCCTCCGCCTCGAAGGATTAGTACAACATCGAAGGTATATTTTGATTTCAATATTTCTTTTAGCTGATTAAGTACAGTTTCCTCCACAAGAGTCCCCTGCAGTGAAATAGGAAATAAAGTTAATGAAAAGGCATAATTCATTGCATTTTCGGTTAGTTGATGAACAAAGTCATGATAACCAGCTGCCTGATCATTACTAAGTACAGCTATTTTTTGGATAACGGGAGCAAGTGCGATTCGTTTATTTGGTTCATGTAACTTTTCAATGTAAATCAGTTTTTCAAGTTCCTGTCGTTGTTGAAATAATTTACCCAGAGTATAGGCAGGATCTATATCATCGATAACAAGTTTTAAACCATATCTCACATTAAAATCTATCTGGACTAAAACTAAAACCTCTCTGCCAGTTTCTAGAAAACCTGTAATTGGTTCTGAAAGTTTTCCATTTATTTTCTGTAAAGTACCCTGCCAGATGACGGCACTTTGTTGCGCTATTATCTTGTCTGACTGACCTTCTTCTTTTTCAATCAAATCTAAATAAGCGATTCCCCTTACTACTTTACAACCTGCTATTTCAGCTTTAACCCAAATTTTATCCTGGAAATTGAGGGAAAGAACTCTTTTTATGAGGGTACCTAAATCATATAGTGAAAAAACATTTGATTCCATTCTGTTTCAATTTCTTAACGATGTATACCTAATCATTTTTTCTAATGAAAAGAATATTAGCGACCGGTCTTTCTCCTTCCTGATCAAATTTTTTGTTATCAGAAGGATGATTTACAATACCATCTATTTTTTTTGTGTTCAAAAAAAGAGTGGTAGACCCACCTCCATCTAAATTAATGGCATGTTGACAACCGCAAGATAATAGAAACTGTGAAAGTTCATTCAGATTTAATCCTGCAGCTTCTTTATGTCTGCCATCGACGGCAACCAGCCATATTTCTTTTTTTCCTAAACAAATGGCACTTCGTGGGTGCTTTAAATCATTAAAAGGTCTTTTTTGAAGGTTATTAAATTGATTGTTATTTAAAAGTAAAGGGCCTGTTACTAATGCATCTTCAACGTTTTCAAGTATTGGAATACGATTTGCTCCCTCGGTTGGTAAAATTTCACTTTTTCCATTTCCATAAATAACCAGTGCGTTGGCTCCCATTTCATTGTCCGACGACAAAACATTAGGTTTATTTTCATGAATGACTTGTCCGTCAGAAACTAAAAATGAGACAGAACCACCCGCTTTCATATCAAAGAAGCCTCCGTTTATGGCAGCTAGAGCATTAGTTTGTTTAGCAAAAGAACTGGTTTTTATCAAACTATCTTTAGCAAAAGCAAGATCTAATCTATACTTAGGGTATTTTGCTTTTAATATTAATATATATTGATTTCCCCAACTTTCATGGGTACCTGACCAATGTTCGAGCTTTATTCCTGCCTGAATTTTTTCAACTTTAGCTTTATTAAAAACTTGGGTAAAAGAAAATTTAGGTAAAAAAATAAAAATGCTTAATATATGGATGTATTTCATAGGTAATTCTTTAACATGAAGGGTGATAAAACAACAAAAAATATCTTTTAATAAACCTTTAGTTACCGTTTTTTTTATGGCCATACTTCTTTTTCTTTCATATTCAAATATAACGAATTAATTGATCTACGTTGGTATATCCGAAGTATCTCTTTTCATAAAATATTGAATATTTATACTTTAATTAATTGAATGTTAATTAGTAAGGTGTATTTTTTTAAGTTATAGCGCATTGAATTATCCTATTTTTTGTCCTATCAAATACATTACAAATAGAAAATTTTAAATAATTAATCTTTTTCCAGGTTTCTTTTTTTGAATAAAGTCATTAGTTTTGTAAGGTTGTTAAGGGTGATTAGCTCAGTTGGTTTAGAGCGCTGCTTTGACAGAGCAGAGGTCACTGGTTCGAATCCAGTATTACCCACGAGAACGGAGTGTAGCGCAGCCCGGTAGCGTACTAGCATGGGGTGCTAGGGGTCGCTGGTTCGAATCCAGTCACTCCGACCCTTTAAGAGGCAATCTTCGGATTGCCTTTTTCAATTAAAACATTATTAACGTTTATTCCATTTGAGAACGTTTCGCCTTATTCCTTTTCGCTTTATTATTCCATTTATTGCCTATATCCTCCAACCTGCCGGCTGATACCCCTTTAACACCGCCAGCTCCGGTGACTGTCAAACCACTAATTTCGGAAGTTGTCCATGCTATGGGTGAATTAAGTATTGTATTAAGTTCCAATTGGTTTAAAATATCAGCTTTTCTTTTCGCCACCGCTTCTCTACCCTTGGCACTCAATTCGTGAATAAAAATGTTTCTGACCTTGGGATTTTTTCTTAACTCTGGTAATTCTGCCATCCAAAACACGGACCCAGTTCCAGTCCCTGTAGGCACATATACATGAACATCTCCAGTGGCTTTGGCAGCAAAGTTGGCGCTCACTGCCGACCAAAAGTTAAAAGATCCGCCCCACTGCATATAGGGGTTTTTGTTTGCCAGCAAAAGGTCTCCATTGACGTTTTCCAAATCAGCATTGCTGCCATCAGTAGACCCAACCGCGAATAAATCTAATAACGCGCCCATACTGGTCCTATTCATTGGAGTTCCACCATTGGTGACACCCATTTTCTCGTTTAAATCTTCGTTGTTGGCAGCTGTACGACCGATTTCAATATTACTCCACAAGGTGACATTATTAACTTGTAACTCTTCACCCTGTTCGGTTTCAATGAGTTCGGTAAGGAACTGAATGTCTTCTCTGAAGGCTTCCAATTTAGCTAACTGTATTTCAGTTGTATCAACTTCTTTTTTCCTAGCTTCAACTTTACCCCAATCTGTCTCCCCCCAATTCGGCAATAAAATTTCATGTCTTTTCATTGCTAAGGAAAATCTTTCCCAGATACTAATCATTTCCTCTTCAGGGATTTCACGTTTCACCATTTTGCGGAGTTCTAGCGCAAATCTTAGGTAATATTTTTCATTTCGTTGCATGGTTTCTATATCAGTCTCATTAGACGAAACCGTCTCTTCCAAAGTATCCTCACCTACGCGTTGAATGACGACGCCAGGGTTGGTTACGTCCTTCTGGTTGTGAGATAGTTGTGTAATTCCGTAATCCTTTATATCTTGAATTGGCGTTGAAGTATTTTGTTTCAACATTACTTTCAAATGTGCTTCTTGGGGAATATTTTTTGCCATTTGCTGAATAGCTTTCAGTTGATTAACCTGTGGGCTATGGTTAGCTATCTCTATAAGTTTTCTTTGAGCAATTGCTTCTGGTCGATTGTCCAAAAATTTAAATTTGGATTCGCTATCGATTTGTTTTTGAGTAACTGGATTCATCACCGCTTGATTTTTCCTTTCAAATTTTCTATCAGCGTGTGTGTTCATTGTTTAATTTGTTGGAGTGTGTTATTATACATTAAAATATTGTACTTTCAAAGATAACAAAGTTGTTTTTTAATTTCGAACATTTTTAAATAGGTAAGAATTTTAGACTACTTCGATAAGTAAGAAAAAAGATATTCTCATTTTTTCAGAAAAAGAGGTTGGAAATAATCTCCTTGAACTTGTCCATCGTTACTTTTGGTTCGCGTAAAATGGCAAAGAATCTATGAGAAAAAAAGTTTAATAGTTCTCATAAATTATCATATTTGGTAGGGATTATTTTAAATTAGCTTCGAAATATTTTAAAGAAGCTTCCATTTTTTCAATAGCTAAAATAGATTGCGGGGTTGGTTTTGCATCAGCAGACTGTAAAATATGAAGCATAAATAGAAACTTTTCTTGTAAACCTACCACTGTTTCTTTCTCATTGGAAGTTTCATAAATACTTCCATATAATATGTCTCCACCGCCAGGAGAGCCTGAGCCTCTCTTTCTTTTTAATGCTGTTATGTTTTCAACGGATAGACTGGCAGATTTAATTTTTTCATCTAAGGATTCTCTGATGTCTTGAAGTTTATGGTAAGCCTGGTAGCAAATCAATGCGTATTTAGATTGCAGGTTCAGGTCATCTTCGCTTATAATTACACGAGGATCCATTTTAACATCGAGCGCTTTTTCCATCACATAACCATCAATGTTTAATTTGACTTTGTAAGAACCAGGATGAACAAATGGTCCATCAGGTCCTGCCGGGGTGTTTTTATAAACTGCAGCAATGGCATAACCTCTTTGAGTTCCTTTTGGTGGTGCATACCTTACATCCCATACAAATCGGTGAGATCCTTTAGCTGTTTGTACTTTTTGGGCTGGTCTGAACCAATACGTTGGATATCCCAAAGTATTAGTATCTAGTTTTTCGGTAACATCAGTGGATGAAAATTTCCTTATAAGGTTGCCTTGAGTATCTGAAATCTCAATGGTGACCAGTCTTGCATTTTCACCCAAATTATAATCTATAATGGCGCCATCTGGTGGATTTTTTCCTGTTGGTTCTTCTGGTGGCAGTGGGGTATCTGAAAACATATTCCAACGAACCCTAAATGCTTGTGAAGGCTTGTATAAAAAGTCATTATTGATTGCCTTTTTTATTTCCCTGAGGGGTGCAATATCATCTAAGATCCAAATGGATCTGCCGTGTGTGCCAATGACCAGGTCTTTTTCCTTCACTACAAGATCACGAATAGAGGTAGCAGGCATATTTAATCTTAGAGATTGCCAGTTATCACCATCATCAGCTGAGAAAAAAACCTCATTTTCCGTCCCTGCGAATAATAATCCAGGTTGTTTAGGATCTTCTCTTACCACATTTACGGGATCTTTTGGAAGGCCTTTAGTTATTAAAGTCCATGTTTTGCCGCTATCCTTTGTTTTGTAAATATAAGGGTTCAGATCATCCAATCTGAAGGCATTAACTGAAATATAGGCAGTGTTTTTATCAAAATGACTGGCATCAATTTGAGAAATTTTATCCCAGGAACGGAGGGTAGGGGGAGTAACATTTGACCATGATTTTCCTCCATCTTTGGTTATATGAATCAAACCATCGTCAGTTCCAGCCCAGATAAGATCTGCATCGAGAGGTGAAGGGCCAACGGAGTAAATGACCCCTCTTCTGGCCATTCCAAATAATTCAGGTGTTTTAAAAACACCTATATTATTTGGAATATCTGGTTTATCTCTGGATAAATCAGGACTTATTATTTCCCAATGGTATCCGCCATCTAAAGTTTTCCACAGCTTATTGGTAGCAAAAAGTAACAATTTCGGGTTGGCGGGGTGAAAAAGCAATGGCATTGTCCTGAGAACTCTGTATTGGCTTGATCTAAGATTTTCAGGACCAACATATTGTGTTTGTCCGGTTTTCTTATTAAACTTCAAAACTCTTCCTCCATATATTATATCTGGATTTAAAGGATCAGGTGCAACATAAGCATATTCATCGGCACCGACGCCGTACCAATCGCGGAAAGAAATCTGTCCTCCATTTCCACGACTGGCAACACCTATAGCACCACTTTCTTGTTGACCACCATACACATGATAAGGAAACTGATTGTCAGTAGTTACGTGATAAAGTTGAGCGGTGGGTTGGTTATACCAGGAACTCCATGTTTTTCCACCATTAACCGTAATTACAGCTCCTTGATCGGCTGCGAAAATCATAATATCAGGCTGTAGTGGATTAATCCAGATACGATGATAATCATCTCCCCCGGGTGCACCTTTAATTGAAAACCAGTTTTTACCGCCATCTATTGATTTATAAGCAGCAACATTGGCAATAAACAAAATTTCAGGATGATTAGGGTGCACTTTAATTTCCGCAAAATCACTACCTCGTCCCCACGTTCTTGGATCTTGGCTTACCAAACTCCAATTTTCTCCTGCGTCATTACTCTGATAAATTCCACCGTTACTTTTTGCATCGACGGTAGCGTACATTTGATTAGTATTACTGGGTGCAAAACAAATGCCTATTCTGCCAAGTCCATCGGTAGCTCCTGGCAATCCTTTCTGGATAGGTTTCCATGTATCCCCACCATCGACGGATTTAAAAAGGCCGCTGTGTATGCCTGAAAAATTTCCATTCTCCCAGGGACCTTCTCTATGCTCCCATAAGCTGGCAAAAAGAATTTTTGGATTAGCTGGATTATATTCCACTTGAATGGCTCCCGTATTTTTATCTACGAATAGAACCTTTTGCCATGTTTTTCCACCGTCCTGAGATCTAAAAACACCCCTTTCTTCATTGGCTCCGTAAGGATGGCCTAAGCCAGCTACAAATACTTCCATTGGATTAGAGGGATGAACAATAATTCTTCCTACTTGCTGTATGTCATTCAAACCCAAATGGTTCCAGGTGGTTCCTCCGTCTTCTGATTTATATATTCCATTGCCAACGCTTAAATCAGGGCGATGAAGACCCTCACCTGTGCCAACATATATAATTTCAGGATTTGTTTGAGAAACGGCAATATCACCAATGGATCCTGTGGGCATTTTATCAAAAATAGGAAGCCAGGTTCTACCATAATCATCTGTTTTCCATACACCTCCATTATTTACCCCCATAAAAAAGAGGTTTGGCTGAGTGGGCACACCTGTAGCTCCAACCGTTCTTCCCGCTCGAAATGGACCAATCATTCTGTATTCAAGATGTTGATAATTAACAGGCGGAATAGACTGAGCATGCAGTGTGCACCCAATCAAAGGAAGAATTAAAAAACAATACAAAAAAGTATAATAACGCATATAATTCAAATTTAGTGATCAAAATATAATATTAAGGTAAGACTTTTTACATTAAGTTAAATCTAATGGAGTAAATTAACTTGGAAATCTTAATGCTTATAAAGTATTTGACTATAATAATCCGGAATCAAGTTTAAGCAGTTCGGATAAACCTTTGGTTTATCTGATTTGTTATGGCAATAAAAAAATGACAATGAACTGGGAAACGGTAATATTAGAGGCTAAAAAAATAAGAGATAAGAATGACATTAAGGTAGTTAAGTCAGACGCTGAATGGAAAGAAATTTTATCTCCTGAGGTGTACCAGATTACCAGAAAGAAAGGCACAGAAAGGCCATTTTCCAATCAAATGTGTAATTCATTTGAGGCTGGTAAATATGAATGTGTATGTTGTGGAACCACCTTGTTTGATGCTGAGGAGAAATTTGAAAGTGGCACCGGTTGGCCATCTTTCACTAAACCTGTGGAAGAAAATGCTGTAGTTTATACTCTGGATAATAGTTTTGGTCAACAGCGGATTGAAGTATGTTGCGGAACGTGCGATTCACACCTTGGTCATGTTTTTCCTGATGGTCCAAAACCAACGCGTCTTCGTTTTTGCATTAACGCTTTAGCTTTAAAAAAGGTTACTAATAAATAAAAGCGTATTTTAATGAAATAAGACGTACCTTTGCGGCTTAATTAAAAATAATACATGAGTTCATTTTCAGACCTGGGTCTTTCACAACAATTACTTGTCTCTATTGAAGGACTTGGTTACAAACAACCAACCTTAATCCAGGAAAAAGTTATTCCTTTTCTGCTTTCCGGAAAAGAAGATTTAGTCGCTTTGGCTCAAACCGGTACGGGAAAAACAGCCGCTTTTGGACTTCCATTAATTGATTTAGTTGATGCGGGTCAATTTTGTGTTCAGGGGCTTATATTAGCTCCAACCAGAGAGCTTTGTTTACAAATAACCGGTGATATAAATCGCTTTCTAGGCGAAGAACCACACCTAAATATAGTGGCTGTTTATGGAGGTGCAAGCATCCAGGAACAAGTTAGAGCCTTAAAAAGAAATGCTCATATCGTTGTAGCAACACCGGGTAGATTAGTTGATCTATTAGACAGGAGAGCTATTAAACTTGACGATATCAAAATTTTAGTTCTTGATGAAGCTGATGAGATGTTAAATATGGGTTTTCAAGAAGATCTTGATGCCATTATTTCTGCTTGTAGTTCGTCGAGAAATACGTGGCTCTTTTCTGCAACCATGCCAAATTCCGTTAGGAATCTGGCAAGAAATTACATGGTAAAACCTGTTGAAATTTCAGCAGGAGAAAAAAATTCGGGTAACGTTAATATCGAACATCGCTATTGTATCGTTCAGGAAAAAGATAAGTATGCCGCATTGAAACGTTTACTGGATTTCAACCCGTCTATTTATGCTTTGATTTTTTGCCGAACCAGAATGGATACCCAAGACGTTGCCGATAACTTAATGAAAGACGGTTATACTTCTGGGGCCCTTCACGGTGACATGGACCAGAAGCAACGTGAAAAAATCATGGATAAATTCAGGAATCGTGCGCTTCGTATTCTCGTAGCAACAGACGTTGCTGCAAGAGGTTTGGATGTCAGTGGGCTTACGCACGTAATCCACATGAATATTCCCGATGAACTACCTTTTTATACTCACCGAAGTGGTAGAACGGGTAGAGCAGGGGAGAAAGGTGTTTCTATCGCTCTTGTTACCAATAGAGATGCATACAAAATAAGGAATATTGAGAATCTGTCTAAAATACATTTCCGTCCTTTCCCCGTTCCCAGTGGTCAGGAAGTTTGTCAACAGCAACTCCTTGAGCTTTTAAGAAGAGTTAAAGAAGTAGAATTAAATGACGAGGAACTAGATACTTTCTTACCAGATGTTTTACATTTCTTGAAGGATATGTCCAGGGAAGATTTAATTAAAAGATTTGCTTCCTTAGAATTCAACAGGTTTCTGGAGTATTACAGAGGAGCACCCGATTTAAATCCTGTCTCAAGAGATAGAGATAGGGGAGACAGAGACAGAGGTGACAGAGATAGAAAACAATCTTCATCTTCTTACGGAAATTCTTCTTCGTCATCCGAGGGTAGAAATAGTAGCGTGCCAATGTCTAGTTTCGTTTTAAATCTTGGTTCAAAAGATAATCTGGACAAAGGTGGGCTTTTAAGAATTATCTGTGAAGCAGGTGGAATTCACAAAAGTAAAGTTGGGCGTATCGTGACTGGTAATGTTACCTCGACCCTGGAATTACCTATGGATACTTTTATACAGATCCAAAAGAAAATTGCCAAAACCAGATTTCGCGGAAGGCCACTAATTCTTGAGCAGGCGAGAGCAAAACAAGGCGGCGATGATTTTGCCAAAAAGTTTTCAGGAGGTGAAGATAAGCCAGAAAAGAAAAAAAAACTTCGTGACAAATTAACTATAGTCCAGGATCTTCAGTGAAGTAAGTACTAGTATCCTAGTATTTTTCCTACCTCACTTTTGTAGCTTCGACCAATAGGTAATTGTTGTCCATGTATATCAATATGACTGGGAGTGAAAGCTTCAATTTTCGATGCAGAAACTAAAAAGGAACGATGAATTCTTATGAAATTGTTCTCCATTAGTTTCTGCTCCAAAAAACTTATTTTTTGTTTTGTTACGACTCTTTTGTCAGATAAATGAATTATAACATAATCCTTTAGGCTTTCAATATAAATTATTTCCTTTAGGTTTATTTTAATCATTTTTTTATCTGACTTAACAATTAAAGTGTCTGTTGTGATGTAAGGTTCGTACTCATCATTATTAATTGTATTTTGACTGGCACTTTGTATTTGTCCAAAAGCCTTACTCAGTGCTTTTAGAAATCTGCCAAAGGGTATTGGTTTTAAAAGGTAGTCCACTGCATCCAGGTCAAAGGCTTCAATCGCGTAGTCTCTGTAGGCTGTAGTGAAAATAACTTTTGGTGGATTTTGTAAAGTTTTTAAAAAATCAATTCCATTTAATTTTGGCATTTGTATGTCAAGGAAAATTAAATCAACATTTTGATTTCTTAATACTTCAAATGCCTTCATTGCATTATCACATCGGGCCGTCAGCTCCAAACCATCTACTCGCTTTATATATGATTCTAATACATCCAGGGCTAAAGGTTCGTCATCGACAAGAACACATTTAATTTTATTCATTACTTGTAATTAGTGAAATTTTCAAAACAATGGTGAATGAATCTTCTTCTTTAAAAACTTCTAGATTATATCCATCATCTCCATAAATTAAATCTAACCTTCGTTTTACATTTTTAAGTCCTATTCCTTTAGTATAATCAGCTTCCAGATCACTATCTGAATTAATACTGCTATTTTCTACTCTAAAGGTTAAATTTAGCTCTTTTACTTTAAGATCTATATAAATAAATGAATTTTCAGTATGTTGACTTACACCATGCTTAAAAGCATTTTCTAAAAAGGGTAGCATTAATAAAGGTGGTATTTTGAGGTCTTTAACGGTACCGCTTATGTTAAAATCGACATCTAACCTATCACCGTATCTCAATTTTTCCAGCGTAATTAAATTTTGCATTTGTTCAATTTCTTTTTCCAAAGAAATTTGACTCACATTGCAATCGTATAACATGTAGTCCAGGAAATGAGACAATTTTAATACAACTTCAGAAGATTGATCAGATTTTTGGAGCGTCAAGGCATATAAGGAATTAAGCGTATTAAAAAGGAAGTGTGGGTGAATTTGTGATTTTAAAAATTTAAGTTCCGCATCTAGTTTTTCTCTCGAAAGCTCTCTGGCTATTTTTTCATTTTCATAGTTTTTTTTAATTAGCTTGATAGCAGCTGCAGCAAAAACGATAGTATAAACATTAGTGGTTCTTTGCAACGCCTTAGTAAAGCTAGTTAGTGGAAATGTGGCATAATCATAATTCGGTAAATAAATAGGGACATAAAATAAATGAAGTAACAGTCGATCTAAATAGCCAATACCAATGGCGCTAAAAATAAATATTAAGGTGAATGCCAAATATTTTTCTTTATCAAGAAAGCTCGAAATTAACCAATATAAAGTTAAATAGGTAGCAAACATTCTAACTGGCAAGGTGACCAGTACTTCAATGAAACTTTGCGTGTAATTATCTCTAAAACTAGCAAAGGCGATGGTGAAATATCCCAGATAAATTAGCCAAAAAATAAGATGGGCCAGTAACCTGTTTTTCGGATAAAGAAATTTATCGAACCTGATTAATGAGAATGTTGACATTGTAATAACCCTTTTGCTTAACTAAAGATAAAATAAAGGATCTTAAATAAATGATAAACGTTCAAATACATTTATAAAGCACTGTTTTCTACCAAATATGTAGATAAATTGCATTGGTACCCTATTTTTATCTTAATGGCTTCATTTTAGTTATGTTTGGCGATATAAAGGACTTTGTTATTTTTTGAGATGTATTTTCGTTTTAGATGAAACACCACCCATAAGTTTTTAATAGCAACCAATCTGTTGAATGCCACCATTTACTTTGTATTTGGTGGTATTTTTTTACCCTAAGGAAACATCCAGGGTCATCATAATGGCAAATCCTACAATAGTTGCCATAGTAGCGAGGTCAGTATTTCCTGCCAGATGAGACTCGGGTATCAGTTCTTCAACGACCACATAAATCATGGCTCCTGCCGCGAAAGATAAAGCGTAGGGGAGTAAAGGTTCAATAAGTAGAACGGCGGTAGCTCCAAGTACTCCAGCAATTGGTTCAACTACACCGGATAACTGTCCATAAAAAAAAGCTTTTCGCCTGCTCATTCCTTCTCTTCTCAGCGGGACAGAAACGGCTGTGCCTTCTGGTAGATTTTGTAATCCTATGCCTATGGTTAATGCCACTGCGGCTCCAAGACTGGCAGAATCTAAACCATGGGCAGCTGCGCCAAAGGCAACACCAATAGCCAGTCCCTCGGGTATATTGTGAATGGTTATCGCCGAAACTAATAAAATACTTCTTTTCCATGATGAGGGTACACCTTCCGCCTGATTAATATCAAAACCTGGATGAAGATGGGGTAGATAACGGTCAATAATCCAAAGAAATATTCCGCCACCCAAAAAGCCTATCAATGCGGGAAGCCATGAAGGCACTTTTGCCGCTTTTTCTGTCATTTCAATGGCAGGTGCCAGCAAGGACCAGTAACTGGCGGCAATCATTACTCCTGCAGCAAAGCCTAACATGGCATCCAGGACTTTTTGATTCATTTTTTTGAAGAAAAAAACAAAAGAAGCTCCAAATGCAGTGATTCCCCAAGTAAACAATGTAGCTACAAAAGCTAGTAGAATTGGATTAATTCCTTTCAAAGATTCAATAAATGTATCCATTTTATTTAAAATTTGTTGTTTTAGGCATTTTCCTTAAGCGCGTTCAAAGATTGATTTATTTTAGAGAAAGATATTCCTTCGTCATTAAATTTTTTATAAATAATTTCATAAAGATCACATTTTAATTCAAATCCTTTTGCACTATTTGCCGTCCAAATCCAAGCTCTGATAGTAATACCTAACGGATTTATTTGAACAATTCTAACTTTAACCGTAGAAGAATCTTCATCAAATTCTTCAGGAGTGCGATTATCCAAAGATAAGGGATGTGCAATGGCTGCTTTCTCCAATAATTCTTTTGCGTGATCGATATTTGTTCCGTGTTCAAGTTGAATTTCCAACCAATTGCATATTCTATCATCATCAAGATCAGAATTTATAATTATCTCATTGCCCATCAAGGTATTGGGTACAATGATTCGTCTATTTTCAAAATCTCTAATTACGGTATGTCTAAGCGTTATATCTTCAACAATGCCGTTCAGGGTTTCTCTTATTTTTAATCTATCGTTTACTCTAAACGGCTTAAATATGACAATGAATATACCACTTATTATATTACTTAGGGTCTGTTGAGAAGCAAAACCAATGGCAACAGCCAAAATTCCGGCACCTGCAAGCATGGAGTTGGCTATAGTTCTCATACTTGGTACAGAATATATAGCTAATGATATACCTACAATGTATATCACCGCCGCCAAAAAATGTCGTAAAAATTGATAATTTGTTGGATCATTCTGCATTATGAGCGTCGATTTTAATATAAATCGCCGAAAAAATTTACTAAAAGTATAACCTACTACAAAAGTCCCTATTAGAATTCCTATAAATTCTGCATAATTAGAGAATTTATGTTCATAAAAATGATTTAACCAGTCTAACATGTCTATTTCTTTTATTTATTGAACAACAATTCTACTGTATAATGTTTTATATGTCGGTAAAAAGTCGTGATGAAGAAGCATTTTAATGTAAAGTTTAATAAAACTTATAGAGTCAGAAAAGTAATGGGTTATACCATTGGCTTCCTTTTTTCATATTATCGATTAAAATTTATTTCTTTCTTTTTTGGAATGGCATATTATCAGAGAAATTTGAATACGTTGCTTTATCAAAAAGGAGATCAACTAAAACATCTATTTTCTAATCTTGAAGGCTTATTTATAAAAGCTGGTCAATTTCTTTCTATTGCAGGATTTTTCTTGCCAGAATCGTTTAAAAAGCAATTAGAAGGTTTACAAGATGCAGCAACACCAAAAGATTTTTCTCAAATACAATCATCTCTATTATCTCATTACGCCGTTCCCCTTTCAGATATTTTTACAAAAATTGAGGAAACTCCCATGGCGGTTGCCTCAATTGGTCAGGTCCATAAAGCTTGGTTAATAGATGGAACGCCTGTAGTTTTGAAAATTCAACATGAACATATTGAAAGAATTGCAGAAATTGATTTGGCCATAATAAGAAATTTAACTTATTGGATAGGTCGGTTTTTTACATTGGAAGGCTTAGATTATGCCTATAAACAAATAGAAGCTCTTATCTTACAGGAAATTGATTTCGAAGAAGAAGCTAATTCACTTATTTCTATTTCTTCTTCACTGTCTGATGAAAATTTTTGGTCTTTTCCAACTGTTTTTGAATCCTTGTCAGGTAGAAAAGTTTTGGCAATGAGTTGGATGGATGGAAACAAAATTACCGACAAAGAATTTCTCTCTTTAAATAACATTGATCCTAAAATTATCGTCGATAGACTGTGGAATGGATTTTGCCGAATGATTTTTGATAATGGATTCTATCATGCAGATCCTCATCCCGGAAATATTCTGGTTGATAAGACAGGTAATATTTGTTTGCTCGATTATGGCGCAGTAAGTACCTTATCTCCATTATTTAAAAAGGAAATTCCTGGATTAATTATTGCTTTTTCTACCTTAGACGCACAAAAATTATCAAAACAACTCATTACCCTGGGATTTATCAATGATTCTCCCACTGCCGAATCTCTGGCTATAGATTTGGCAAAGGCATTAAATCAGTTTTTAGAAAATGATATCGACCAGTTATTTAACCCGGAGGGTGCAATGAATCCAGCGTTCTGGAATAATCCTGTAAGTCATATCATGTTAAATACCAGTTTAAAAGATTTGTCAGCGTCATTTAGAATTCCAAAAGATTATATTTTGTTAGGTAGAACATTCTCCTTGTTATTAGGTGTTTCTTTAGTCCTTCGTCCCGGTGAAAATCCACTTAAATATCTTTCGCCAATAGTTAAGAAGTATCTTAATGAAACTAACCAATCTCAATGGTTTAAAGAGGCCGGCATTATTGGCAGGAATATAATAAGTTTACCCAAGTTGATCAGAGATACAGTAGTACAATTTCAAACGGGTAACAGTAGTTTAAAAACTCCTGATATTTGGAGAAGTGCCAAACTACTTTACTTGTTGGGTCAACAGTTTGCGTTAATTATTCTGACTTTTAGCCTAATTTACATAGCGAGGAAAGATTACAATGGTATTTGGGGATACAATATTTCTTCGCTGTTTTTCATACTTGGTTTTCTCTCCCTTCTAACTTTATTGCTTAGGTTCAAAAAAGGAGATAATTTATTTAGGCAATAGTCTGCTTTTACTTTAACAAAGAAAGGCTGTCTTCCAGTATGTTAGCCTTTATTTTATGGTGAGAGGTGGTAAAAGCAACCTGACCGTCATGGACTAATATCAGTTGTGGCGATTGATGATGAACATTGAGCTTTGAAGCTACTGCATTTGAAATAGACCGATATTTTAATAGATCTAAGTAGTAAAATTTGAGCGGTTTATCTGTGTTTTTGAAAGAAATTTCTACATTTTCTTTAGCTTGAGCACTAATTCCACAGGTAGTTGAATGCTTAAAAATATATACTGGAATGGAGTTCGATAAAGCTATAATTTCATCTATTTGGTTTTCCTCCGTTAAGTTTGTCCATTCTTTGTTCATCTTTTTTATAATTTTCAACACACTTATTTATCATCTTGTTTAAGATTACAATACTATTTTATGAAAACAAATGCTGTAAGGTTGCTGGATGTTAAAAAAATCCCGTATGAAATGGTTAATTATAAGATAAACAAGGATAATTATGATGCCGAACAAATTGCTTTAGACAATAACATTCCAGAAAACCTATTATATAAAACACTAATATGTATGGGTATGGATAAAGAAATAATAGTAGCAGTTTTACCAGCAAATGAACAATTATCAATAAAAAAGTTAGAAAAAGTTGCGGGAATTAAACAAATAGATCTTCTTCCGACGGAAGAGTTAATGGTTAAAACAGGTTATATGAGAGGTGGGTGCTCACCCATAGCGATGAAGAAGAAATTCCCTGTTTATATTCATTCTTCCACACATACAAACATTATCGTTTGGATTAATGCGGGCAAAAAGGGTATTTTACTAAAGATGCTACTCGATGATATTATTTTGATAACCGAGGGGCAATTAGCAGATATTTCAAGATAAAAAATGATTAAATTATTCTTCTTTAGGTTGTTTTCTTGGTCTCATTAAACCTTCCTGTGCTACGGAGGCGACAAGTTTTCCATCTCTGGTGAAAATATTTCCTCTGGTAAATCCTCTAGAATTTGAGGCACTTGGACTATCAATGGCATAAAGTAACCAATCATCCATCCTAAAGGGTCTATGAAACCACATGGCATGGTCTAAGCTGGCGAGCTGCAATTTGGGAATACTTCCTTCTTTACCGTGGGGTAATAGTGCTGAGGTCAAAAGGTTATAATCTGAGGCGTATGCTAATACTAATGGATGAAATTTTGGATTTTCGGGCATTTCACCGATAGATTTCATCCAAATATGACGAAACGGATCTCTTTTTTCAGGTACAGCGGGATTGTATAATTCCACCGGTCTAAATTCAATAGGCCTGTCAAGATTAAGGAAGTCGTACATATTTTGAGGTAAAAATTCTCCGAAATGCTTGGCTAAATCCTTCCAGCTTACTAATTGTTCAGGTTCCTGAACCTTGGGCATAGCTATTTGGTGATCAAATCCAATTTCATCTGATTGGAAAGATGCGGACATTAAAAAAATCTCACGACCTTGCTGAATAGCTTTTACTCTTCTTGTAGTAAAACTTCCGCCATCCCTAATTCTATCCACCTGAAATATGATAGGAATATCTAGATTGCCAGGAAGAATAAAATAAGAGTGTAAAGAATGCACATGCCTTTCTTCCTGAACGGTATTTATAGCGGCACTTAGTGCTTGCGCCAGGACCTGGCCACCAAAAACATTGGCACTTCCAACCGTTTTGGAATATCCTCTAAACAAATTCTCTTCAATTTGCTCTAAATTTAATAAATCAAGTAATTCACTTATTTCTTTCATATTAATAGGATAATACTTGTTTTACTTTTAAGCTAAGTTTTGAAAAATCTTCTGCTGTTTTTAATTCTCCGGCAAATAACTGGGAGCCCATACCAAGAAAATTTGCCCCAGCTTTTAACCAGGATTGAATACTTTCCTGCGTTGGTTCTACGCCCCCTGTAACCATTACTTTAATGTTGGGCAAAGGTCCTTTAATGGCTTTTACAAACCCAGGTCCTAATACATTGCCTGGAAATAATTTAACCACGGTAGCCCCGGCTTGTTTAGCATGCCATATTTCATTGAGTGTTGCTGCAGCAGGTAACCAGGGAATTTTATGTTCTCTGCAAACTTCACCTACCTCTAAGGAGGTAATAGGCTGAACTATAAAGTCAGTACCCATATCTATGTAATCTTTGGCTTCTTCGGCAGTAAAAATGGTACCAATACCCAATGCCATTTCCGGACAATTTTCATTGACAAAATCTCTCAACGCAGAAAAAACGGTAGGAGCTTCAACGCCACGATTGGTAAATTCAAATACTCTCATTCCACCATCGTAACAAGCTTTTACAATTTTTTTTGAATAATCAACATCTGGATTAAAAAAGACAGGTGCAATTTTAGTTTGTTCCAATAAAATTAAGACTTGCGCTGCGTTCATTGAGGTCATTGATTTTGTTTTTGTACTTTTTGGTGCAAAATAGGCATTTTAATATATATTGTAAGCAATAAATTGCTAATTTGCACTCAATTCGTTCAATTGCTTAATGATATGTTTCAAATGTATCCCCATGAAAATTAATATTACTCTTGTTTTTGGTTTAATAGCTATTTTTTTTAATTCCTGTGCTGTAATGACTTCAATGGGCTTGAACAATAAAGCTTCTTGGGAAAAACCTGTGTCTAATGGAATATCACCGGAAGAAGCTTTATGGAAAAAGGTTCAATCTTTAAACACCGAAGAGGCTTACGTAGATTATTTAAGTAAGTTTCCTTACGGTAAATATAAATATGATGCCAGGCTTCAGTTACAATTGGTGGACACAGAAGCTGCTTGGGAAAAGGCAAAGACAGTCAATTCCGAAGAGGCTTATATGGTTTTTATGAGAGATTATGCGGGATCGAAGTATAATTCACAGGCTTTTGCTAACCTAACTAAAATTAGACAAGAAGATTCCTGGAATCGAACAAAAATGTTTAATACGGCAGAGGCTTATGATGATTTTATCTCACGTTTTCCACTTTCTGAATATATACAGCAAGCAAAATCAAGCTATGCCAGTGCCCAGAGTGAGGCCGAATGGAACAGGATTAAAGATTTTAATTATGTAAAGGTTTTTGAAAATTATGTAAAGTCTTTTCCCAATAGTGTATACAAAGATCAGGCAACTGCAAAAATTCAGGGATTAAATAGTAATGCACCTTCTTTAAATTTAATGGCTTCTAAAGCGCCAGTTTCTCCTTCTGAAATTTCCAGGGTTCAAAAGAATATGAGTAGGCAAATGGAACCTCAAAAGGTAGAAAAACCTGAAAAGAAAGACGTAGGTGCCGATAAATGGTTTCAAGCCAATGCATTAAATACCATTGAAGCCTATCAGGATTTTTTAAAAGAGTACCCTAAACATAAGTTTTCTCCTTTGGCGAAAAAGGAATTAGCTTTGTTTGATGAACAAACCTGGATGAGGGCCAAATCGACAAATACTAATGAAGCTTATGAAAATTATCAAAAGCTTTTTCCTACAGGCAGATATTTTAAAGATGCAAAAAAGAAAATCTTAGATCAAGAAGTGGCAACCATTCTTGCAGGTGATTATAACGCTTTACCTGCTATGAATAAAAGTGAGTCTCTCCTAGGTTCTAAACTAAATGAAATCACTATAAAAAATATTACAGGATTTACCCTGACCATTATTTATAGTGGTCCCGTTAGTGAAAAAATTGAAGTTAAAGATGGGAGTATGTATGTCGTTAAATTACCAAATGGTCAATACAATATAACGGCTACTTTAACTTCCGATTTGATTGGTTCATTTGTAGGTAAGGAAAATTTGACCGGTGGAAAATATGAAACCAAATTTTTCCTTGGTTATTAATTCCTTACTCGACAGACCTTTTACTAATCAATCTTTGCTTTGCGTAATACGTGTCATCTTCAACCTGGTCACCGTCCCAATCCATCAGACTAGTCATAAAGATTTGTCCGTTATTGATATCTATTTTATATTCAAGGGTTTGATCGGATTGAGTTAGTGTTAAGGTATCTCCATTTATTTTCCAAATACCAAAATATTCACTAATAAGTGAATTATCCCTGCCTCTAAAAGTTTGATGATACTTTTTGTCTTTATCAAAAAACATCCTGAATGGTTTAACCTGAAATTGGTTTTCCCATGTTTCTTCTCTTGCTTCAAATAAAGAATCTTTTCCAACAGATTGATACGATTCAATTTTGACACTCATATACGTTATTTGCCAAGTACCAGGTATTTGTTCACTTAAAACTTGGGCATTTTGTTGATTCTTTTCTTCTGCGCTTGGTCCACAACCTAAAAGGGTTAATAATGTCAAGGAGTAAAAGGAGTTTAGAATTAATTTCATCTGATTTGTCTATTTTGGTGTAAAAATACTAATTATGTTGAAATAGGTCTGAAAACAATTTTTCAATTTTAAATTTACTTTTAAAACATTTCTGTACGTGTATTGGTTAGTATTTCATCAAAATCATTACTTTGAGTATTTACAAAAGTTTTCTTAATTGTGATAGCTTGAATTTTTTCGATCTATTAAAACCAATGGCAGGAACAGCCCAAAATAGTTTGTTTTCTTTCAGTTTTACTACTTTTGAGGACCTCAATGAGGTTGCATTAAAATGGTCGCTAATGGATGCAAATGAAAGATTTAATCCATGGCTATCTTTTGACTTTCACAAAAACATGTTAACGGCCATGCCGGAAAATGTAAAAGTAATATATGGTTGCTACTCATTTGGTAATGAAGTGAAGGGATTTTTTCCAATTTATTTTTTTGATTTTTCTTTAGATAAAAGTATTAGGGAAAAAAATCCGGTTAAAAGAATTCTTGGCAAATTAATTAAGGCAAAAATCTTGTTAATGGGTCAAATATTTTCAACAGGAACTAACTATCCATTTAGCGAATATTTAAGAGATCAACATTTTCAAATTGAACTACATCATTTTCTTCAAGGTGTAGCGTCCAGGTATAAGGCAAAAGCGATACTTTGGAAAGATTTTTTCACTGTTTGTGGTGCCTTGGAACAGAATGGTTATTTTTCCTTTAAGTATCAGCCTGCAATGATCATGAATATAGATAAACATTGGGAAACCATGCATCATTATGAACTAGCTCTATCGTCTAAGTATAGGATTAGATTATCAAGAGCCAGAAATAAAATGAAAGATATTAGCTGGAAAACCTTGACCAAAGAAGAAATAACACATTCACAAGCAGTTTTACATAAATTATATATAGGAATTTTATCTGAAGCTACTTTTAAAATGGCAACGGTCCCGCAGTCCTATTTTTCAAGTATGAAAGAAGCTTTTAAAGAAAAGTATAATGTAACTGCGGGTTATTTAGATGGAAAGTTAGTTTGTTTTTATTCCACTTTAATTAATGGAGAAACGCTGGAAGCAAATTTGGCAGGATTTGAAGAAGAAACTAATCTCAAAATGCAATTATATCTGAATATGTTATTTTTAATGGTTGAAAATGCCATTAAATTAAAAGTTAGGAAATTAAACTTTTACCGTACTGCCATGGAAATTAAGAGTTCAGTAGGAGCAGTTGGAAAGGACACAATAGTCTATATAAAACCAACGTCTAAATGGTTGGCGCCTCTATTTCCAATACTTATACCTTGGTTTTCACCTATAATCCTTGTTTGGAAAGCTCGTTCTCCTTTCAAAGCCACATATTCATGAGTCTATTTTTTCCAAGTCTTTCTTTTTGGAGTTGGATAGGATTATTTAGTTCTGCTTATTTTATTGGTATGGCGAAAGGTGGAATAAAAGGTACTGCCTTATTGGCCATACCTATTATGGCCATTATTTTTGGTGGCAAAGTGTCGTCAGGCATAGTTTTACCGATGTTACTTTTTGCCGACTTATTTGCCGTTAGACATTATAAGGGACATACAGAATGGAAGACGTTGTGGAAATTGTTACCAATGGCATTATTAGGGATTATCCTGGGTCATTATCTTGGTATGTATGTTTCCGATACCATTTTTAAATTATGTATGGCGGGCATTGTTTTGGGAAGTTTAACTTTAATGTTATTGCAAACCAAAGGATTTGTTAATGAAAAATGGGTTGGTCATCCTGTTTTCGCCTCTATTATTGGACTTTTAGGTGGTTTTAGTACGATGATAGGTAATGCTGCCGGACCTATTATGTCGGTATATTTATTAGGTCTTAAACTGCCCAAGTTCCTGTTTTTAGGCACGGGAGCCTGGTTTTACCTGACGGTTAATATTATGAAGTTACCATTTCATATATTTTCATGGAAAACTATTAATTCAGAGAGTCTGATTTTGAATATATTGGGCATTCCCTTCCTGGTTTTTGGCTTTTTTTCCGGCACCTGGATAGTACAACATTTAGAAGAAAAGACATTTAGGAAACTAGTCATCTGGATGACTCTGTTGGCTGCTGCCAGACTACTGTTTGATGTCTGGTTTTAATCCAAGGGCCGTTCCACTCCAATCTGGATCTGCTGCAGCATACCATTTTCCTAAAGCAGCGTCATAAAATAGCGCATGAACTCTACCCATTTGACCTGGAAGTTTAACCTCCTCTAAAGGCAGATTCAAATTTTTTAAATTAGGTATAGTTTGAGGCTGTTGCCATAGATTTCCCTCATGATTTTCCACCAATAACTTTTCAGGTAATTGATAAATTCTTGCCGCTTCAACAGCTTTTTCCAGTGTTAAATTTTGGTCAATAAATCGGCTAATTACCTGGACTACGGCGGGAACAATTCTGGCTCCACCAGCAGCTCCCAATGCTAAAACAGGCTTTCCATCTTTAAAAACAAGCACGGGAGAAATATGGGAAGAAGCTCTTTCCAATGGTTCCATGTTTCCCAGATAAGGCCCCATCGTCGTTGCAAAAAGAAAACCGTGTTTTTCTGAGGCTACTTTTGACCCAAGAAGAGGTCCTAAAGATTGAGTAACAGAGACCACATTTCCTTTTTGATCAGAAACAACAAAGTGAGTCGTGTGCCCATTTGAATGTAAATTAGTATCATATTGCATGGCAGGGGGTAATGGTGCCATCCATCTTTCATTGGCAAAAGGGAGACTTGCTACTTTATCTTCCTCTTTTTTTAATAAGGGTCTGTCTTCATAAGCTTTGTGATGTGCTGCAGCATGAGCAAGCACCCATTTTGTTTCATCAGCCTTAGCCAGATCAGTCTTTTCTAATAAATTAAGCATTTCAATGACAATAGCGCCATAACAAGGTAAACCCATAGCTACAATGTCATACCCTCTATAACTGCCTTTTATAATTTTTGCATCTAAAGCGTTATATTGTTGTAAATCGGATGCTTGTAAAAAACCTCCACCAGAAGTAATTTCATTTGAAATGTCTTTAGCTATTTTACCATTATAAAAGCTTTTTCCGTCGTCTTTCGATATCTTTTTAATAGTTTTGGCTAGTTGAGGCTGTCTGAAAAGTGTATTAGCTTTTCGCGTTGAATCATTGATTAAAAAATATTTTATGGACCCTGGAAATGTGGATAAGGAACGCTTGACCATAGATTGTCTTAATGCCTCGTCTGGTAGCAGGACAAATCCGTATTTTGCTAAGTTAATGGCAGGAGCCAATACTTTATTGAGTGGCAATATGCCATTTTCTTTATGCATTTTAATAATACCTTGTACCATACCTGGTATGCCAATGGTCTTAAAACCGTCTTCTGCCCTCGAAACATCAGCGATATATTTCATAGGAACCTGGGTGGTGGCGTCAATGCCCTTTGGACCTGTATTATAATTGTAATACAACGCTTGCAGTCTTCCCCCCAATCCACTCATGCTTGGTTCGGTGACAGAAAGAACAAAAGAAGCTGCCACTGCAGCATCAAAAGCATTTCCGCCCTCTTCCAAAATTTTAAGGCCAGCCTGGGTCGCTAATGGATGCGCCGTCGCTATAACTCCTTTAGAGGAAGACGCTGACTTTTGAGCATGCAAATAGTTAAAGCTGCAAAGCAAAATAAAAAAGTAATAAAGAATGTGTTTCATTTTAATATTCATTTGTAAGGTGTTTGCCCGAAAATAAAGGATAAACCTCTATTTCTTCCATTTTCCGTCAATAATTTCTTTGTGTAAATGAGAAACGCCCAAGTCTGTTAACATACCAGGTATTCTGTGATTGTGCGTGTCTGAAATGAAAATCTGCCCCTTGAAATTAGTAATTAAATGATTAATTAGGGATTGGACTCTAAACGGATCGAGTTTATCAAATATATCATCCAATAATAAAATAGGATTAATACCTAAACAATTTTTCAAATAGGTAAACTGGGCTAATTTAATGGCTAACAGGAAAGATTTCCTTTGCCCTTGTGAGGCATATTTTTTCAATGGATTTTCTTCCAGAGTAAATAAAAGGTCATCTTTGTGAATCCCAACAGAAGTTCGTTGCAAAAATACATCCCTCTTTTTGTTTAATGAAAGTAAGTTTAGCAGGGAATCACCGTCTAATTTAGATTGGTATTCCACCCCAACCGTTTCTTTTTCATTAGAAATCTTTTGATAAATTTCATTAAAAACGGGGTTAAATAGTTTAAGAAATTCAGTTCTGGCATGATATATATAAGTGGCTGGTTTTTCTAACTGTTCATCATAAATATCCAGTAAAATAGCGTCAGTGTTTTTTTCATTGGCTATTTGTTTTAAATAGGCATTTCTTTGGTGAAGCACTCTATTATAATGCAATAAATGCGACAGATAAGTGGTGTTGGTTTGAGCCAGCGTATTATCTAAGAATTTTCTCCTTAACTCACTTCCTTCCATAATGATTGAAATATCATCAGGAGCGATAAAAACAACAGGTAAAAATCCGATATGCTCGGATAGTTTATTTAAAGGGTTCAGATTTACCTCAAATACTTTAGCTTTATTTGGCTGAACTTTTGCGACAATTTTTTCATGTTGTTCTAATCTGGAGTAATGGCCCTCTAATCTAAAATAATCTGTATTAAACCTTGATACCAAAGAATCATTAGTACTTATATAACTCTTAGTCATACTTAAATAGTAGATAGCATCCAATAAATTAGTTTTACCCATGCCATTAAGTCCTGTAAAACAATTTATTACGGGATCAAAGTTAAACTCCTCCCATTTGTAGTTTTTATAATTTGTTAGAATGAGTTGATTTAACCACATGCTTAAACAGGCATTTTCCACTTTCTTAAAAACAAATAAACAAGGATTTAATAAAATTGGTGGCTTTCAATTTATATCTTCTACAATAATAGTTTATATTTGTCAGGATTTAAAAAAATCAGGATTTTAAAAAAAATAGAGGGTATGAACACCGTCGTAGACAAAAAAAAGACAGGCAAGGGAAATCCAACATCTGATGGGCATCCTAAAGAAAGGTATCTTTTCTGGTTTGAACTGATGTTGAGAATTCGTAGATTCGAGGAAAAAGCCTTGATGATGTATGGTCAGCAGAAAATTCGTGGCTTTTGCCACGTATATATTGGACAGGAAGCAGTAGCTGCTGGCATTGAATCGGTCATTCGCAGGGAAGATGGTATTGTTACCGCCTACCGTCAACATGGTATCGCTTTGGGCAGAGGCATTAGTGCTAAATCAGCTATGGCCGAACTTTATGGTAAAGCCACTGGGGTAGTTAAGGGAAAGGGTGGATCGATGCATTTTCTGAGTGCAGAACACAAGTATTTCGGTGGAAATGGTATCGTAGGTGCGCAAATTCCAATAGGAACAGGTATTGCTTTTGCTGAAAAATATAAAGGTACCGATAATTTATGCGTTACTATGTTTGGTGATGGAGCCGCTCGTCAGGGTGCACTGCATGAATCCTTTAATATGGCTATGAGCTGGAAACTTCCCGTTCTATATATTGTTGAAAACAATGGCTATGCGATGGGTACCTCGGTAAACAGGACAAGTAATGTGGTTGAGTTGTATAAAATGGGTCTTTCTTATGATATGCCCAGTGAAGCAGTAGATGGTATGTCGCCTGAAGCTGTTCACGAAGCAATAACTCGTGCAGCTGCGCATATCAGAGCTGGTAACGGTCCTTATTTTTTAGAAATAAGAACTTATAGATATAAAGGTCACTCCGTTTCTGATCCCGCTAAATACAGAACTAAAGAAGAAGTTCAATCCTACCAGGATAGAGATCCTGTAAAAATGATTGAAGTGAAAATGTTGGATGAAAAAATTGCTACCGAAAAAGAGATTCAAGCAATTAAGGACAAAATTAAAATTGAAATGGAAGAGGCTATTGATTTTGCTGAAAATTCGCCTTTACCACATCCTGATGAACTTTACACAGATAATTACATGCAAAAAGATTATCCCTTCATAATGGATTAATTTTTTTATAAAAATTCATAAAGAAATTTTACTTTTGCATCTCATTTGAAATTAGTTCATCTTATTATTAAGGCAGTTAAATTAATATGGCAAAAACGTCTCAAAATCCTAAACAAGACGAAGTTCTTGTAGATATCGTTGAAGTTCGCAATAAAACGCAGGAATTTTATCTTAAATATCAAAACATTATTAACTATGGTGGTGCCGCATTGCTCATTATCATTGTCGGTTTAGTTGCTTATAATTTTTTGTATAAACAGCCAAGACAAATAGAAGCCATTGAGCAAATGGCTCAAGCTCAGCGACTTTTCGAAAGAGATTCTTTCGCTGTAGCTCTTGAAAATCCTGGAGGTGGATTTGCTGGTTTCCTTGGTATTATAGAAAATTATGGTGGAACACCAGCAGCTAATCTAGCTCACTACTATGCGGGTGTTTGTTATCTGAATCTAGGTCAGATTGAAGCGGCACTTTCTTACATGGAAGACTTTTCACCTAAAGGTACTGTTCTCGCTGTTATGAAAGAGGGTATCATTGGTGATTGTCATGCAGAACTCGGTGATCTCAAAAAAGCAATGAAGTATTATGTAAGTGCTACAGAAGTTATTGACACAGATGAACTTATGACCCCTCATTATCTTAAAAAGGTGGGTATGTTACATCAACTTAATGGTGACAATGAAGAGGCTATTGAGGCTTTTCAGAAAATCTTATACGATTATCCTAACTCATTCGAAGCTACTGATATTGAAAAATATATAGGTAGATTAGAAGCAAATTAAAATATTTTGTCCTCATCATCAAATGGTCTTTCTCTTTATGATGAAACGACAATGCCGAATATCCTTGGTTGGAAGTTCGGCATCGTCGTTTCTGAATGGAACAGTGGTATCATGGAGAATCTTCTCGTTGGATGTAAAGATACCCTTATTCGTCATGGAGCTAATGTTAACGATATTATTACCTATCAGGTTCCTGGCTCCTTTGAATTGCCCGTCGGCGCAAAAATACTTGCGAATAAAAATCAAGTGGATGTTATTATTTGTCTGGGTTGTCTCATTAAAGGAGATACCGCACATGATGAATATATCGCAAGTGCTGTGGCTAATGGTCTAACTCAAATAGGGGTTATGTTTGATATCCCTTGTATATTTGGTGTTCTAACCGTTCTTAATGAACAACAGGCCATAGATCGGTCAGGTGGAAAGTATGGAAATAAAGGCGTAGAAGCGGCAGTTACTGCCATAAGAATGGCGGTATTGAAAAGATTGCTTTAAGATGAAACTTCACCTGATTGATACGGGTACCTTTAAACTGGATGGTGGTGCCATGTTTGGTGTCGTTCCTAAAGTTTTGTGGCAAAAATTAATTCCTCCTGATGATGCTAACAGGATTGAGTTGGGAATGAGGTGTCTGCTTATTGAAACAGAAAACAGATTGATTTTAGTCGATACGGGTATAGGTAATAAAAATCATGGTCAGTTCATTACATATTTTTCTCCAAAGGACACTCATCTTCTTGTTGCTAATTTAAAACAAAAGGGTTTTTCAGTATCTGATATTACTGATGTGATTTTAACCCATCTTCATTTTGATCACGCAGGAGGTGCCGTTAGTTTAAATGAGAATAATCTACTTTTTCCCACCTTTCCAAAAGCAACTTACTGGTCAAATGCAATCCAGTGGGAAAGTGCAGTACATCCCAATATAAAGGAAGCACCCTCTTTTATTAAGGATAATTTTATTCCGCTACAAACATCCGGACAATTGAAATTTATTCCATGTACTGATTCTGATTACCCGTTTATCCACGGTTTGAATATTAGATTTGTTCATGGGCACACACTGGGTATGATGTTACCCATTATAAATATAGAAAATCAAACATTTGTTTATTGCGCTGATCTTATTCCTACCATTCATCATTTGTCGCTATCTTATATCATTGCTTATGATATTCAACCTCTTGATACTATAATAGAAAGAAGTACATTGATAGAGGAAGCATTAAAGAACGATTATGTTCTTATCCTTGAACATGATGTAGAGCATACCTGTATTAAATTAATGAGAAATGATAATGGAAAAATTCAAGCAATACCCTATCTTTTTTAATATATTGTAATAAGTTAATTAGTTCAGTCTATTTTATAATACTTTACCATGAAAAAATACTTTTTTCTCTTTTTAATTTTTTTGGGAGTCCATTTGCAGACGAATGGTTCAAATCCTGCGCTTACAATAGATCATATTGAACCTTCCTTTTGGTGGGCAGGTATGAAAAACAGGGACTTACAGATCATGGTTCATGCCAAAGATATTGCTTTTTTAAGACCAAAAATTAATACCCCAGGTATAAGATTGGTTAATGTGATTCAGACGTCCAATAGAAATTATCTTTTTTTGAATTTGGAAATTCAACCTACTGTAAAGCCTCAAACTTTTAGCATTGATTTTTTGAAGGATGAAAAAGTGGTCTTTTCTCACCCTTATACCCTTAAAGAAAGGAAAGAGAATTCCGCAGCGCGACAGGGCTTTTCAACGGCAGATGTCCTTTATTTAATTACGCCAGATCGCTTTGCCAATGGGGATCCGAGTAATGATAATCACCCGGATATGAGGGAAAAATCAAACAGATCATTTAAAGGGGGACGCCATGGGGGCGATATCGAAGGTATTATTAAAAATTTGGATTATATTAAATCTACCGGGTTTTCAGCCATTTGGCTCAATCCTGTTCTGGAAAATAATCAGACTGAATATTCCTATCACGGATACTCCATTACTGATTTTTTTAAAGTAGATCCTCGCTTTGGTTCGAATGATTCTTACCTTGATTTAGTAAAAAATTGTCATGAAAAAAGGTTGAAGGTCATTATGGATATGATCGTAAATCATTGTGGTTCTTTTCATTGGTGGATGAATGATTTACCCGATACAGATTGGATTAATTTCGATAATAAGTTTGTTAATACCACTCATCAAAAACCTGTTATCCAAGATGTTCACGCAAGTGAATACGATAAAAAAATGTTTACTGACGGTTGGTTTGTGGAAACCATGCCTGACTTAAATCAAAAAAATAAATTACTGGCAACATATTTAATACAAAATGCCATTTGGTGGATTGAATATGCTGATATTGATGGCATTAGAATGGATACATATCCTTATCCTGATAAAGATTTTATGAGCGATTGGACATGTGCTGTAATGGCTGAATATCCTGGTTTTAATATAGTAGGGGAGGAATGGTCTGAAAATCCAGCCATTGTTGCTCATTGGTTGAAAGGAAAGGTGAATCCAAACGGTTATTCTTCCTGTTTGCCTGGTGCCATGGATTTTCCTATTCAAGGTGCATTGAGGAAATCATTAACCAATAATAATTGGTATCCTCTTTATGAGACCTTATCCATGGATTTTTTGTACCCTGATGCAAATAGTTTAGTGGTTTTTCCGGATAATCATGATATGAGCAGGCTTTACTCCCAGGTGAGAGAAAATCTGGATCTGTTTAATCTTGGTCTCACTTATATTTTAACCACCCGAGGTACCCCCCAAATCTATTATGGAACGGAAATTTTGATGTCAAACCCTGGAACTGATGATCATGGAATCATTAGAAGTGATTTTCCAGGTGGTTGGCAGGGAGATCAAAAAAATGGAATTTCAAATGTGGGTCTTTCATCTAAACAGATTGAAACAAAAAGCCATATTCAAAAATTACTTAAATGGCGTGAAAAAAAGGGGGTGATTCACCATGGTAAAATGATGCATTTTGTCCCTGAAAATAATATTTATGTATATTTCAGATATGACAATGATGAAAAGGTTATGGTCGTCCTTAGTCTGAATAATAAGGATGTTTCTTTGGATTTAAAAAGATTTAAAGAGATGCTACCCAATTCATTTAGTGCGACCGAAATTATATCAGGTACAAATATGGAGTTATCAGATTCCTTAAATGTACCTGCTTATAAATCTTTGATTTTATCCATGAAATAGCGTTTATTCAAGGGGTACTTACTTCTACCGCATCTTTTAGGATGTATATGAAATGCATAACGTCTTTGGTGTTTAGTGTAAGCACTCCTTGAAATGTTTTTACGTCATCGGTGTTATATCTTTTTGAAAATCCTTTTTTCATTTCAAGTTCAACAATGGTTTCTGAACCGGATCCCCCGCAGAAAAAGCACATGGCCATAGGGACTTTAGAAATGACATATAAGTTTTTTGTCGCGTCAACAGGTATTACATAACCTTTAATTTTGACCTTTTTGTTTTTATAAGAATTTGGTATTTCTCCAAATCTTGGCACCATAAATTTAGATTGGTGTTCCTCAAACCACACTAAATCGAAGTTAACATCGGATAATTTTTCCCAGCTTAACAAAGGTTGCGCCTTTAGGTCAGGGAGCATAGCCGGAAATAACCCAATGACTAAGTAAATCACAATAGTATTAATCCTCACTTTCATTTCTTTTTGTCACAAATATAAGATAATAAAAAATTTATTTATGAAACATTGTTGCATAAAAATTATGATGTATCTTTAGTTCATAATTTGAATGATTAATTTTATAAAGTAAATACTGAACCTGAATTGTTAAGGTTTGTTGTTTACATCGTTAACTTTAGGTATCTTAAAATTTTAATCTTAGAGAATGAATGATGCCTCCTTAATTCACACGAAATTGAAATGTATAAAAATGGACATACTTTCACAAATGTTTTTAAGATTTAAATCAGTCTGGTTTTCAGTCCTTTTTTTGTTCTTATATTTTGGTGCTGTTGGACAGAATAATAAGTTATCTGGTCGGGTTACCTCTAATGGAACCCCATTAATTGGTGCTTCTGTTGCTATGGAAAACAGTAGTTTAGGTACTATTACTGATTTGGAGGGTCAATTTGTTTTATCTGTTATTCCAAAAGGCGAACATACTTTTAATATATCTTATGTTGGATATAAATCTATATCATCTACATTGATTTTTCAAAAGGATGAGATAAAAAAGATGGATTTTAACCTTGACGAGGACATTCTGGGTTTAGAAGCGGTTGTCGTGACTGCTACCCGAAATGCGATTCCTGCCTTTCTTTCACCCATTATAGTTAATCGGCTGGATGATCGCATTTTTGATAGGACTCAATCTATTAGTTTAGCAGAAGGACTTCATTTTTCTCCTGGTTTGCGTATTGAGAATAATTGTCAGAATTGTGGTTTTACCCAGTTGAGGATGAATGGTTTGGAGGGACCATACACCCAGATTTTAATTAATAGCAGACCGGTTTTTTCTGCCTTAGCGGGTGTTTATGGTTTGGAAATGATTCCAACCAGCATGGTGGAACGGGTTGAAATTGTGAGAGGTGGTGGATCAGCGTTGTATGGTGGAAATGCGATAGCTGGAACGGTAAACATCATTACAAAAGATCCGTTGTTCAACCATTTTGAGTATAATTCTAATTTGGCCATCACAAACTCTGAAAATGCAGATAAATCTTTATCTGTCAATGGTTCTCTCGTTTCAGACCTGCTAGATAGAGGCATAACTTTTTTTGGTTTTAATAGGTCAAGAAATCCCTGGGACGCCAATGGAGATGGGTTATCTGAAATGACAAAACTAAATAATCTTACCTTGGGCGCTGATGCTTACTGGAAACCATCGGAAAGAAGTAGGTTGAGTTGGAATTTACTTTTCATGAAAGAGTTTAGAAGAGGCGGTGGAGATTTTGATGTTCAGCCTCACCAGGCTGCTCTGGCAGAACAGCTTAATCATGATATCAACGGTGGGGGTATTTCTTATGAATATTATTCGAAGGATAATTCAAGGAAAATTTCAGTATATAGTTCATTACAACAAACAAACAGAGGCAGTTACTATGGTTCTGGTGGAAGTATTCTGACGACTGGAAGTAATGTTGGTTTGCCTCAGTTGCAAGCTATCAATGCTTATGGTGTATCAAAGGATATGGCTTTGGCTGCCGGATGGCAAATTTCAGCTGAACTGGATGGTGGATTTTCATTGACCGCTGGAAATGAGTGGGTTCATAATAAGGTTTCAGATAGAATGCCGGGGTATTACAGAAGTATCAATCAAACGGTCAATACTTTTGGTACCTATGTACAGTTACAATGGAAGCCTGCAGATTCATGGACTTTTCTTGCAGGAGGTCGATTAGACCCTTTAACCATAGATGGAATTTATTTGTTGGATAATTATGATTTCAGCCAGATTAAAAGAATGGCACCTTTCGTTCCACGTTTTAGTGTGTTAAAAAATCTAAATAGCAGTTTAAAATTAAGAGTTTCTTATTCACAGGGTTACAGAGCACCTCAAGCGTTTAATGAAGACTTGCATATTGAAACTGTGGGAGGTGCCGCACTATTTACCCAGCTCGATCAGGATTTAAAAACGGAAACTTCTCGTTCCTGGAACGCCTCTTTCGACTATAATTGGAGAAAAGGCTCCGCTGAAGGTAATTTTATTGTGGATGGATTTCATATTACACTATCAGATCCGTTTATTTTGAGTGATCAGATAGAATTGCCAAATGGTGTTGGGGTGGTTACAAAAAGAAATGGTTCAGGGGCAAGAGTTTTTGGAGTGAATTTTGAGTCCAATGTAGCCATTACCAGGAAATGGATTATTCAAGGGGGAGCAACAGTTCAAAGAGCTTTATATGACGAAAGAGAAATAATCTGGGCTCCTGGTATTGTTACCGAAAGTAATAAAGATAGTGTTGTGTCAACCGACCGACTTTTAAGAACCCCAAATGTATATGGTTTCTTAAGTATGGACTGGCGTCCAGTTCATGAATGGAGTTTCTCACTATCAAGTGTTTATACAGGGTCTATGCAGGTAAAACGCATAATTGATGTGGATAATGAGTTTCCTGTATGGGTAAATACCAGGTCATTTTTAGAGGTGAACTTTAAAATGAGCAAAGAATGGCACCTCCATAAGACGATGCCTTTAACTTTATCAATGGGCATTCAAAATATCTTTAATGCTTACCAAAAGGATTTTGATATAGGAGTACAAAGAGATGCGGGTTATATTTATGGACCTTCCAGACCAAGGACTATATTTTTTGGTATTTCATTCGCTCCTTTTAAGCCTGAATAATATTTATACAGACTGGCATTTTTGAAAGAATTTGTGCATACTATCTTTATTAATGTTTTTGCCTATAACGACTATTTTACTTATTCGAGGCTCATCATTTGTCCAAAGCTGACCGTCACTATAGTTTATTTGTGTTTTTACTGTTTGAAATATTAATTTTAACGGATAATTTTCAACGGCAATGATTCCTTTTATCCTATAAATCTGGTGATAACTTAGGAATAGTAATCTGTTTATTTCAAAATTTAACTTTGCCAACACAAAAGGCTTATTAAACGTAAAAGAAAAAGTAGTTATTTTTTGGTGTATATTATTTAACTCGCCGGATACATTATTCAGTTTAATTTCAGGAAGTAGCTCATGATGTCTTTCCAGTATTTCAGCAATAGGAAAAGCTCCAAATGCACCCCACAAAATGGTTGCTAAAGGATTGATGTTTGATAATAAGTCTGTTATTTCATTTTTCTTTGCCTCATTGGATATTTGGTCTGTTTTATTAAGCAACAAGATATCTGATGCGGCAATTTGCCTGATGGCTTCCTCCGTTTCGGAAAGCCAGCTTTCAATAAAAAGAGCGTCGATAACGCCAATAACATTAATCAGTTCAAAATCTTTTATAACCGCTGGATGATTCAGAAAAGTAGCTGCGATGGCTCCTGGGTCTGCAATGCCAGTTGTTTCAATTAAGATTCTGTCAATTTCGTCTTTTTTTACATACAGTTCTTCGAGCACATCAAAAAGTTCATCATTTAAAGAACAACAAATACAGCCAGCTGTCAGCTCGATAATATCATTTGTATTGGTAACTAAAGTAGCTCCATCGATATTTATTTTTCCAATTTCGTTCTCAATAACAACGATACGTTCGTTATTTTTACTTTTTAAAAAGTGATTTAAGAAGGTCGTTTTTCCAGATCCTAAAAAACCAGTAATAATATGTACAGGAATTTTCTTTTTCATATTAAAATTTAGAACATTTCATTGAGTAAGATTTGTAACTTGTGGAACAAATTTTATTGACATTTTGATTTAGATTTATTAAAATAATTATGAGTACTGCACTAAAAGAAAAACCCAGAATGAATTTCTGGCAAATATTTTCCATGAGTTTTGGATTTTTAGGCATCCAATTTGGATTTGCCCTTCAAAATGGGAATGCTTCAAGAATTTTACAAAATTTTGGTGCAGATGTCCATGAATTATCTTGGTTTTGGTTAGTTGCTCCCTTAACGGGCATGTTAGTTCAGCCTTTGGTCGGCTATTACAGTGATAGGACATGGAATAGATTGGGTCGACGAAAGCCATTTTTTTTAGTAGGTACCATTTTATCTTGTCTGGCCCTGATTTTTTTGCCTAATGCTGATATTTTCTTGTCTATTAAATCAGCCTTACTTATTGGTGCAGGTATTTTAATGATAATGGATGCCAGTATTAATGTTGCGATGGAGCCATTCAGAGCACTTGTAGCAGATAATTTAAGAGTAGATCAGAATACGTTTGGATTTAGTATTCAGACCTTTTTGATAGGTGTTGGAGCTGTTGCCGGATCCTATTTACCTTCTATTTTAGCTGATTATTTTGGATTTAGCAGAGAAGGGATTAATGGGGGAGTAGCACCTAATGTTATCTGGTCTTTTTATATTGGTGCTATGGTATTTTTTGGTGCCATATTAGTTACTTTAATTTTTGCAAAGGAATATCCACCAGAGGAATATAAACTGTATCATGGGGAAGCAAAAGAAGAAAAACAGGGATTAGTTAATATTTTCCATGATTTCAAAGCAATGCCTTCTACAATGAAGCAATTAGGATTAGTTCAGTTTTTTAGTTGGTTTGCCTTATTTAGTATGTGGGTTTTCACCACGCCAGCGGTAGCTCATCATATATATGGATTAGCTATTGATGACACCCATAGCCTGGCTTTTAATAAGGCAGGGGATGAGGTAGGAAAAGCCTTTGGAATGTATAACCTGGTCGCTACTTTCTATGCCTTATTGCTCCCTTTTATTGCCCTTAAAATAGGTAAGCAATGGACGCATGCTTTTTCTTTGATTGCAGGTGGAATAGGGCTAATTGGTATTTATTTTTGTACTTCACCAGACCAATTAATATACTGCATGATTGGTGTAGGAATAGCCTGGGCATCTATACTTGCTATGCCTTACGCCTTATTGGCAGGATCAATTCCAGCGGGAAAAATGGGGATTTATATGGGGATATTTAATTTTTTTATCACCTTACCTCAAATTGTGAACGGCGTATTTGGAGGCCTTGTTGTTAAATTTGCTTATAATAATAATGCTATTTATGCCATTTTATTCGCCGGTGTATTTATGATTTTAGGCGCATTTACGGTGCTTAAAGTTAAATCTGTTTAATTTTAACTACAAATAAATTTTTATGAAGCAATTATTACTGGTTCTGACGATTTTATTTTCTACGAGTTTTGCATGGGCTCAAAAGAAAGATAAAACGGCGATGGACTTTTCAACCATTATTTCAGCAGCGGAATTAAAAAAACAACTTTATGTTATTGCAGGTCCGGAAATGGAGGGTAGGAATACCCCTTCTGTAGGCTTGAAAAAAGCAGCGGCTTATCTGGAATCTGAGTTTATTGCCATGGGGTTACAACCCATTGCTAATGGAAAGTATCAAATGCCTTATGCACTTTATCTGGACTCGATTTTGGCATCCTCATTCTCTGTAAACAGTCAAAATTATGTTTCAGGCGAAGATTTTCAAATGAATCTTAATAATTATTCTGCTCAATTACATGCGTCAGAGGTAGTTTTTGTCGGTTATGGAATGTCTGATTCAACGCGTAACGATTATAAAGGACTCGATGTAAAGGGGAAAATTGTACTGGTCATGGCAGGAACACCTAACCCGGGTGCAGGTCGCGGAAATTTTGTAAATAAACAAGCTATTGCCGCTCAGTATGGCGCCATTGCCGTTTTACAGGTTCAACAAAATCTTTCAATTCAAATGAGAGGTGGTCCCAGACATTATTTGAACCTTTATAAAAAAGTAAATCTTCCCAACTTAATTACTATCAAAGGAAATGTAGCAAAGGAAATTACGGGTAAATCGTATGAAGAGCTTTTAGCAGAAGCAAAAAATGGTGTGCTTAAACATTCATTTTCTACTAAAATTTCCTTTAATCTTTTAAAACAAACCAGGTCAGAGGAAACAACCAATGTAATAGGTTTTATAGAAGGTACCGATTTAAAGGATGAAGTTGTTATGTTAACTGCTCATTATGACCATGTTGGTAAAACGGCAGATAAAATTTATTATGGTGCTGATGATGACGGCTCTGGGACGGTTAGCGTTTTGACACTGGCCAGAGCTTTTTCTGAAGCGAAAAAAGCAGGGAAAGGCCCCAGAAGAAGTATGGCTTTTATGCTTGTTTCCGGTGAGGAGAAAGGTCTTTGGGGATCTGCTTATTATGCTGATAACCCGATTATTCCTTTGGAAAAGACTGTTTGTGACCTCAATATTGATATGATTGGAAGAATTGGTGATCCCTATTTAAAGGATGCTGATTCAAGTAATTATGTTTATATTATCGGTGACGATAAATTAAGCTCGGCATTAAGACCAATTAGTGAAAGTGCCAATAAAAAATATACCAATCTAAAGTTAGATTACACATACAATGATCCCAACGATCCTAACCGTTTTTACTATCGTTCAGATCATTATAATTTTGCTGAAAAAGGAGTACCCATTATATTTTATTTTAATGGCGTTCATCCTGATTATCATCAACCTACAGATACTCCTGACAAAATTAACTATCCTTTAATGGCAAAAAGAGCGCAATTGGTTTATTATACTGCCTGGGAAATTGCCAATAGAACGGAATCTATTCCAAGAGACCAGAATAAACTTTAATCATGGAAGTAAAGAGGGTTAATATTTAATCCTCTTTACTTTTCTTTAGAAATTTCATATAGTCCTCTACCGTTTCCAGCGGATTTTCTTCCATCGGGACATGACCACTATCATATATTTTTAATTCAGCCTTGGGGATTATTTTTTTGAACTCATAGCCTTTAGCTAAAGGTATCCAACGGTCCTCTTTTCCCCATTGTATAAGAACGGGCGCGGTAATTTTTTTCAAATCACTGATATCTAACTTTTCATTTAATTGACTCATTCTTTTTACGAAGGCTGTTCTATTTCCCTCTCTTAGAGACAATTCAAAATATCGGTCAATCAATTTTTCAGTAACTAATTGGTCATTTTTATAAACATCCAGCATAGAATTTTTGATAATGCTTTTAGGCGTTATCTTCTGCAATAAGGTGGAAAGAATCGGAAGTTTTGCCAGTTGAAAAATAAATGGAGGCTTTTTTCCAGGTTGAGGTAAACCTGCGGCATCTATCAGATTTAGTGTTAAAATCTTTTGAGGAAACTGAGTGGTATAACGCCATGCAACCAGACCCCCCAAAGAATTTCCAGCAATGTGAAATGAATCTACCTTTAGTTTAATCATAAGAATATCTAATATAGCCGTATATCTTGAAATTTGATAATTATGATCCGGATCTGGGCCGGTAAGTCCAAAACCAGGTAAATCAAATGAAATAACGCGATAGCCTGGAGATAAAATATCTATCCATTTTTCCCAGGTATGTAAAGATGCCCCCGTTCCATGTATCAATAGGATCGCTTCCCCTTTTCCCACATCCCGATAATGCACATTTATGCCATCTATAGAAATGAAAGAAGAAGAAGGGTAAGCATATTTATCTTTCAGTTCATTTAAATCGATATCATTTTTCCAATAAATGGCTATAACAATAATAATAAAGGCAGTAATGGCAAATAGGCTATACTTCAAAAGATTTTTCATATACATTAAATTGTGTAGCCTCCGTCAGCCGTAAAAACAGCCCCTGTAGAGTAGGATGAAGCTGGTGATACTAAAAATAGTGCTAATGCAGCTATCTCTTCCGGAGATGCAATTCGAGACAGAGGTAATTGATGTAGCATCATTTTCATGATTTTATCATTTGTCCATAAAGCCTCGCTGAATTTTGTTTGAATGAGTCCCGGACATATTGTATTAACTCTGACGTTATATTGTCCCCATTCTTTAGCCATAACCTTTGATAATGAGATCAAAGCAGCTTTACTTACGCTGTAGATACCTAATCCCGGTTCAGGTCTTAATCCTCCAATACTACTTATATTAATAATTACACCGCCCCCTCTTTCTTTGAAACTGGGTAATACCATTTTTGACAGATCAAAAGGACCTCTTAGATTAACCGACATAATTTTATCGAACGCCCAGCTTTCTGTTTGTTCTACAGGTCCAAAAACTGGATTTGATGCTGAATTATTCACTAAGATATCCACCGCACCGAAGGTTTGGAGCGTAAAATCTACCAAGGCCTGATTATCACTTTCAACGCCATTATTGCTGGCAAAATATTGACAATCAATACCTAAATCCAATAATTTTTGGGAACTAAGAATTAGTGCATCTTGTTTTCTTCCTGAAATGACTATTTTTGCACCGGCTAAGCCTAATTTTTCGGCTATAGATTCTCCGATACCCCGGCTTGCACCCGTAACAATGGCAACCTTGCCTGAAAGATCAAATAATGTTTCTGACATTTTTTAATCCTAAAGATAAAGGTTGGAACGTTAGTTTAAGCTATAAATGCAATTTTTCTTTGCGTGCAAGAAGGGTTTCTTCTGATTCCTCATGGATTGGGTCGGGTACGCAACAATCAACAGGGCAGACTGCCGCACATTGGGGTTCTTCATGAAAGCCAACGCATTCAGTACATTTATCAGATACGATATAATAATAATCATCTGATACGGGGGTATTTTTATCTAAAGCAGAAATAACTTCTCCATTTTCTAAGGTAAACTGTCCGGAAAGGGTTGTTCCATCGGAGATAGCCCATTCCATTCCACCTTCATAAATAGCATTATTGGGGCATTCTGGTTCACAAGCCCCGCAATTAATGCATTCATCTGTTATCATAATCGCCATAAAAGCAAAATTAATATATAATAAAAATAATTTCTGCAAATATACTTTACATTATCATAAATACAAACGTCTGAACTTAAATTGGGTTTTGTCAATTCCTAAAGATATTTTTGTAGATTGTAAATTATTTATTTTATGGCGAAATCAGAAAATACAAAGGAAACTCCTTTAATGGCCCAATATTTTAAAGTGAAGGCCAGGCATCCCGATGCTATTTTGCTTTTTAGGGTAGGTGATTTCTACGAAACTTTTGGAGATGACGCCATTAAAACTGCTTCAGTACTTGGTATTGTCCTGACAAATAGAAATAATGGGGGAAGCGATGTTCCTTTGGCTGGTTTTCCATATCATTCATTAGATGTTTATTTGCCGCGTTTAGTTAGAGGCGGCTATAGGGTAGCTATTTGTGAGCAACTTGAAAAACCTGATCCTCAGAAAAAGATTGTAAAAAGGGGAGTTACTGAAATTATTACTCCTGGGGTTACCCTGGAACATTCCTTGTTGGATACCAAAAAAAATAATTTTCTCGCTGCCATTCATTTCACAAAAAAGGATGAAATTGGAATTGCTTTTCTGGATATTTCAACAGGTGAATTTTTATTATCTGAAGGTGATTTTCCTAATGCCGATAAATTAATCAGAAGCCTTAATCCTTCCGAAATTATTGTAGGAAAAGATAAAAAATCATTTGCTGAAAAGGAATGGGGTGGGTCATTTTATTTAACCTGGCTCGATGAATGGGTTTGTACCTATGATTACGGAAGAGAAAGGTTGCTAAATCATTTCGATGTACTCAATTTAAAAGGCTTTGGCATTGAAGATCTATCTTTAGGTCAGGTAGCAGCTGGGGCAATTCTTCATTATTTGGAGACGACCGAAAATAGAAATCTGAAACATATTTCGACCATTAACAGAATACAACCGGAAAATTATGTCTGGCTGGATCGTTTTACTGTAAGAAATCTAGAGCTAATTTATTCTCCTCATGAATCTGGTACCTCTCTTCTCGATGTTTTAGATAATACCGTTTCACCTATGGGCTCACGGTTGTTAAAAAAATGGGTGGTTTTGCCGTTGAGAAATCAATCGGAAATTGAAGCAAGATTAACTGTCGTTTCCTGGTTTTACGAAAATATGGAAGTAGGCGAGGATATTTCCAGATTATTAATAAAATTAGGCGATATAGAAAGATTAATTTCCAGGGTGCCAATGGGTAAAATTAATCCAAGAGAGGTAAATCAATTAAGAAAATCATTGTCGGCTATTCAACCGCTAAAGGATTTACTTTTCTCTTCAAAAATAGGTACACTCATTCAATTTGCTGAATCTTTGAATCCCTGCGATTCTTTAGCCGATAGAATTAGTAAACAAATAGTAGATGATCCGCCTGTAAATATGTACAAAGGTGGAGTAATAGCTAATGGTTTTTCTCCCGACCTGGATCAATGGCGGTTCATTATTAATAATAGTAAGGACCTATTGTTGAATCTCCAACAGAAGGAAATTGAAAGATCTGGTATTCAAAGTTTAAAGATTGGTTATAATTCAGTATTTGGCTATTATTTGGAGGTAACTAATAAACACAAAGATTCGACGCCTGCGGACTGGATTAGAAAACAGACGCTTTCCAATGGGGAGCGATTTGTTACCGAAGAATTAAAAGTTCTTGAAGCTAAAATACTTCAGGCTGAGGAAAAATGCGTGGAGATAGAAAATAGCTTGTTCAGTCAATTAGTGATTGATCTTCAAGCATATATATTACCTGTTCAGATCAATGCGCAAGTAGCAGCACAGGTAGATTGCTTACTATCTTTTTCTAAAAATGCAAAGAAATTTAATTATGTTAGACCAAAAGTAAATCAGTCATATAATATTGATATTAAACAAGGTAGGCATCCTGTAATTGAACAAAAGCTGCCATTAGGAGAGTTTTATGTCCCAAATGATACTTTTTTGGACAATGATTTTCAGCAGATTTTAATGATAACAGGTCCTAATATGGCTGGTAAATCAGCTATTTTAAGACAAACTGCCCTGATTTGTTTAATGGCTCAGATGGGTTCATTTGTACCCGCACAATCGGCGGAATTGGGTATTTTAGATAAAATATTTACCCGCGTTGGTGCCAGTGATAATATTTCTTCCGGGGAATCTACTTTTATGGTGGAAATGAATGAGACATCGAGTATTTTAAATAATATTTCATCCAGAAGTCTGGTCCTCCTCGATGAAATTGGTCGAGGTACAAGTACCTACGATGGTATTTCTATTGCATGGTCGATTGCAGAATTTTTACATGAAAATAATTTTTGTAAGGCAAAAACCTTGTTTGCTACGCATTATCACGAACTAAATGCCTTAGAGGAACGATTTCCAAGAATCCACAATTTTCATGTTGCCACCAGAGAGGTTGATAAAAAAATTATTTTTCTTAGGAAATTAACGGAAGGTGGTAGTGAACATTCTTTTGGTATTCACGTGGCACGAATGTCAGGAATGCCAAAAATAATTATTGAAAGAGCCGGAGAAATTTTGAGTGAACTAGAGAATAAAAGGATTCAGGGGAATGGTAAAACGTCGGAAATAGCAAAAACCATTTCAAAGAGAGCACCTGAGGCGCTTCAATTAAGTATTTTTGAAACAGTTGACCCCCTGGCTGGGCAATTAAAACAAGCCATCCTTAATCTTGATCTCAATACAATGACTCCGATTGAATGTATGCTTAAAATAAGGGAGTTGAAAAATTTATTGGAATCTTAAATCATAAAAATGAAAATTGCACTTATTGGATATGGAAAAATGGGTAAAACCATTGCTGAATTAGCTAAAAATCAACAACATGAAATTATTTTAACCATTGATGCAGATAATAAAAAAGATTTACAAAGTGATTTATTTAAATCGGCCGACGTTGCTATAGAATTTACTCAACCTAATATGGCTTTTGATAATATATTAGCTTGTTTTGAGGCTGGAGTTCCCGTTGTTTGTGGCACAACAGGCTGGTATGATGAGCTACCCAAGTTAGTTGCAGCATGTAATGAAAAAAATGGGTCTCTCATCTATGCCTCTAATTTTTCCATTGGTGTGAATTTGTTCTTTGTCCTGAATAAAATATTGGCAAAGCAGATGAGTCAATATTCCGATTACAAAGTTTCAATGTTAGAAACACACCATACTGCAAAGCTTGATGCGCCCAGTGGCACTGCCATCACGTTGGCTGAGGACTTAATAAACTGTCATAACGGCTATCAAGGTTGGACAAAAGGGGTTTCAGCTAATGATAAATCATTTCCTATTTATTCGGTAAGGGAAGATCCAGCGCCGGGAAAACACGAAATTTTTTACACTTCGGAGATAGATGAAATAAAAATAAGCCATGAAGCTTTAAATAGAAATGGATTTTCTCTGGGTGCTCTTTTTGCTGCGAATTGGATAAAAGGAAACAAGGGGGTTCATCATTTTGCAGATATATTGTCGCTACAATTCAGCTAATTTTTCAAGTAGCCAATTTTTTGAGGCAACATTATTCATTTGCTCTAATTCTAAGGTTAATTTCTGTTTCGCTTTCTCATCCTTTGGCGTTATTCTGGCTAGTTTCTTAGCAATTGAAACAAAGTTTCTGTAAAGTACCTTTCTGGCCTCAGGAATTTCGTTATTTCTATTTAAAAAAGCTCTAAAGCTGTCGAATAAAAAAAATAAAGCATCTGTTTCACCCGTATCATAGTAGGTACAAATTAACATGGTCTTTGAATTTAAATTATATATATAATCATCGTATTCAACAGATTGTAGTGTTTTAATTACAAGGTCATACTTTTTTTGATAAAAATATAGCTGGGCAAGATTAAATGATAATGAATTATCCCTTTGATTTTCAGGAAGCAGCGGGGCATAATCAGTGATAAATGCTTCTATCCAGTTAAATTCCTTTAACCGAAGGCCAATAACTACAATATTTTTAAAGTGATAGGGTGAGAATGATTGATCTTCTAATAAGATATCTTGTGATACTACCTCTTTGTAAAAATCAAAAAGTTGAACTAAAAACTTACTATTCCCTTCATTAATTTTAATGGAACAGTAGTTGATCATTGTAGAATATATTTCTGCTAATTCTTTTTTAGGAAAAAGTGGATTATTTTCGGAAACCGATTGCCTAAGGGAAAAGTAGTTATCTTCATTAGCTGAATCAGTGTATAAATTCAATAATTTTGAATAAAGCATGATGCTCGGCACATTTTCATAACCTCTTAATTTTATCATGTTTTTAACTTCCTCAATATAGGTCAATTTGTAGGAATGTTTAGCCAAAATTTTAAGCTCAAATTCATTACAAAATAGTCGTAATTTTTCAGATAAATAGAAGATATCCAGGGCTTCGTTTATTTCCTCAATATTAGAACGAATGTTTCGGTCGCCTTCTAAATTAAGTATTTCATAGTTATTTCGTTCAAGAGCATACCGTTGTAAATAGGCTTGAGAATGTCTGAATTCGTTAGCTTCTAAGCGAATACGAGCATTTTTCACACCGCTTTTTGAAAGATTAGTTATTTTTCTTTCGTTTATGACCTCTAATAAATATAAATCTTGAACTATAGGATCACGTTGATAAAAGTCAAAAGACAAAAATTTGGTCAATAACTTGAAAAGATCAGAAAAATATTTTCTTAATCTAATATCATCAAATGGAATTCCCTTAAATATTTTTTTCCAAAGTATTTGTTTTTCGGGTAGTTCATTAGGATTTTTATTAATATGATCATCTATAAAGTCAAAAATGGAAACCAAATTTTCATCACTATTGAAAAAGGGAGATATTAAGAACCTTTTATATCTGTTTCTTTCTGTCTTGTCTAAATGTATAAGGGTTTTAATTAATTTTGAGTCTTTCATAAACGTATATGTCAAAAGTTAAATTTATATTAAAGTAAACGCTTTTTGGAATTTAATTGTATATTTGTAAATAAAAAAAACGACCTAATTTCAAATAGCATGCATTCAAAAATAACCTTTCTGGCATTCACCAGTTTATTTTGGGTCTTCTCTAATCTTTCTGCTCAGTCAATGATTGATGCAGTAAAATCGATTGATGTAGTAAAAAATAAGAATGGTGCTGGTCTTGTCGGAGTTGATTCCAATACTGTTCCTACTCATACCAATCCTGTCTCAGGTTTCATTACCGTTTTGGGTACTGGAAATCTTTACACTTTTACTTATACCCCAAATAAAGATTTTTTAGGGAATGATACCTTTTCTGTTTATTCTATTTCAGGAAAAATGCCAACAAGTACCCGTTTTAATGTGACGGTAAGACAAGCAAAGGTAATCTCAACACCTGATTTATACGCATACGATTTTGTCAAAGGAGGTGAACAACTTATGGCAGTCACGGAAAATGACATTGATGAAGAAACGGGCTTAAAACCAACGATAAGTCTAATTACTTCTAAAAATAATGGTTATTTTAAAAAATCAGAAGATAATAAAAGTATTCTATTTACACCTATTGTAGGTTTTTCAGGGATAGCAAACATCACCTATTTAGTTTGTAATGTCACGAATGAAGTATGTTCACAGACAACTGCGTCAATTATAGTGCCTAATCCAAGAGATACCTTCGAAGTTTTTACACCAAAGTTTTCACCGATAAATTTACCAATTCCAAAAGATTTTACCTTACAAGGTTCGATATCCAATGGAACAATAAAAACCGACGGACATTTTCTGGTGTTTACACCTAATGCCAGTTTTGAAGGTAAAGAAAGTATGCTCTTTAAAAATGATTTAACTAATCAACAGATTTTTGTCAACGTAAATGTATTGTCAAAACGCAAAAATATTTATGCCTTTGATGATTTTACTTCACTTTCTCCAGGCTCTTCTATAGCTAATTGGAATTTGCTTTCAAATGACAATATTAAGAGTAATCCTTCTTTTAGAATTATTTCGCAGCCTAAATTTGGTAAAATTATCTCTGTAGAGGGTAGCGGAGTTACCTACGAAGCGCCAAAAGGTTCTAATTTTTCAGGGGTAGATCAATTCACCTATGAACTTTCTCAGGATGGGTTGGATAAGGAAATGGCGACTGTTTATATTAAGGTAAGTAAATTTGAACCTGTTTCTTCTGTATTTAATTTTTATACGCCAAAAGGTGTTACACTAAAAGTGGGGAATACTTTTCCTTCTTCCGTGAACAATATAAAATTGGAAATTAAGAAAAGAGGTAGTGGTAATTTGGTTGTAAATCCAGATAATACCTTAACATACGATCCACCTACCATTAATTTAGATTCTGATAGTAATTGGGAAATCGACTATTTAGTATCAGATAAAGTGGTTTCAACGGTTAAGTTAATATTTAATATTCTTAATGAATCCTCTGTAACAACTCCTTGTTTTGGTGCTGATTGTGTTTGGAGTGGCGACACCAATAATGATGGTATAGTTTCATTAAGTGATTTGTTACCTATTGGTAGGTATCTCGGAAGCGTTCAACCTTCTGATGGGCCTTTGACTACTGAATCCTGGTACGGTAAGAAAGCATCAGAATGGGAAAATGTGCCTGCATTAAAATATGTAAATACCAATGGCGATAGATTTATTACCGATGCTGATACTTTAGCAGTAAGAAAATATTTGGGTAATACGCATGGTATCATCGCAAAGGATATTCCTATTCAAAATTTCATTGTTAAATTAAAAGGAAATGCAACGGTGAAGCCTGGAGAAGCGGTGAATCTTGAGATATTTATTGGAGATAAAAGTAAACCAGCTATAGATTTATATGGATTTACGCTTTCCTTGCCATTTAACAAACAGATTTTTGATTTATCAAAATCGTCAATTACTTTTGATTCAAGAAGTTGGTTAGCTTACAATTCACCTGTATTTGCGTTGACTAACAGCAATAATGACAGAGGAGTTTTGGAAGCTGCTTACACCAGAACAAGTGGTAAGTCAGCAGACGGTTTTGGTAAAGTAGGTACGGCAAGAATTATTGTGATTGATATCGCGGGTATAAAACCACCCAATGGTTCTAATGAACTGCAAGTTACACTGGGAGGTCAAGCTACTGCAAGTGACGCTAACGGTAATGCTTATAGTCTTTATGTTGAACCTTTTACCTTAACGATTGATTTTAGCGATAGTAAAGAAAAAGCTACGCCTACATTACCTGTAGAACCTGTTTTAATACCAAGGTATAACGAAGTTGGTGAAATTGATATTTTTCCAAACCCTGCCACGGATTTAGTCAATATTAAAAGCTACAAAAACAGCCTAATCAAGACCGTTCAGTTAGTTAATATGTCTGGACAGATACTGTTTGAGTCAAATAATATTAATCAATCAGAAATAGAGATGTCTACTGCAAATAGAGTAACTGGTGTGTATTATGTCAGAGTTCTTACTGAAAATGCGATAGTCACCCGTAAATTACAAATCCTGCAAAGGTAATCCCATAACACATATTCTTTTTTAGTGAATCGCCTGTATCTTTATGTTACAGGCGATTTTTATTTATAATGTCCAGTAATTCGTCCCTATAATTTTTCCCAACGGGAAGTAACTTAGGGATATTCTTTTCAAAAACCTCCACCATATTTCCTAGGATAGCGTTAATTCGGTCTATATTAACAATATAAGATCGGTGAATTCTCTTAAATTTCAAAACAGGTAACTTTTCTTCCAGGCTTTTCATTGTTTGTAAGGTAATCACTCTCTGATTTTCCATGCGTATAATAACATAATCTTTCAGTCCTTCTATATAAATAATTTCATTGTGGTTTATCTTAATTAATTTTTTGTCAGCCTTTACAAAGAAGTAATCTTCAGGTTCTTTCTCGGTAGTAACTTTTTCCTGCGTCTGATTTTTATGTAATTGATGTAGTTCAAATGCCTTATTTATAGCTTTAATAAAGCGTTCCATGGATATGGGTTTCAATAAATAGTCTAATACATTCAGCTCAAAACCTTCAATGGCATGATTTGGATAAGCTGTGGTAATAATAACCAGAGGAGGATTTTTTAAAGTTTTTAAAAAATCAAGCCCGCTAATCATGGGCATTTGAATGTCTAAGAAAATAAGATCGATAGTAGCGCTCTTTAACCATTCATTTGCTTCAATGGCGTTAAGACACTTAGCTACTAAGTTTAGTTCGGGAAATTGAGAAACATAAGTTTCCAACACATCCTGCGCTAAAGGTTCATCATCAATTATTAAAATATTAAGCATTTTTTTATGTTTTAATCAGTTAATTTAAGGGAAAGGTTTACACAATATTCCTGTGGTAGGTTTAGGATATTCAATTCGAACCTATTTGGATAAATGAGTTGTAAACGCCTATTTACATTTTCCAGACCAATACCACCCACAAGAGATAAATTTTCAGTATTATATTCGGCGGAAGACTTATTATTAGCAATGGAGAAGTTTAGTAGATGATTATTTACATTTAATGTAATATGAACATATCTAATGGTATCCAAAGAGGTATTCACGCTATGTTTAAATGAATTTTCAAGAAATGGAATCAATAATAGGGGAGCGATGAGTTCATTTTCTATACTTCCAGCAATGTCAAACTTAATATCAATAGAATTCCCTTGTCTTAATTTTTCTAAATCCAGATAATTTTGCAAATAAAGAATTTCTTTGGAGAGATTTACTTTTTTTTCATTACACTCATATAACATATATCTCATCATATCAGATAACTTAATAACTATTTCTGGCGCCAGATCAGATTTTTTTAAAGTAAGGGAATAGAGGCTATTTAAAGTGTTAAAAAAGAAGTGAGGATTAATCTGAGACTTTAAAAATTGTAATTCTGATTGCATGTTTTTATTCTCCAGTTGCTGCCTCAACGTAATTTGTGCAAACCAGTCAACAACAATATTTCCAATGGTAGTAAAGCCAGAAATGACTATAAATACAAAGAAATATCCTGTTTGTTTTTCGAATAATTTATATTGATAGGTAGGAAAATCATACAGTTTTAGGTGTAGAGCCATTGCTTTTATAGGTGTTAACAAGAAACAGGTTAAGAATAATAAAAACAGATAGGTAAAGATTTTTTTTTGGTTTAAATATTTGGGTATTAGATATAGAAGATTAATATAAACGATGAAAATATAGAAACTAATATTTATAAATTCATTGCTAAGGTTGAAAATTAGGTCTTCCTTTGTCTCCTTTAGTAAAAGAAGAACTGAAAACATTACTATCCAAAAAATGAGGTGGATAATCCAATTTATTTTAGACGATAGAAAAATCTTATCCAAAATGTTTAAATTTTTATAATGATAGGACGATTTTCACTAAAGTACAAAAAAATAAGATGAATTTGATAGGGTCATAGACGAAACTCTTATAAAGTTTATTCCTTTGAATAAATGGTTTATTTGTATTTTTGCCTGGTAACAATAAAGAATGATTATGTTAAAGAAGGCATTTGTTTTTCCAGGACAAGGAGCTCAGTTCGCAGGAATGGGTAAAGACATGTATGAATCGTCGGAGGTAGCTAAAGAATTATTTGAAAGAGCAAATGAAATTCTTGGCTTTAGAATATCTGATATTATGTTTAATGGTACAGCAGAAGAACTTGTACAAACAAAAGTTACTCAACCAGCTTTATTCATTCATTCTACTATTAAAATAGCTTTATTAGGTAAACATTTTCACCCGGATGTTGTGGCTGGTCATTCTTTAGGAGAATTTTCAGCTTTAGTTGCCGCCCGGTGTATATCTTTTGAGGACGGTTTAAAATTAGTTTATCAACGTGCATTAGCTATGCAAAAATCATGTGAAGATAATCCGGGAACTATGGCAGCTATCATTGGTTTGGCAGATTCCATGGTGGAAGATGTTTGTAAGGATGTAAATACAGGTATAGTAGTTCCGGCAAATTACAATTGTCCTGGTCAATTAGTTATTTCAGGTTCTCATGAATCGATAAACGAAGCTATGATTAAATGCAAGGAATTAGAAGGAGGAAGAGCCATTCCATTAACTGTAGGCGGTGCTTTTCATTCACCATTAATGTCTTCAGCAGCTGAACATTTAGCAAAAGCCATTTTAAATACAACTTTTAATTCCCCTATCTGTCCAATTTATCAAAATGTTACTGGTTTGCCTGAAACTAATGCTGATTTGATTCGAATTAATTTGAATAATCAGTTAACTGCACCAGTGCGCTGGACTCAAACAATGCAAAATATGATTGCTGATGGTGTTAATAGTTTCACAGAGGTTGGAGGCAATGGAAAAGTACTTCAAGGATTAATAAAAAAGGTCGATAGGCAAATGGAAACAACGGCAATTTAAAATGATCAGACAAGACCTTAATATTTCAACTGGTAAAGTTTTATTAGCCAGTCCTTTTATGGATGATCCTAATTTTATACGTTCGGCAGTGCTTATTTGTTCCCATAGTGATCAGGGAACTATTGGATTTGTTTTTAATAAACCAATGCTTTCACCTATTAATGATGCGCTGGAATCTTTCCCTCCTTTTGGAGTAAATATATTTAAAGGCGGTCCTGTTGAAATGAATACCCTTCATTTTTTACATAGGGCAGGATCCATTTTGAACGACAGCGTTCCTGTTTGCCCCGGCGTATTTTGGAGTGGAGACTTTAAAATGTTGAAATTTCTGGTAAAAAATGATCTTATTAAGCCTAATGATATACGTTTTTTTGCTGGTTACACTGGGTGGGATAAAGGTCAATTAGAAGAAGAGGTCAAAGAAAATTCTTGGATACCAACGAATATGGACGCTAACTATTTGTTTAAGTTCTCGTCACATGCTGTTTGGAAAAGTATGCTAAAGGATAAAAGAAAGCATTATCCACCCCTTGCAGATATCCCTGAGAATTTTTCCTGGAACTAATGTTTTAGTTAAGTAGTGCTATAATACCTTCCTTTTCTTTATTAAACGAAGGTATTTCTTCTTTAGGAAGAGGTTCGGGAGGAGGAAAAGATAATCTGAGATGATTGACTTGTTGTCCGTTTTTCCAAAACCTAAAACATACATGAGGACCTGTGGCTAATCCTGTAGATCCCACATAACCAATCGTTTGACCCTGTTGAACCTGAACTCCACTTCTTATTCCGGGTCCAAACCGCGACATGTGCAAATATTGGGTGCTGTGCAGTTTATCGTGTCTTATTTTTACATAATTTCCATTTCCTCCAGAATACCTTGCTTCTAATACTACGCCATTTCCTACTGACATAATAGGTGTCCCATGAGGTGCAGCATAATCAGTACCAAAATGTGGTCTGACCCTTCTTAAAATGGGATGTAATCTTGAAGTATTAAAGTAGGAACTAATGCGTGAAAACCGTAAGGGAGATCGTAAAAATCCTTTATTCAATGGTCTTCCTTCAAGATCATAATATCCTTTGAAAGCTGGTTTACTGTAATAGATAGCATTAATAGTGTTTTTCTCCATTTCATATTTTGCAGCCAATACAAGACCAGCACCTATCTCTTTACCTTCAATATTATGGCTTTCATATACTATTTTAAATTTTTCACCCTTTTGCAAATGGTAAAAATCTATGGACCATTGCAAGGCATCTTCCAATTTAGCAATCAATTCAGGACTCGATCCTTGTTGAGCCATAGCATTCCAAATGGAACTCTCAATGGTGCCTGATGTTGTTTTTATTTTCTTTGTTACGGGTCTTTCTATTTTTTTAATGCCAATAGAATCAGTAAAATTAAAAATAAAATAATGATAAACATTAGGTTCGTACACTAAATATTCCAATTCCTTACCGTCTAAACTTTTTAATAAGGTATATTTTTCACCTACTCGAAAATTACTTGGTTTAAAAATATGTTGATTATCATTCATTATATTATGAATGATTTGAGCATCTACTCCATTCTTATTTAAAATATTACCGATGACCTCACCGTTTTTAATCGTCTTTTCAGTTATAGAAAAGGTATCAATAGCAAAACCGTATTTAATGGTAGGAATAACTAAGGGTAAAGAGCCAAGTTTTGAGAGATTTGGTTTCTCCTTTTTTAATAATCCGCTGAAAGGTAATTCATTAGAAAATATAAACAGGATGGTTAAACCGGCAATCGAAAGCAGAGGTAAATAAAATCTTTTAAAATATTTCATCTTCAGAAAAGTAGGGGGTAAAAATTATAAATTCAAATATAATGCTTTTATGAATTAAACCATATTTGATTTCTAAAAATTACTTTTACCTTTACGACTTAATATTTACTATGAACACAGGAGGTAATTACGAGAAAAGAGGCGTTTCTTCTTCTAAAGAAGAAGTTCATGAAGCTATCAAAAATTTAGATAAGGGTTTATTTCCTAATGCTTTTTGTAAAATTATACCCGATGTTACCGCTGGGGATGCAGATTATTGCAATATAATGCATGCTGATACAGCGGGAACCAAAACAAGTTTGGCCTATTTGTATTGGAAGGAAACTAACGATATTTCTGTTTGGAATAATATCGTTCAGGATGCCATTGTTATGAATATAGACGATATGGCCTGTGCGGGTTGTTATGATCATTTTATTCTTTCATCTACCATTGGAAGGAATAAAAGGCTTATTCCAGGGCAGGTATTATCCGCTATTATTCAGGGAACCTCAAAATTTGCAGATTTTTTAAAGAGTATGGATTTTAATATTCATCTGGCTGGTGGTGAAACTGCTGATGTGGGTGATATCGTCAGGGTGGCAGATATTGGATATACTGCCTTTGCCAGAATGAGAAAGCAAGATGTTTTTGATATTGATATAAAGGAGGGCGCTGAATTAGTTGTTTTATCCTCATCGGGCATGTCAACCTATGAAAAGAATTATAATTCTGGTATAGGTTGCAATGGTCTGACTTCAGCAAGACACGATGTTTTAGAACATAGTTATGCGTCTAAATATCCAGAATCTTTTGATCCTTCGATAGACAAAAAATATGTTTATGCAGGAACTAAAAAATTGACCGATATGCTTTCGGTTGAAGGCGAATCTTATTCGATTGGTTCGTTACTTCTTTCTCCTACTAGGACTTATTTACCTTTTATTCGTTCTCTTTTTAATACTTTCAGACCTCAACTTCAAGGTTTAATCCATTGTACAGGTGGGGGACAAACGAAGGTTTTAAAATTTCTTAATAAGAAGAGAATTGTAAAAAATAATTTATTACCTATTCCGCCTATTTTCAATTTGATTCAATCAGAGAGTAGTACAGAATGGTCTGAAATGTACACGGTTTTTAATATGGGACAACGTTTAGAAGTTTATGTGGACAAAGGGATGGGAAATGAGATCGTTACATTAGCTAAATCATTTAACATTGACGCTTCCATTGCTGGTTACGTTGAAAATGCTAATCAAAATGAAGTTCGTTTAGAAAGTAACTATGGAACCTTCATTTACAGGTAAAAAATGGCGGTCTCCCGCAAGGAGAGCAAAGGAAATTGCCGTTTTTTTAGACCAGCTTTATCCTGAAACGCCTATTCCACTGGATCATAAAGATCCATATACATTATTAATTTCCGTGCTTTTATCGGCTCAATGCACTGATGAACGCGTAAATAAAGTTACGCCCTCTCTTTTTGAACTGGCTGATAATCCTTTAGATATGTCAAAAATTTCTGTAGCTAAAATAAAGGAGATAATTAGACCTTGTGGCTTATCTCCTAAGAAATCAGAGGCTATTTCAGGTTTATCCAATATTTTAATAGATAAATATCATGGACAGGTTCCAGAAACTTTTGAAGATCTGGAAAGTTTACCAGGTGTTGGACATAAAACGGCTTCGGTGGTTATGAGTCAGGCTTTCGGTGTTCCTGCTTTTCCTGTTGATACGCATATCCACAGATTAGCTACTCGCTGGGGTTTAACCTCTGGAAAAAATGTGGAGGAAACGGAAAGGGACTTAAAGCTGCTTTTTCCTAAAAAGATCTGGAATAAACTTCATTTGCAGATTATCTTTTATGGCCGTTCCTACTGTCCGGCCAGGGGACACATTATCGAGAAATGCCCAATCTGTAGCCGATTTGGTGTTTGATTTATTTTTTATCAAAAATTTCACGGTAATTCATATCGATCATGTCAAAGGACACTCTTAAGTGTGTTTTAAAAGAATCATTCTTTGTGAAAGAATCTGTTTTGGAGACAAATTGGGATTTATAATTAATATAATACCTGCTGGCTTCCTCTGTTAAATATAAAAATCCAATAATGCACCTTGAGGATAAGTTTTCCAATAATTGATATTGTGATTTTTCTGGATCTTTTAAAGGTATTAAATAGGTGGTAAATATTTGAATGATAATTAAATCATTTAACATCTGATAGAATATATAAATTTGGAAGGTAACATCGTTTAATTCTTTTTTACATTCTATAATGTGTTCTTCAGAAATAATCTTGCCATTAATATCAAAAGCGCCTTCTGATATAAGTTCTGATTGGAGGTGATTTTTTATTTGGTCTATCATTATCAGGAAATATCAATTTCGCTTTTAAACTTGCCAACGCTTTTTGTAAATCGGATGAGTTCCGGATCCCCGGGAGGCGGATTTTCTATAAATACGCCTTTTCCAATGTATTTATTTATTATAAAGTGTTTTAATTTTTGATCATTAGTCTTTGATAATAATAATTTTTCTAATCTGTCTAATCGATCCTTTGTTGAAATATGTTTTCTATTACTAGCTGTTTTAATGGCAATCTGTGTTTTATTAAAAAAATAATCAGACGCTAATGGGTTAAGTGAACTTATGTCTGCTAGATCAATGTCATTGAAAGGAAAAGTTCCCTGACTAATTAAATTATTTATTATATCTTCTTTTTGAGGATTATGAAACAAAAGAAAAAACCGTTGTTTTAGATTTTTTTCTTCAATAACTTGATCGTGGATACTTTTTATAGTTGATTTTTCCATGGAAAGAAAAGTTTCTAAATTATTTATGCTTACAATATCATTATCCAATTTTCGGGCATTGATAATTCCAAGCAGGTAGTTAAGATTTTTACGTTCTGTATTAATTTTTATTTCATTTAATGCTGGTTCTTCTTCAAGTTTTTTTAATCTGGAATAGGTCAGAAGCGCTTCCTTAAATCCAAATCTTTCTGATTTTTCCTCTATTTTTTCACTTTTTAATATTTCAACGTCAATATCTCCAATTCTATCTACGCTTCTTTTTTCTTTTTTCTCTAAATATTTTATATATGATTTTACTCCATTTTTAATAACATTTACAGTTCCATGAAGAGCCATTATACTTGCCTGTACTATTGGATTGACCATTGCGGCAGTTTCAGCCACATTTAGAACAAAGTCAAAGGAAATTTCACCAAGTTTCCATTTTATTGCTGATTTGTAATGATTTATTAATTCTTCATCTTTCTTATTTAGTGTGTCATTTTGTTCTAACAATTCGCTGGTTGCACTTAATTTCTGGTAAACCTGATATCCATCAATGGCATTTTTAAAAGCTCCTAATCCTGATTTTACACCAGGTAATAAACCACCTACTACCTCATTTAAAGATTCATTTATAATACTATCGGCGTTAACGGTATTTAGTGTGTCAACAACACCCGTGGCGAATCTTCCTACACTTAGTGTTAATTGAGCTAAATCGGCAGGTTCTCTATTTTTAAATGCAGCTGCAGCGGCGGAATAAACCTCAATTACATCGGTAACATTTCCCCAATAAGCCCCATCATTTACATTGTTTTCCAGTATCGCTGTCTGTTCTGCACTAAAATTACCGCTTTTTGCCATCACATCCATTGAGGTTCCAATCATTCCAGTGGATTCAATGGTTGCACCTACAACCCCGTCTCTGTCTAAAAATTCTCCCCCTCTAATAGCCAGGTTATCCTGTTCATCTCCGACACGTTGTATTATGTTGGATGAATTATGATTAAGACCTCTAGGGCTTTCAGTGTTTGTTTTAGCACAGGTCTTAACCATATTTAGGGGAGCATATTTGTTAAATATGATGGAAGATAAATAATTAAAATGATATATTTTCTAATTGTGAAATTAAAAAAGTGTATTCCATAGCCGTTTCCTTATGTTGGGCAAATCTTCCTGTTGCACCAGAATGACCTGTTTCCATATTTGTTCTTAAGAGGAGTACATTTTGGTCTGTTTTATGAGCTCTAAGTTTAGCCACCCATTTGGCTGGTTCCCAATATTGTACCTGTGAATCATGCAATCCGGTAGTAACGAGTATAGCTGGATAATCCATTTTTCTTACATTATCAATTGGGGAATAGGATTTCATGTAGTGATAATAAACCGGATCATTGGGATTTCCCCACTCATCATATTCAAAGGTAGTCAGCGGGATAGTATCGTCCAGCATAGTAGTTACTACATCGACAAAGGGTACTGCTGCGATAACTCCCTTCCAAAGGTGAGGAGCCATATTTAAAATGGCACCCATTAATAAGCCACCGGCGCTACCTCCCATCGCGAAACATTTTTCTGGTGAAGTGTAATTATTTGAAATTAACCACTCAGCACAAGAGATAAAATCTAAAAAAGTATTCTTTTTATTAAGTAATTTACCATTATTGTACCAATGCCGACCAAGTTCCTCACCTCCTCTGATATGGGCAATAACATACACAAATCCTCTGTCCAATAAGCTGAGTCTGGATGAACTAAAATAGGGATCTAAGCTAATGCCATAAGAGCCATAAGCGTATAGTAAAAGTGGATGGTTATTTGGTGCGCCTATATCTTTTCTATACACCAAAGACATTGGAATTTGTGTTCCGTCTTTTCCTGGAACAAATATCCTTTCTGAATGATAGTTTTCAGATTTGAAATCTCCAACTACTGTTTGTTGCTTTCTGAATTTTAAATTTTTTCCTTTCCAATCGTAGTCATAAACTGTTGAAGGAGTACTCATCGATTGGTATTGTATCCTGACAAAGGGTAAACCATGGCTAGGATTCATTCCTATGGAAGCCATGTAGGCATTTTCAGGGAATTCCAGCAGATGCGATTCACCCTCCAAATTGGATATAATTCTGATTTGTGTTAATCCATTTTTCCGCTGAGCTACCACCAGGCAATCATCAAAATGAAGGAATTGTTCCAATAAAATAGAAGAATCAGTTGGAATGACCATTTTCCATCTATCCATTGTTGTATTTCCTTCTCCACAGGACATAAGGCAAAAATTTTCCGCCTTATAATTTGTCAGAATAAAAAAAGTGTCATTAAAATGATCTATCTGATATTCAATGTTCGTTTGTCTTTCTGAAAAAACCCGAGGTGATTCAAGCGGTGTATTTAAAGACAAATACAAATCTTCATTTGATATGGTTTGGGAAGAATGTATGATTAAAAATTTATTTGAACGCGATTTTGAAATGCTTACATAAAAGGTGTCATCTGATTCGTTGTAAATTTCTACATCTTCACTGTCGGAAGTACCCAGTTTATGACGGCAAACGCAATAATCTCTCAGCGTGTCAATATCTTTTTTAACATAAAAGAAATAGAGATTATCTGTTGACCAGATACATTCTCCATTTGTATTTTTTATTATTTCAGGCTGTAAAACACCTAACTCAATATCTAATAATTTAAGATCATAAAGACGTCGGCTCACTGTGTCTTCAGAATAAACCAAATATTGATTGCAATTACTTGGATTAAAAGAGGAAAGTTGATAATAGGCATGCCCTTCTGCCAGTTTATTCTGGTCTAATAACAATGTTTCTGCACTAAAATCTTCCCATTTACTTCTGTATAAAAATGGATATTGTAGATTTTCTGAAAAGCGAATCTGGTAGAAATAATCATTCAAATAGAATGGAACGGAGGAATCATTCTGTTGAATTCTGGCTATTATTTCCTCATAAATTTCATTTTGCAATGAATCGTAAGGGGCCAGGACCTGCTTTGTATAGTCATTTTCTGCCTCCAGATAATCAATGACCTCTTTATCCGTTCGATCATTTAACCAAAAGTAAGAATCAATTCTTTCATCTCCGTGAGCAACTAAAACGGAAGGTTTTGCAGGTGCAATGGGAGGAACTAAATGGGATATTTTCATGTATTATTTTAATTGGGCTAAAACGCGGGACATTCTGGCAACAGCTTCTGTTAATTCAGCTTCAGAAGCTGCGTAAGAAATTCTAAAGCATTCATTGGCACCAAATGCTGCACCTGAAACCACGGCAACGAAGGCTTCCTGTAAAATATAATCACAGAAATCATTCGCATTGTTGATTTCCATAGTATCTGATTTTTTTCCAAAATAGGCACTAATATCAGGAAAAATATAAAAGGCACCAAGGGGTAGATTCACCTTAACGCCTGGAATTTCCTGAAGTAATTGAAGAACCATATCTCTTCTTTTTAAAAAAGCTGTTTTCATTAATTCAGTTTCAGGCAATTTTGTTTGAAGGGCAAAGGTGGCTGCTTTTTGGCTGAATGAATTGGCACCTGAGGTGATTTGTCCCTGAACTTTATTGCAGGCATCTGATAACCATTGAGGTCCTCCCATATAACCTAATCTCCAACCTGTCATAGCATATCCCTTTGAAAAGCCATTTACCGTCACTGTCTGATCTTTTACCTCTGGGAAAGAACCAATACTGATGTGTTTTCCAGTAAAATTAATGTACTCATAGATCTCATCTGCGACAATAATAATTCCGGGATGCTTACCAATGACCTGTGCAATAGCTTTTAATTCAGATTCAAGATAAACGGAACCAGTTGGATTACAAGGAGATGAAAATAATAAAGCTTTTGTTTTTGGAGTTATGGCTTTTTCGATATCATCTGCGCTAACCTTGAAATCACTTTCAATACCCGCTTTTAGTAAAACGGTTTTACCCTCTGCCAGTTTAATAATTTCTGAATAAGAAACCCAATAAGGTGCAAGAACAATTACCTCGTCATCCTGGTCTAGGATAGAAAGAAAAATATTCGCCAGTGTTTGTTTTGCACCGTTAGAAACAACAATCTGACTAGGCTTATAGTCTAAATTATTCTCCTCTTTAAATTTCTTACTAATGGCTTCTCTTAATTCAGGAATACCAGGAACGGGGGTATATTTTGTAAAACCTGCGTCGAGGGCATCTTTAGCCACTTGTTTAATGGCGTCTGGTGTATCAAAATCAGGCTCACCAATGCTTAAATTTATAACTTCGTGTCCTTTAGCTTTAAGTTCTCTTGCCATCTGCGACATTTTAAGTGTTTCAGATTCGGCCATTCTTAAAACTCGCTGTGATAATAGATTACTTGACATTGTTTTGGGTTTTTTTAAAATAATTTCAAAAATAATATAAACTACCCTGTTTTTAGGTAGTATAAACCTTATTTTTATGACATACTTTTAATGAAGCTAATTAATCAATAATGAACGGAAGTAAATCTTTAGAAGAACGCATTCAAATAGCTCATTTAGGTGGGGGGCAAAATAGGATAGATGATCAACATAAAAAAGGTAAATTAACCGCAAGAGAAAGAATTCATTTTCTGCTTGATAGTGGTAGTTTTGAGGAAATTGGTCAATTAGTCACCCATAGATGTGCCGATTTTGGTATGCAGGATCAAATTTACTATGGTGACGGTGTCATAACAGGTTATGGCACTATTCATGGCCGCTTAGTTTATGTGTATGCTCAGGATTTTACTGTTTTTGGCGGTTCGTTGTCAGAGACTCATGCAGAAAAAATAGTAAAAATAATGGAACTGGCCTTGAATAATGGTGCACCTATGATCGGTTTGAATGATTCAGGCGGTGCAAGAATTCAGGAAGGGGTAGTTTCTTTAGGAGGATATGCTGATATATTTTACAAAAATGTTTGTGCCAGCGGTGTTATTCCTCAAATTTCTGCCATCTTGGGACCTTGTGCCGGAGGGGCGGTGTATTCACCGGCTATGACTGATTTTACTATTATGGTGGAGGAGAGCTCCTACATGTTTGTTACGGGGCCTAATGTGGTCAAAACCGTTACCAATGAAACCGTCACGTCAGAGGAATTAGGAGGAGCATTAATTCATGCTTCCAAATCGGGTGTAACTCATTTTACAGCAGAAAATGATGTCGATTGTCTGAAGAAGATAAAAGGATTATTATCTTATTTACCTCAAAATTGTTGGGAAAAACCAGTTGATTTACCTTTTACACTCGGCACTGAAGTTGCCTCAGCATTAAATACCATAATTCCAGAAAATGCTAATCACCCCTACAACATGAAAGATGTTGTCAACGGAATTGTGGATGAAAATTCATTTTTTGAAGTTCAAGAGTTGTTTGCTGAAAATATTATTGTCGGTTTTGCACGTATCGCCGGCATGTCTGTTGGTATTGTAGGAAACCAACCAATGGTTTTAGCCGGTGTGCTTAATACTGATGCATCAAGAAAAGCTGCCAGATTTGTTAGAACTTGCGATGCTTTTCAAATTCCTTTACTGGTTTTAGTGGATGTACCTGGCTTTTTACCAGGTACTGATCAGGAATGGAATGGAATAATCATACATGGCGCAAAATTACTTTACGCCTTCAGCGAGGCTACAGTTCCCAGAATTACCGTAATAACCAGAAAAGCGTATGGTGGTGCTTATGATGTTATGAATTCAAAACATATTGGCGCCGATATGAATTTTGCCTGGCCTACTGCTGAAATTGCCGTTATGGGCGCAAAAGGTGCCGCAGAAATTATTTTTAAAAAAGAAATTGCCTCAGCAGAAAATCCTGAAGCAGTGACTATCCAAAAAGAACAAGAGTATAAAATTGCATTTGCTCATCCATTTCAGGCCGCACAAAGAGGTTTTATTGATGAAGTTATTCAACCTGATAAAACCAGAATTAAACTGATAAAAGCATTTAGCATGCTTAAGAATAAAAAAGTGTCGACTCCAAATAGAAAACACGGAAATATTCCTCTATAAACTGTAAATGGTTTAGTATTGCCATTTATCGAGGTGGTGAACAAATAAAACGGCTAAATTTTCAGCATCGGGTAATGCCCGGTGCTGATTGCCTTCAAACTCATATCCATCTATTTCTAATGCATGGGGCAATCCTACTGATCTCTTGAGTTTCTTAAAATCTAAATATTGTCGTTTTAAATTTATATGGTTATCTGTCCACTCAGATGCAATATGGTGAAGTTTGCAATCTTGTATGAACATTTTTTTATCAAAATGTCCCCATGAACAAAGCATGTAATCTTCCTCAATGTTTACCCAATCTAAAAATCGCTCTATAACCACTGGAAATAAGGGTGATTTATTAGTTTCCTGGGTAGTTATATTGGTAAGCTCTTGGCAGAAAATGGATAAGTCAGGGTACAAAGTTGGTTTAATTAATGAGGAAAAAGTGTCTTGTATTTCCCCAAAATTATTTAAACTGAGCGCACCAATTTCTATAATTTCCTGAGGTCGCAGTTTAAATGCATCCTGGTTCCAGCAAGTAGCCTCCAAATCATATATTATAAAATTCATATATTTATTCGTCCTGGTTTAATCCACTTTTCTAAACCATACCCAGTTAATCTGTTATGATAAAAATAAAGGAGATAAAAATTTTCACTAATGACTTCTCCTGATTTATTCTTTTTTAATGGTTTCTTGATGTGAAAAGTTCCTAAATGTTTGATTCCATCTGCTATTAATTCATCTATTGATGATTTAATTTCAGGAGATAAGATGAGCTTTCCCTTCTCAGCATAAATAACCAATGTTTTTTGTAACTGTTTTACCGTTGCTGATAGTACGTTATAATCAAAAATATAGTCATCGGTTGGTAATCTTAAAACACCAAATAAATCTAATTTTGGATTTTCATTACAAAGCATTTCAAAAGCAGCAAAAGCTAGAAGGTGACTACTTAATACAATATTGTCAGAATGAAACCGCTTAATAATATTATCAGCTAATAAACCAGTGTATTCAGTTTCTCGTTGTATATCGGTATTAACCTTACCTTCAGAAATAAAATAATCTGCCATATTTATGGTGTTACCATACTTATCTTTACTATTTCCTTCCTGGTCCACTGGATTTCCAATAACATCCAGTGCTTTTCCAAAAGAAAGGGTAATTTCGTTACCTTCCGATAGAATTTTCCAAATAAAGCGAATAATTCCTGAAAGACCGGAATAGTCTTTTCCCTCTTTAAAATATCTTGATTTACCTTGTTGTTTTAAGTATTGTTCAATTAAAGATTGTCCATCCAGTACGAAATGATAACTTAAAATAAGAGGAACTATATAAATTTTGGTATTTTCATTTCTCTGAATCATAGCTCTTTGTGCTTCAACCACCGTTCCGAGTAAACCCATTTTTAACTTATTTTCTATAGCACCAGATCTTGAGCGAGTGCCTCCAGGGAAGAAAATACTATTGGTTCCTCTTTGAATGGATAGACTCGACATAGATTTTAAGGTTTCCAAATATATTTTATTTTTCTTCCTTCTATCTACTCTATAGGCTCCCAGTCGATTCAAGAAATAGGCTGTATAACCGGTATTATACAGATTTAAACCTGCACCATAAGAGAATGCGGGTAAACCTGTAACTGCATCAAGGACATATCCTATCAGAATCGAATCTAAATTAGAAAAATGAGTGGGTACTATAATTAAAGTTCCTTGTTGGGCTAAACTTCTAACATGGTCGATATCACCCTTAACTATCAGTTTTTGAACCAGTCTTTTTTTTCCGCCCTTCAATCTAATTTTCCAAAAACTAGCCTGTAGTAATTGATTAAAAAACCAGGTTAGAAATTTTCTTGCGAAAAGAAAAGTATTTATCCTAAAAGTTCCTACAATTTCAAGCGCGTACCTGTGAATAATTTGTTTTAAAAGGTAGGTATTATTCTGCGTACTTATGGTTTCGTCTTTATCGACTGAATATTTTACTAATCTTTTTTTGATTCTCGACCAGAATTGTCTTTCATTCGGCGGATCCACTTTCCAAGGTTCCTCCTTAATTCTTATTTTTTCTAAATAGATGGTTTCCGCTAATAAGTCAGTCATATTTTCTTTGTGAAAATTTTCTATTTTATCAAGCGTAAAAAACTCTAATTCTTCAGTGAATTTTTTCCTATCTTCACTCAGTTTAAATATCGGCCAATCGTTTATGTCCGGTAAAATAGGGGGATAAGTACCTGGAAGTGTTTTGTTTTGCATAATTAATAGGCTTGTTCATATTGTTTTACAAGCTGTTCTATATAGTTTATGATGTTTTCTTTTCCCGATGATGTTTTTGCGGAACTGGGAAACTGTAAAGGCAATTCATTCCAGGTTTCGGACAGGGCATCTTTAAAAGCCTGGGTATTTTTTTCGTATTCCTCCGTAATTAGTTTATCTGTTTTAGTATAAACAATTACAAACGGTATTCTTGCTTCACCCAGCCAATTTAGTAAATCTATATCCAGTTTCTGCGGCGGAATCCTGCTGTCTATCAGCACAAATGTGCAATAAAGATTATCTCGCTTACTTAAATAAGTTCTGATCATTTTTTCCCATTCCTTCCTCATTGCTTTGGAGGTAATTGCATAACCATAGCCAGGTAGATCTACAAGGAACCATTTATTGTTAATGTGAAAATAATTTAGCATTCGGGTTTTCCCTGGTTTACCTGAGGTTAAAGCCAATTCATCTTTACCACAAATCATATTAATTAACGAAGATTTCCCTACGTTAGATCTACCTATGAAGGCAAATTCAGGCTGATTTGTTTCCGGGCATAGTTGTAAATCTGGAAAACTACCTTTGAATTCTGCTATTATATTTTTCATTCTTTCCATTTTTACTTTACACCAAAAGTAACATTTTTTCTTATACCTTCGTTATGGTTGCATATTTATTTGGATTGGATTGTTTACGTTAAAAAATTAATTTTATGAAAAAGTACCTTTTTTTATTTCTATGTTTCGCTGTTCTAACTCCCTTTACTATGCTGAATGCTCAATTTATTAGCGGTGGATTTAGGTTGGGACTGAATAACTCTATGGATATTGACGACTTGAAATTAGCCATTGCCGACAAACAATCTTTTTCCCTAGCTTTAAATAATTCTAATTTTGGCTACCATTTTGCTGGTCTGGTCAGAGTTAAATTAGGTCCATTGTTTTTACAGCCGGAATTGGTTTTTAACTCCAATTCATTTGATGTTTCCTGGAAAGAAGTGGGAAAATCAGTCGTCAATGTTGGAAAACAAAAATTTCAATATCTTGAAATACCTGTTTTGGCTGGGTTTAAATTAGGGCCTTTGAGGGTCAATGCGGGACCTGCTGGTCACTTGTTTTTAAATAATACGGGAGATCTTTTTAAAATTAATAATTACGACGTCAATTTTTCTGGACTAACCCTTGGATATACGGCAGGCGTTGGCTTGGATATTGGTAAATTAATGGTGGATGTTCGTTATGATGGAAATTTCTCTACCGCTGATGGTACGGTTAATTTTATAAAAGATTTTAATATATCTACCCGTCCACCTAAATTAGTGGCAAGCGTAGGTTTTCGTTTCTAAAAAAAAATATTGTTTTTAAGAATAAAAAACCTTTCGACGTACAACCTCGAAAGGTTTTTTTGTTTCTTTAAAATGTAGCACCTCTGATGTATTGTTTTCATGGAAGAGCAGAAACTTATTGCCGCTTGTAAGGCAAACGACAGACTGGCGCAACAGTTACTTTATAATAGATATGCAAATGCTATGTTTACTATTTCGTATAGAATAACAAAGGACAAGGAATTAGCAGCCGATGTTCTTCAGGAGGCATTCGTTCGTGTATTTCATTATATTTATACTTTTAGGGGTGAATCTACTTTAGGCGCCTGGATAAAAACGATTGTGGTCCGTTCAGCTTTGGCTATTTTAAAAAAGGAAAAAAAGGAGTTATCTTTTGATATCAGCATAGCAGATGAATCACCTACTAATATGCATTTTTCACATGATATTGATTATCTCGAAAATGCTATCCTATTACTCCCTTCTGGTTATAGAACCGTTTTTCTATTAATTGAAGTCGAAGGTTATACTCATCAGGATGTAGCAGATTTGTTAGGTGTTTCCGTTGGAACGTCAAAATCGCAATTGTTTTACGCTAAAAAAAGATTAAGGGAGTTAATTTCTCCTAAATTGGAATAACTATGGAAGATTTTAATCAATTTAAACTGGATAATCAAAAATATTTACCTCCTGTAGATTTATGGAGTAAGATTGAATTTGATTTAGATTACCAGCATAATATAAAACCTCTTCTTGAACAACTTCCGGAACTTAAGGCTCCTCCGCATATTTGGGGTGTTATTGAAATAGGAATTTCTTCAAATAGAATGAGGATCATTAAAAGAAAATGGTTTTTACAAGCAGCTGCGGCGATAATTCTTTTAGGGGTAGGTTTTGGATTAGGTAGTTGGTTTAACAACAAACCATTGAATACCCAACAAATAGGTTATTCACAGGTCAAAACCATTTCTTATTTAGAGGAAGATCAGGAATCAATAAATGAGGTATTAGAGGAATATATAAAAAAATGTAAAATTTATCCAGGTGATAATTCATGTTCTTTAGTAAATGATTTTACTGATTTGGTCTCTGCTAAAGCAGAATTAGAAAACATTATTAGAAGGATGGGTAATTCCGATAATATTATGCAGCAAATGCGTAGAATTGAATTGGAAAAAACAAGGATTATTCGAAATATGGCACAACGAATTTAATATAGATGTATGATGAAGTGGGAAATTAGATTTTTAGTGGTAATGAGTCTCTTGACTATATTTGGTTTTTGGTTAAATGCCCAAAGCAACGTAAAAATAGTTTCTAAAAGAATAGATAAATCTTTCCCTTATCAAGAGGCTTATAGCCTTAATATTGATGGTGAAAAGGCAGAGGTGAGTATCGAAACCTGGGATAAACCTACCGTTCAGATACAAATGGAAATTACAGCAAAAAATTTAGATAGAGAAATAGCCACAAAGGATTTGGAAAAGATGAAATATATGATCCAAAGGGTCAAAAATAATTTATATGTCAGGAATTATCTAATGGATGAAGGGGAACAACCTACTTCTATTTTAAAAGTAGTGTATCTTATTAAAGTTCCTGTTGAATGTCCTGTTTATCTTAAGAATAATTACGGTATCGCTTCGCTTAAAAATTTATCTAGTCAGATTAAAATTAATAGTAGATTTAGCAAAATTGGTTTAGAAAATATTCACGGAAACATGATTATCGAATCTGTATTTGGTGATTTACTTGGAACGGAATTATGGGGAAACCTATCCTTGAATGCAAGACGAACAGATATGTTTTTTCAAAAATTATATGGAAATGTTGATATTAATGCAGAATATGGACTGATCAAGTTATTATTGGATGACAAGTTGAAGTCTCTTCAACTGAATGCAAATAATTCAGAAGTATTCATACTGGGCGATAATCCTTTTCAAATGGGCATGGATATACAAGTTAAAAATGGACAACTTGATTTTCCTATGCATCCAAAATATAAAGTAAAGGAACAGAAGGAAATAGGACTTAGAACTTTGTTTATTCCCTCTCCAAAAGATCAAGTGACTCCTATTACTATTAGAATTAAATTAGGTGATTTGTTATTTATAAAAAAGAATTAATTACTAAGATGTATGACATCCATGTCTTTAATGGTTTTTCCTACTATGGAAAACCTGACTAAGGTACGTACCTGATGAAAACCTTCGCGGCCTGCGGCTCCAGGATTCACATGTAAATGACCCAAGGTTGGACATTTCATTACTTTTAGAATATGAGAGTGTCCACAAATAAAAAGGTCAGGTTTATTTTCAGCTATTAACTTTTTAGCCAACGATGTATATTTTCCTGGATAGCCGCCTATGTGAAGAATGACAATTTTTAGGTCTTCTTTTTGTAGAATTTGGTATTCCGGATAATTAACACGATATATTCCCCCATCAATATTTCCATACACACTGGTAAAATTCTTATTTTCATAAAAGGTCATATCCTCGGGTAGCTTGCCCAAATCACCTGCATGCCATATTTCGTCACAATCAACAAAATGTTTTTTTATTTTTTCGTCCCAAAAACCATGTGTGTCACTTAAAAGTCCGACTCTAATCATTTGTATAACTTGTAGTTATAATTTTACGACTTTATTTCTTAGCATAAAATCGGCTAAAACCAGCGCTGCCATACTTTCAACGATAGGAACTGCTCGTGGCACGACACATGGATCGTGCCTACCTTTTCCTGTAATTATGGTCGATTGACCAAATTTATCGACAGAATCTTGTGCTGGAATAATGGTGGCAACGGGTTTGAAAGCAGCCCGAAAGTAAATATCCATGCCATTAGAAATACCACCTTGTATTCCTCCTGAATAATTGGTTTTTGTAGCAATATTACCGTCATCATTTGCAAAAAATGAATCGTTGTGCTCTGATCCTTTCATAGTGATTCCTTCGAAACCGGAACCATATTCAAATCCTTTACAAGCATTAATTGACAAAATAGCTTTTCCCAATTCAGCGTGAAGTTTATCAAATACAGGCTCACCGAGTCCAACGGGAACCCCTGTGATATTACATGTCACGGAACCACCAATGGTGTCGCCGTCTTTTCTTGTTTGTTTAATTAACTGAATCATTTCATCAGCTAATTTTGGATCGGGACATCTTACATCGTTTGATTCAATAAGTCCATAATCAATATTATTGGGTGGATAAGGCATGCCTATAGCACCAACCTGGCTTACCCAGGCATTAATTGTTATGCCAAAATGATTTAAAAACAATTTAGCAACGGCACCAGCGGCAACCCTTGCTGCCGTTTCACGTGCAGAAGAACGACCGCCGCCTCTATAATCTCTGTGTCCATATTTAACTTCAAAGGTGTAATCAGCATGTGAAGGCCTGTATGAGTCTTTTATATGACTGTAATCACCTGATTTCTGATCATCATTTGGAATGATCATGGCAATAGGACTTCCTGTAGCGAAACCTTCAAAGACACCAGATAGGATTTGTACCTCGTCATTTTCTTTCCTTTGAGTAACTATAGCTGACTGTCCGGGTCTTCGCCTGCGTAATTCAGATTGAATAAAATCGACGTTTATATCAATCCCTGCAGGACAGCCATCGATAATAACCCCAATTCCTTTACCATGTGATTCTCCAAAGGTGGTTATGGTAAATAGCTTGCCGAAAATACTCCCTCCCATATTTTAATTTTTTTAAAGTTGATCTTTTTAAAAAATGACCACAATATAACAAACTTATATACCCTGTTATTTGTTCCTCACGGAAAGTTAAAGACAATTTTTATGACTTACGAACCAAGTGACTTTTTAGTTAGACTTGAATTTGATAAAATTATTGAATTAATTGCCAATAATTGTTTAGGCAATCTAGGCATTGAACAAGCTCACCTAATTGCTCCGGAGCTAAATTTAACCTTTATTGAAAACAGATTAAATGAGGTATCAGAGTTCATGAGGGGTATTCAGCATGCAGATACCATAAACTTATCTAATTATGAGGATATAAGAGATGATTTAAAAATGTTAGCTATAGAGGATTACGTTCTTCCTGAAGAGGGCTTCAAAAGAATTAGTAAGCAGCTTTATTCTGTATCTATGGTTTACAGATATTTTACTGCTGAAAGAACGCTTATCTACCCAAATTTATACAACATAATAAAATCTTTACATTTCGATTTCGCCATTGCGAAAGAAATTGACAAAGTTTTGGATTCTGATGGTAATATCAGGCCCGATGCCTCACCGGAACTGGGTAGAATTAGAAGGTCTATGCAGTTTAAAATGAAAGAACTGGATAAAGTTTTTAGGCAGATTATCCAAGATTACAGAGGAAAAGGATGGCTAACAGATAATTTAGAGGGATACAGAAACGGTAGGAGAGTACTGAGTGTGCCTTCGGAACACAAAAGAAAAATCAGAGGTATTATTCACGACGAATCAGCGACTGGTAGAACTACTTTTATTGAACCCGAAGGTGTTATAGATATTAATAATGATGTTTTTGATTTGGAACAGGAGGAAAGAAAGGAAATCTATAGAATTTTAAAAACCTTAAGTGCTTTTTTAAGACCTTATGCTCCAGGTTTTAAAGTATTTCAAGATGTACTTATTCAATTTGATCTGATTCAGGCAAAATCCAGAGTTTCTCTGAAGTTAAAGGCAACCAAGCCTATTGTAAAGGATTTGCCGATGATAAAAATTTATAAAGGTAGGCATCCGTTATTATTTTTAAAAAATGTAGTACTAGGTAAACCAACGGTTCCCTTTTCTTTGACTTTGGGAGAAAAAAACAGGATTTTAGTTTTAAGTGGACCCAATGCTGGAGGTAAATCTATTACCATGAAATCCTTGGGATTATTACAACTCATGGTTCAGTCCGGACTTCCTGTTCCCGCAGATCCATTAAGTGAGTTTGGTATTTTCAATGAATTTTTTGCGGATATTGGAGACCAGCAATCTATTGAAGATGATTTAAGTACTTACAGTTCTCGTTTAATTAATATGAATTCCTTCATTCGTAAATCGGGAAAAAGGTCATTATTGCTCATAGACGAATTCGGCTCTGGTACTGATCCCCAATTTGGAGGAGCCATTGCTGAAAGTATTTTGAGAGAATTAAATACGAAAGAAGTGGTTGGAGTTATTACCACTCACTATTCAAATCTAAAAATATTTGCCTATAATACGGAGGGTATTATAAATGGTTGTATGGCTTATGATATGGATAATCTTACGCCTACCTATCATTTTATTGAAGGTAAGCCTGGTTCCTCTTATGCCTTTGAAATAGCGTTGAAAAGTGGTTTGCCTGATAATGTAATTACTTATGCACAATCGAGAACCAGGAAAAGTGAGAAGGAAGTAGATGAATTATTGGTCGATTTACAAAAAGAAAAACAAACAGTTAAGGAATCTTTAGTGGCTCTTAAAGAAAAGCAAGATTTACTTGATAAATTGGTTCGGGGATATGAATCGATGCAAAAGGATTACGAATTTCGTAGGAAAAGATTTAAACTTGAACAAAAGCAGCAGGAATTACAGGATACAGGTTTAGTTAATAAAGAGGTTGAACGTTTAATTAAGGAGATTAAGGAAGAAAAAAATATTGAAAAAGCCAGAGAACTAGCTATTAAGTTGAGAGAGGAGAGAGCCAAAAAAGTATTGGAAGTAGAGGATTTGAAAGAAGAGCTATATTACGGTTCTAACGCGGAAGGAGCGTCGAATATCTTGAAAATTGGTGATTATGTAAGGCTAAGAAGTGGTGGAGCGGTAGGTCTTTTAACAGGCATTAATAAAGAAAAGGCGAATGTACTGATGGGTGATTTAACCCTTATTATTGATGTAAGGGATTTGGAAAAAGGCCCGGAACCATTAGATAAAAAATTAAAGTCTCTTCATTTTGATACAATTCAAAAGATAGCTACTTTTGAAAACAAATTGGACATCAGGGGTATGAGAATGCAGGAGGCGCTGCAAGTGGTTGAATCATACATAGATTCGGCGCTAATGAACAGTTCATCCCAAATAGAAATAATTCATGGTAAGGGGGATGGCATTCTACGAAAAGCGGTCAGGAAGAAGTTAAAAGAGTATAGAGTGGAAATGGAAATTAGCCATCCCGACCCTAAATTAGGAGGGGATGGCGTAACTTTAGTTGCCATAAAATGATTAGATCATATCGGTAACAGCGAAATGAAATGCTGATTCAATGGCAGCATTTTCATCAGAATCAGAACCATGAACAGCATTTTCACCTAAACTCTTAGCATATTTTTTTCTGATGGTACCTTCTTCCGCTTTAGAAGGATCGGTAGCACCTATCAGTGTTCTAAAATCAAGCACAGCGTTATCTTTTTCAAGTATTGCGGCTACAATAGGTCCAGAGGACATGAAAGACACCAATTCACCATAAAAAGGTCTTTCTTTATGTACAGCATAAAATTCTCCCGCTTTAGCTTCTGATAATTGAGTCAATTTCAAGGCAACAATTTTATAACCAGCTTGCTCGATCATAGCTAAAATGTTTCCAGTGTTTCCAGCTGCTACTGCATCGGGTTTCACCATTGTAAAGGTGCGATTTCCAGTTGTCATTACTATTTTTTTTAAATTGTAGATAAATGTGTTTAAATTGCGACGAATTTACGCTTTTGTTTTATCATCAATATGGAAAATCTTAACCAACTTAAAAATTTGCTTTCTACACCGAAAGATATTGTGATTTTTTCTCACAGGAATCCTGATGGTGACGCATTAGGATCAAGTTTGGGATTGGCACATTTTCTTTCGGCTCAACACCATTCGGTAAAAATTATTCTACCTTCAGAATACCCAAATTACCTCAATTGGATGGTTGGTGTTGAAGATATCGTGATTTACGATCTGATGCCGGAACATGCTAAACTAGCTATTGAAAAAGCAGATATTTTCTTTTGTCTGGATTTCAACTCACTCGACAGAATAGATAAATGTGGAGATTTAATGATGAAGCAGACAGCGCCTAAAGTGGTTATTGATCATCATTTATTTCCTGAAAGTTTTGCTGATTTTATTTTATCTGATACATCGGCGAGTTCTACTTCTGAACTTATTTTTGATTTTATTCATTTATTAGACCATTCAAAATATCTTGTGCCTGCCACGGCAGATGCTCTTTATGTTGGCATAGTATCGGATACCGGCTCTTTCCTATACAATACTTCTTCTAAGGTTTTTAGAATTACAGCCACTCTGTTGGATCGGGGCGTTGACGATGTTAGTATTCAAAATAGATTACATAATAATTTGGAAATAAAACAATTAAAAATTATTGGACATTGTTTAAACAAGCGTTTAGAGATTTTGGAAGAATATGCTACGGCTTTGGTAACTATTACTAAAGAGGATTATGCAGAATTTGATATACAAAGAGGTGATACAGAAGGGATTGTTAATATGTTAATGCGTATTCAAAACATAAAAGTAGCGGTGCTCATAACAGAACAACCTACGATAGTTAAGCTTTCAATGCGTTCCAAGGGTGATTTTTCAGTCCAGGAAATTGCAACAAAACATTTTAAAGGAGGTGGACATAAAAATGCTTCAGGCGCAGCTTCATTCATTGGGCTTAAACCTACTGTGAGAAAGTTTAAAGAGCTTCTTCCTCTGTATGCAGAACAATTATCTCAAAATTGAGATGGATTATTAAATACGCTAATTTTACATTACTTTTGAATTCCTATTTTAAATATTAACTTTTTAACTTAAATTAATGAGAATTTTATTCATCCTTTTGATCGCCGCTGTTACTCTAAACTCTTGTGGAAAAGGGAAAAGTGGAAAAACAAGTACTGGTATTAAATATGAACTTTTTCAGAATAAAAGTGGAAATAAAGTTCAACCCAACGATGTTCTTTACCTTCGTTATTCCATGTTTGCAGATGATTCTTTAATGAATACTAATGCAAACGAACCCTATCCGGAAATTGGTCTTTATCCTGACGTAAAAAAAGAACCAAAAAAACTTTCTCCCATTGAAGAATCTTTTGGTTTAATGGAGGTTGGAGATAGTATAAGTATATTTATACCTATTGACTCAATGGGTCCTCCAGGTATGCGTCCTCCAGGTTTTGAGAAAACTAAATTCATAGTTTATAAAATTACCGTTGAAAAGCGAATTCCTAATGCAGATATTGAGAAAGCAACGAAAGAAGTTGCAGATATGGTAAATGCTCTTTTCGAAGAAACAAAATCTGGAAAATTAGAATATTCTGTTACTCCTTCTGGGTTAAAATACAAAATTTTGCAGGAAGGTTCAGGTGATTTAATTCAACAGGGCAGTAAAGTATCAACCAACTATTACGGCATATTAGCCGCTGACGGAGTTATGTTTGATAACTCTTTTCAAAGAGGACTTTTACCATTTACTTTTGAAGCAATGTCAGGTCAGGTTATACCAGGTTGGGACGAAAGCATGGGTCTATTGAAAAAGGGTAGTAAAGCCATTTTATATATTCCAAGTGCCTTAGCTTATGGAGAAGAAGGAGCAGGCTCTGGCTCTATTCCTGCGAATGCCGATTTAATGTTTTATCTTGAAATTCTGGACGTTAAAAAATAACGTTTGTATTAATATTTGATTGTTAAACTTAAAAAAAGAACATCCAATGACTATCGAGCAACTGCGAGATTTGAGGGAAAGATTGTTGTCGCTAAGGAGGTATCTTTGACGTAGATAACAGAGTTTTACTACTAGAAGATAAAGAAAGTTTTTCAACCAGTCCTGATTTTTGGTCCGATTCATCGAAAGCTGAATTGGTGATGAAAGAAATTAAAACGCACAAAAAATATTTGGGTGAATTCGAAAATATTAAATTATTAGTAGAAGACGCTGAGGTCTTATTTGATTTCCAAAAGGAAGGTGAAGCTACAGAAGATGAAGTTGAAGCTAAATACCAAGAGGCTATTTTAGCTTTTGAAAATTTAGAATTTCATAGAACGCTCAACAGACCTGAAGATGAACTTGGGGTTATTCTTGAAATTAATGCCGGTGCAGGTGGAACGGAAGCTTGTGATTGGGCAGAAATGATTTTTAGAATGTATGTCCGGTGGGCTGAAAGGTCAGGTTTCAAAGTAACTTCCCTATCGGAAGTTCAAGGTGATGTAGCTGGTATCAAATCTGCGGAAATTGAGATTACCGGAGACTATGTCTATGGCATGCTTAAAGGTGAGAATGGAGTACACAGGTTAGTCCGGGTAAGTCCATATAATTCTCAAGGCAAAAGGATGACTTCCTTCTGCTCTGTTTTTGTTCACCCCAGTGTGGATGATACTATTGAAATTGAAATTAATCCCGCTGATTTAGATTGGGATACCTTCAGAGCCAGTGGTGCAGGCGGTCAGCATGTAAATAAAACAGAATCGGCGGTAAGGGTAAGGCATTTACCTACTGGTTTAGTAGCAGAATGTCAGCAGGAAAGGTCTCAACACCAAAATAGAGAAAAAGCCATTCAATTGCTTAAATCCAGAATCTATGAACTGGAGTTACAAAAGCAGTTGGCTGAAAGGGCTAAAGTGGAATCTGGAAAAATGAAGAATGAGTGGGGTTCTCAAATTAGAAGTTATGTTTTAGATGATAGAAGGGTAAAAGATCATAGGTCTCAATACCAAACATCACAAACTGATGCCGTTCTCGACGGTGATTTACAACCATTTTTAAAAGCCTTTCTTATGATGGATGGCGTTAATACCGATGATTCCGATAACTAATAATGAAGGTCAGTAATTTTTTACTGACCTTTTTTTATCCTGTAATACAGTATTTTGTCAAGTTTCTTCCAAATAGTATCGTATATGTTTATATTCGTTTTTTGTAACATAGAAAAATAGTTTACCATGGAAAAATGGATTAATAAATTATCTCAGGTAGTAGTTTTTTTTGGTAAAAGTGTATCCTGGTTGAGTTTTGTGTTGGTGATTATAATATGTATAGACGTAATATCCAGGTATTTATTCAATTTTTCAGTGGCCTGGGTGGCAGAAATTGAATGGCATATTTTTGGTCTTTTATTTTTATTTGGTTCAGCTTACGCTCTCAATGAAGAAAAACATGTTAGAGTGGATTTATTTTATCAGAACTTCTCAAAACGTGAAAAGGCTCAGGTAAATGTTATTGGAACCATTGTTTTTTTAATTCCATGGTGTTTGACTTTAGGTTGGTATTCTCTTAAGTACGCTTTAACCAGTGTGGCGATGAAGGAAACTTCACCTGATCCTGGTGGCATAGGGGCTTTCTATTTTATAAAAATGGCTATTCCTTTAGCCTTTTTATTATTATTTTTTCAAGGATTAATCATCATTTTTAACCAGTTCAAAATAGCTTTTAAAAGCAATTAATAGACTGTTTTATGGAAATAATAGCTATCATCTTATTCGTAAGTATTTTTATCTTGATCATGTACGGTTATCCTGTTGCGCTTACATTAGGAGGATTGTCGATTACTTACGCGTACTTTTTTTTAGATCCTTCAGCTTTTGGAGCGCTTCCTCCACGTATAATGGGTGTGATTAGTAATTATGTTTTGCTTTCCGTTCCTTTATTTGTGTTTATGGGTATCATGTTGGAAAAAAGTGGACTGGCTGAAAGTTTATTGGAAACAGTAGCTATTCTATTTGGAAAAATGCATGGTGGATTGGCTTTTGCAGTCATTCTTGTAGGTACTTTATTAGCTGCTTCCACTGGCATTGTAGGTGCAACTGTGGTTACAATGGGATTAATTAGTTTACCTACCATGTTAAAAAGAGGCTATAAGCCAGAAATTGCAACGGGTGTAATTGCTGCATCGGGTACTTTAGGACAGATTATTCCTCCTTCCGTTGTCTTAGTTTTGCTTGGGAGCGTTCTCAATGTATCTGTTGGAAAACTATTTGCCTCTTCATTAATTCCTGGTTTACTTTTAGTTGCTATATATATATTATATATTTTCATTGTTTCTAGAATTAAACCCGAATGGATGCCTCCCATTCCTAAAGAGGAAATTGATAAGTTCAGAGCCAATAATTTCTATGGTAAGGTATGGCGCGCTTTTGCTTTACCATTAATTCTTATCATCTCCGTTTTAGGTTCTATTTTTTTAGGTATTGCTTCTCCAACGGAAGCGGCGGCAGTGGGTGCTATGGGAGCAACTATATTAACTTTATTCGAAAAGAAATTGAGTTTTAGCATTCTAAAAAGTGTTTGTATTGAAACTACCCATCTTACCTCGATGATATTTTTAATATTGTTAGGTGCAACTACTTTTTCCTTTGTTTTTAGGGAACTTGGTGGTGATATTTTTTTAGTTCGTCTCATTCAGGAGGCGAATATGACTCCTTTGGCCTTTTTGTTTTTAGTCATGTTGATTGTGTTTATTGCTGGATTTTTTATAGATTTTATTGAAATTATTTTTATTATAGTTCCCGTTATAGCCCCTGTATTTCAGAAAATGGGAGTTGATCTTATCTGGATAGGCGTTTTACTAAGTCTTAATCTACAAACATCTTTTTTAACTCCTCCTTTTGGATTTTCCCTGTTTTATCTAAAAGGAGTAGCGCCTCCTTCTGTGACAACAGCACAGATATACAGAGGGATTATACCTTTTATACTTTTCCAACTGATAGTTTTGGGCATTTATATTTTTATGCCGAGTCTTTTAATTATACCTTAAAATATTGAATTATCATTCTTTCACTGAAGCTTAAGTCAATCAAGATAAATCCTCCTGCAGATTATTGTAAAAAGCTTTTTCAGCGATATTAGAATATTTGTTTGCTTTCTCTTGAAAATCATAGTAAGAAGCATATACTTTCTTAGTGAATGGATCTTTTTCGGCTAATTCATTGATGACTTCTTTAGTTAGCTTTCTTAATTCATTGATAACTTCTAGTGGAAATGTTCTTATTTCAACGCCCTTTTTCAGAAGTTCGCTGTAGGCTACAGCGTTTTTGGCTTCCATCTGGGCATGTAGCCAAGTTCCACAGTAGGATGATGCTGCTTTAATAATGGCCTTCAGGTCATCAGAAAGTTCTTCAAATTTGTCCTTGTTTAGAATAATCTCTAAATTGGTACCTGGTTCGTGCCAACCTGGCGTGTAATAATATTTAGCGATTTCGTCGAAACCCATTAAACTGTCATGAAATGGGGACAGCCATTCTGTTGCGTCGATGATACCGCGTTCTAAACCTGTATATAGTTCTCCTCCAGCTAAAAGAATGGGTGATCCACCCGCTTTGGCTAAAACAGCTCCACCAAGACCTGGTATTCTCATTTTTAAGCCCTTTAGATCGGAAATGGTATTAATTTCCTTGTTAAACCAGCCGCCCATTTGGACGCCTGTATTACCTGCTGGAAGTGGAATTAATCCAAAATTAGCATATAATTCTTGCCATAAAGCCAGACCATCTCCAGCATGAATCCATGAGGATACTTGCTGGGCATTCATACCGAAGGGTACGGTGGCAAAGAATGAAGCAGCAGGAGATTTTCCTGCCCAATAATAAGCAGAACCATGACCAATTTCTGCAGCGCCATTTCTAACTGCATCGAAAATCTCTAAAGAAGGAACTAGTTCACCACCACCAAAGACCCTTATTTTAATGCGTCCTCCTGACATTTCTTCTACTATACTGGCAAATAACTTACAAGCTTCGTCTAAAATAGGGAAATTCGGCGGCCAGGTAGTAACCATTTTCCAGGAATACGTTTTACTGGAAATTCCTGAACCATTACCTGATGTTTTATTTCCTTTTCCCATGACTGCTTTTATGCCTATGGGAAGCAATAAGGTAGCTGCTGCGATACTCTTGACAAATGTTTTCCTTGAAATAGGCATATTTGAAGTAGTTATAGGTTCAGGTAATGTTGAAAATGTTTCCTAAAATTAAAATTTATAAGGGAAAAGCGTACTTTTAAATGCCAAAATTATCTATTTATGAAATTATTATTAACATTTTTTTCAATTTCGATTTGTGTTTCTGCATTTGCACAGAAAATTGAAAATTTTTCTGGCCTTCAGGAAGAGGTGGAGATAATGATAGACCCTTTCGGTGTTCCCCATATTTTTGCAAAAAATGAAAATGATATGTTCTTCGCTCAAGGTTTTCAAGCAGCATCGGATAGATTATTTCAATTTGAAATGTGGAGAAGGCAAGCTAGAGGACTCTTATCGGAATTATTAGGTGAAAGAGAAATACAAAAAGATATCGCTTCCCGACTTTTTACTTATAGGGGTGACCCAGTCGCTGAATTCAATCATTATCATCCAAATGGTTATCAAATAATACATTCTTTCGTAAATGGTGTTAATGCAGCTATTGATAATGCTCTTTTAACACCAGATTCTTTGCCTGTTGAGTTCAAGTTATTAGGTATTAAACCACAATATTTAAAACCAGAAGATATTATTTCCCGGCATCAGGGTCTGCTTGGTAACTTAACGGATGAATGGGAAACTGCGCTTGTCGTTTACCAAATTGGGGAAGATAAAACAAAGGAAATAAATTGGTATCATCCCAATAATCCGGACTTAAGATTGGATTCCTTAGTAAAGGAAATTCTTTCTTATTCTGATGTTATAGACCTCTATAAGGCATTTAAACGCCCGGTAAATTACCTTCCGGAAGATATACTGGCTTTCTCAGATAAGAATTCAACAGAGAATTACATGGCTCTTTCTTCTCGAATGAATGAAGAACAATTTTCATTAAATGAAGAAAAGCATGTCATTGGTAGTAATAACTGGGTGGTTTCCGGTGCATTATCTGAAAGTGGTTATCCCCTGTTGGCCAACGATCCGCATAGGGCTATGTCTGCTCCCTCACTTAGATATATTACGCATCTGGTTTCTCCAGGATGGAATGTTATAGGTGGGGGTGAACCTACTATTCCAGGTGTTTCCATTGGACATAACGAATATGGCGCATGGGGACTTACTATTCATGCTACCGACGCAGAGGATATGTACGTTTATGAACTTAATCCCTCCAATGTACACCAATATAAATATCAGGGAAAATGGCTTGATTTTATTGAAATAAAAGACTCTATATCTGTAAAAGGAAAGGGTATGCATTATTTTTCTTTGTTTTATACCGTTCATGGACCGGTGCTTAAAGTGATAAGTGAAAAAAATATCGCTGTGGCTGTGAGATGTGCCTGGTTAGAAAAAGGGGGCGCTCCCTATCTGGCTAGTCTCAGAATGAATCAGGCAAAAAATTGGGATGAATTTAAGTTGGCTTGCACTTATTCTCATATCCCAGGCGAAAATATGATTTGGGCCGACCGGTCAGGGAATATTGGTTGGCAAACAGTAGGCATTGCACCAATTCGAAAAAATAGTAGTGGTATGGTTCCTGTCATTGGAGATGGAAGCAGAGATTGGGATGGGTTTATTCCCATTTCTGAAAGACCTTCCAGTTACAATCCTTCACAAAATTATGTCGTTACAGCCAATGAAAATGTGGTTCCTCTCGATTACAAATACCCAAATACTGTAGGTTTTTCATGGTCGGATCCTTATAGAGGTTTACGAATAAAGGAATATTTGGGTAGTGGAAAAAAATTATCTGTGCAGGATTTAATGATGCTTCAAACAGATTATCTTTCTCTGCCCGCAAGGCAATTGGTACCTTTTATTTCTAGCATTCCTGCCTTCAAAAAGTATGAAAAATTTACTACCCTTTTTAATGATTGGGATTATAAATTGACGCCCAATTCTATCGCAGCTTCATTATATGATGCCTGGGAAAGAGTTATTTTTTCGGAATATAAACTACAGTTTGTTCCGGAAAAAGTTAGGTCTTTGGTTACCCCTCAACTAAAAATGATAATAGATAACCTTCTTTTACCTGACGCAAAATTTGGTTCTCAACCGGTTCAAGGCAGGAATGATTTCTTACTTAAAACATTTGAAAAGGCTATTCTAAACCTGGAACTTAAATTAGGTAAAGAGGTGAATTTATGGCAATATGGTCAGCTGAAAAATAAATATGTTCTCTTGAAACATCCATTCAGTGCTGTTGTTAATCAAAATATTCGTTCATTATTGGAAGTGGGACCTGCTCCCAGAGGTGGAAATGGATTTACAGCCAATGTAACGGGAAGGGGAGATAATCAAACACATGGTGCCAGCTTTAGATTTATTTCGGACTTACAAAACTGGGATTATAGTTTAGCAACCAATACACCTGGACAATCAGGTAATCCAAATAGTCCATTTTATAGAAATTTATTTCCAATTTGGATAAACAATCAGTATTTTCCACTGTATTTCTCTAAAGTTAAAATTACTTCAGTAAGTCAGATCCACAAGCATCTTTTTCCTAATTAAGTTTTTATTTAACCTCTATAACAATGAAAAAACACTTGAAACTCTCATTTTATTTTCTAATCATTTTTCTTTGTCTTTCGTCCCTGTCTCTTTTTGGCCAACTAGATAATCGATTATTTGATATTGCCAAAGCGCCAAATCCAAAGGCTATTGAAAATAGTATTCGAACCTTGGCTAATTTTGGAACAAGAAGCACTTTATCAGATACAGTATCAAACACAAGAGGCATTGGTGCGGCAAGACGCTGGATTCACAACGAATTTCAAAAAATTAGCTCTTCTTGTAATCAATGTTTGGAAGTTTCCTACATGAATGAAGTCTTTAAAGCTGGATTTAATCCCAGAATAAAGGAGGATATTAATATTTCTAATGTATTAGCTATTCAAAGAGGATCGGTTTATCCAAACAGATACGTAATAATGACGGCTGATATCGATTCACGGGTTACGGATGTTTTAGATGCTCAAAAGGATAATCCTGGCGCTAATGATAATGCCAGTGGCATGGCAGGAGTATTGGAAGCAGCTGCTGTTTTATCAAAGTATCGTTTTCCAACAAGCATTATTTATATTGGATTATCAGGCGAAGAGCAAGGTCTCTTAGGCGGTACTACGGTAGCAAAATTTGCTAAAACAAATCAATGGGATATCATTGCTGTCCTTAATAATGATATGATTGGCAATATTGAAGGTGTCGATGGTATCATCGATAATACCACCTTCAGGATTTTTTCGGAACCTGTTTCTATTCTTGAAACTGAAAGAGAAAGAGCCTGGCACAGAGTATATGGTGGAGAGGTGGATGGCCCTTCCAGGCAAATTGCCAGATATATTGATAAACTGACAGATCTTTATTGTACGAACTTAGATGCAAAGATGATTTACAGATTGGATAGATTTGGCAGAGGAGGACATCATAAACCATTTAACGATGAGGGCTTTCCAGGGGTAAGAATTATGGAGACTCATGAAAATTATTACAGGCAGCATGAAGATATTAGAATTGAAAATGGGATTAAATACGGTGATGTTATTGAAGGGGTTAATTTTGATTATGCTGCTAAATTGACAGGCGTTAATGCCATAACCCTGGCTGCTTTAGCGTGGGCTCCACCACCGCCAGAAGATGTCCAGATCGGTGGTATTGTCCAACCGTCAACCCGTTTTAAATGGAAGCCTTCCACTTTTGAAGGTCTGGCCGGTCATAAAATTTATTGGAGAGAAACTACTTCAGCACAATGGCAATATTCAAAGTTTGTGCCTAAAGGCTTGACTGAATTTACGCTGGATAAAATTATTATTGATAATTTTTTGTTTGGCATCGCTTCCGTTGGTCTCGATGGAAATGAAAGCGTTATCGTTTATCCTACTACTTTAATTTCATCTCGTCGTTAACTAAAATAAATTTTAAATGAAAAATGTTATCGTTTTATTATTCTTGTTTTGTTCCTTAAGCGGACTGTTTTCACAAAAGGAATGGATGAATCTGGAAAGGTTTTCCTTTGAACCTGGATTGGCCGTTAATCAAAACATTCCTACGCCTGCTTCATTTTTAGGCTATGAACTGGGGGAGCAATCAACGTATTATTCGAGTATTGAAAACTATATTAAAGATCTTTCCAAGCAGTCTAACAGACTTAAATTAGTAGAATATGGAAAAACGTATGAAAATCGTTCTCTTTATTTATTGGTTTTTTCATCTCCTGAAAATTTATCGAATTTAGAGCGTATTCGGACGAATCATTTAAAGTTAATGACGGCCAATGATGCTCAGGCAAAGGATATTATGGAGAAAGACCCTGTTTTCCTTTCCTTGAGTTACAATATCCATGGAAATGAAACATCCACCAGTGAAGCAGCGCTTCAAGTCGCTTATCGGTTAGCCGCTGCAACTGATGAAGCGACTAATCAGTTACTACAAAATTCCGTTATTCAAATCTATGTTTGTATTAATCCTGATGGTCGCGAACGTTATATTCAGTGGTACAATTCAGTTCGGAGAAAGCAATTGGCTACTTCTAAAAATGATTTAGAGCATTATGAGCCTGCGCCAAATGGTCGTTCTAATCATTATTGGTTTGATGTTAACAGAGATTGGTCTTGGGGTATTCATCCTGAAACAAGAAATTTGACGACTGAATATCAGAAATGGATGCCTCAGATACATGTAGATCATCATGAACAAGGCTACAATAGTAATTATTTCACCATGCCTGGCACGACGCCACGAAATAAAATATTACCGCCTACCTACGAGGCATGGTCCGATACCTTTGGAAGGGCAAACATTGCAGCCTTCAATAAAAATGATATTAGCTATTTTACCCGTGAGGCTTTTGATTTTTTCTACCCAGGATATGGGTCAAGTTATCCAAGTATCATGGGGGCCATAGCTATGTTAACAGAACAGGGAGGTATTGCAGGTGGTCGTGCTATTGAAACGGAGGATGGAACTATTCTTACCTTAAGACAAAGAATTTGGGACCATTATACTACTTCTATCCAGTCATTATTTACAGGAGTTAAACACAAAAAGGAGCTTTTACGCTATAGTTATGATGCCTGGCAGCCCTCTAAATCATTATCGGCCAATAAAACTTATTTTTTATCTCCAGCTGATATGTACACACCAGATGTAGTTCAGATTTTACAACGTCATGGCGTCAAATTTGAACAAGCAAAAGAATCATTTACCGTGAATACCGTATTTGATTATGAATCAAATACATCGACACGTAAAACATTTCCCAAAGGCACTATTCTGTTATCCTGTAATCAACCACAGCATTTGTTGATAAATAGCGTAATGGATAAATCATTGGAAATTGAGGACTCAGTAATGTATGATATGGCTATTTGGGCGCTTCCCATAGCCTATAATTTACATGCCTATTTCACGAAAGAAAATGTTTCAGTTTCTTCAGAACCTTTGAACGAAACTAAGGCAAAAAATACCGTTTTACCCAATGCGTACGGCTATGCAATAGATTGGAATCAGCGTAATGCGCCGGCTGTATTGGCTCATTTATGGAAGCTGGGTTATAAGGTTAGATCAGCGTCCAAACCTTTTAAAATGGATAATATTTCGTTTTCAGCGGGAACATTAATCATTTTGACAGGTGCAAATATTGATAAAAAAGCAGATTTATCTATTGAATTACAAGCTGTTAGTTTAAAACACAATGTTTCAATACATTCCATTTCAACAGGTCGTGCAACAGAGGGGCTAGATTTGGGATCTTCAAAAAACAGACCTGTTAAACAACCCAGAGTAGCTCTAATGGTTGATGCTCCATTTAATATGCAAACCGCCGGTCAGGTTTGGTTTCTTTTTGATGAAGAGGTTGGCTTGCCTGTAGATCGAATAAGATCTTCCGTTTTATTGCAATCAGCCATGCCAAAATTTGGGGAGCGATATGGTTATGCAGATTTAAATGATTATGATGTCCTCATACTACCTGGGGGAGGCAATAATTTACGCTATATATTTGATAGAGAAGCCTATTCTCAGTTACAAGACTGGGTAAGCAGAGGGGGTACTTTAATAGCTTTAGAAAATGCCGTTGAATTTTTAACTCAGGACAGAAGCAAATTTACTCAGGTAAAATGGTCTGAAATTCCTACAGATACATCTTTAATGTCTAAAACCATTTCTTATGATAAAAGAGAGGATTATTTTGGAAAGAAAAGAATCCCAGGTTCAGCTTTAATAAGTAATATAGACGTATCAAATCCTTTGGCATTTGGTATGGAACCAACACTTCATTCATTAAAACAAGATGTATCGTCTTTTTTACCCGGCGTTGGCATGCAAGTAGTTGGCAGTTACCATACAGATCCGGCAAAATTATTAACGGGTGGTTATGCCTCGAAGGAAGCTCTGAAACATCTTTCAGGTAAATGTTTTGCTGGCGTGGTTCCAATGGGTGCCGGTAAAGTGGTATTATTACTGGATAACACACAATTTAGAATGTTTTGGAGAGGACCCTCCAGAATGATTCAGAATGCTGTGATGCTTTTACAACAGTTTTAAATAATAAGTGGGGTAAATGTTTCTTTGTTGAACATTTACCCCATTTCTTTTATTCTCCCAGGCTAATGACCAAGAAGCCCTCTTCTAATGGATTAAGTTCTTCTATGAATAAGTCTAAAATACCCAATCCGTACCTCACGAAGAGAGGAATAAAGTTATCGTGTCTTTCCTGAAGACCATTTCCAGGGAATAACTTTTCTTTTATATTTCTTATTTGTTGTATTTGAACATCATATTTTGACTTTTCAGCTCTTGTAAGCCTGGTAGCAATTTGTTCCCACGATTTAAGTTGCTTCAGCCCTTCTGCGATAATTGTCTTTTCTAAAGTAGGGTCAACTTTAATGGCTTTCCCTTTTATTTGTTCTATAATTTTAGAAAATTGCTCAATTTCATTGTCAAAAGATAATTCATTGCCTGAATGTCTCTGAATAAATGCTCGAATTAACGCATCTGTATCCGTAAATAAATCTTCTAATTTGAAATCCAGTTTATTCCATTTTTTCTCCCAGACATCTTCTAAAATTAAGGCAGAATTCCTTCTGATTAACATAGGAAATGGTACATTGAAATAGTCAAATTGCGCTTTTCTTTCTAACCAGTAGGCAATTTCTCCTCCTCCTCCAATATAGGCGAGATTGGGTAAAATAAATTCCTGGAATAATGGACGAAGTACCACGTTGGGGCTGAATTTTTCAGGATACATGTCTAATTCAACACGTAATTCATCACTATTAAAAACGATATTTGTCCCAACAATATGAAAGTGATTATCTATTTTTTCTATCCTATTTCTATTATGTTCACTCAGATAAAATAAGTTTATTTCACGAACATGAGCCTGTACACTAAATCCGACCTCACCCAAAGCCTGCTGTGTTTTTTCAATGATGGCCTGGGAAGGTTGTTCAAATAATTCTTTTTCTATAATAGGCTTAAAAAATTGCTTTAGCCTCTTATGGCTCATGTTTAATGTTACCAATCCGTATTTTCCAAAAATAGCATTGACAAGTGCAGAAGAAGCTTTTTCATACAGATCATTTTCTGTATAGGCTGCATGGACTAAACGATAAATTTCCTCCGCTTCTGTAGAATCGCCAAGTAAAGATTTAAGCTCCAATAACACATGGTTTAGAGTTCCCGTTTTTAATTTACCGACTGACCCCCCATTAACTTGTTTCCAGGTCAATTTTTTATTAAATAAAAAAGCATGGTTTATTTCGTCAAAATCGTGGTCTTCGGCACCATTTATGAACAAAGGAACAAAATGATTTGAAGGGTAAAAAGCATTTAATTGTTTACATAAATTCAAGGTAGAACATATCTTGAAAATATAATATAAAGGACCTGTAAAAAGAACAGGCTGGTGTGCTGTTATTATCGTGAACGTATTTGGTTCAAGGAGAGAATTAATATTTTTTAAGGTTCCTTCTGAGGTAGGAAGCGATGCATATTGTTCTTTTAATACTTCAACTATAATTTTTCTTGGAATGTCCTGTTTAGATTTATCAGATATTACCTGCTGAAAGCTATTTATATTAACTGCATGTTTGTAAAATGGCTTAAGATTTTGATTTCCTGTAGAATATGCTTTATCTTTAGAAGATAATTGAGGTATATCATTGAAGGGAATAACCAGTTTTTTCATAATTACGGATGGAGACTTTGCTCATTTTTATTTTGCTAAAAAACAAAAGTAAGTAAATTTAAGCAGATCTCTTTTGTTAATCGCTCCTAATTCATATCTTAGAAGTATAATGACATATATGGAAAAGTTTATTTTAGCGTTAGACCAGGGTACTACCAGTTCGAGAGCGATTCTGTTTAATAAAAATGGAGAAATTCAACAAGTTGCCCAGAAGGAATTTACCCAATTTTATCCACAACCAGGTTGGGTGGAACATGATGCGGAAGAAATTTGGGCTACTCAATGGGAGGTAACTCAAGCAGTCTTAAAAAATAGTAATATTCTGCCAGAACAAATTGAAGCTATAGGAATAACAAATCAAAGGGAAACCACTGTTATTTGGGATAAACATACAGGAAAGCCTGTGTCGAACGCCATTGTCTGGCAAGACAGAAGAACGGCAGCTTATTGTGATGAATTAAAAGAAAGAGATAATCTTCAGTCATATATAAGAGAAAATACAGGATTGGTTATTGATGCTTATTTTAGTGCAACTAAAATTCATTGGTTACTTGAAAATACACCCAATCTCAAGGAAAAAGCGCGAGCAGGGGATATTTTATTTGGTACCATTGATAGTTGGCTTATATGGAAATTGAGTGGCGGTAAAGTTCATGCTACCGATTATTCCAATGCCTCCAGAACAATGATTTTTAATATTTTGTCTTTAGAATGGGATGAATTTTTACTCGGAGAATTAGATATTCCACCATCCATATTACCTAAAGTTTTATCAAGTAGTGGGGTGTTTTGTCATACGGAGCGCTCATTATTTGGTATTGAAATTCCTGTTAGTGGCGTAGCCGGTGATCAGCAGGCAGCCTTATTTGGTCAGGCTTGTTTCAATGCTGGCCAGGCAAAAAATACCTACGGAACAGGCTGTTTTATGCTGATGAATACGGGAGAAAAACCTATAGTATCCAAAGCAGGTTTGTTAACTACTATTGCCTGGGGTTTAAACGGGAAAATTTCCTACGCATTAGAAGGTAGTGTTTTTATTGCTGGTGCCGCAGTTCAATGGTTACGTGATAGTCTTAAGTTAATAGATGAATCATCAGATTCTGAGTTTTATTCCTCAAAAATTATTGATTCTGAAGGTGTTTATGTAGTACCTGCCTTTGTAGGCTTAGGTGCACCCTATTGGGATATGTACGCCAGAGGGGCTATTTTTGGATTGACCCGCGGTACGTCAAAATCACACCTGATAAGAGCCACTCTTGAATCATTAGCCTTTCAAACCAGAGATGTTCTCGAAGCTATGGAAATTGATGCGGGACAAAAATTACTTCTTTTAAGAGTGGATGGCGGTGCTTGTGCGAATAACCTTTTAATGCAATTCCAAGCTGATATCCTTGGTGTACCCGTTCAACGTCCAAGAATATTTGAAACAACGGCTTTAGGTGCAGCATTTTTGGCAGGCTTAGCCACAGGTTTTTGGACCATGTCAGATATATCTAAACAATGGCAACTTGATCAGGAATTTGCACCTTCCATGTTAGAGGGCGAGAAAGAAAAGAGGTATAAAGGGTGGAAAAAAGCGGTTACTCGGACAATGGATTGGGAGAAAGAAGATTAATTTTTTCCTTTAATCCAAGGGCTGCTCTCATTTTATGGTAAATGGAGGTATTGTCGTAGATTCCACGAAATAAATTTGAGCCTGGACCATAAGCGAATACCGGAATCATGGCTGCGGTGTGTCCATTAGTAGTAAATCCATATTTCAACTTATTCATTCTCGATTCGGCTTCAATACTCATTCCACCAGATTCGTGGTCGGCAGTCACTAAAACTAAAGTATTCCCTTTACTATTTGCATACTGTATTGCTTCCCAAATGGCTCTGTCAAAATCTAAGGTTTCCATAACGACCCCTCGTCCATCATTAGCATGATTCATCCAATCAATTTGTGAGCCTTCAACTAATAGGAAAAAACCTTTATTGCTTTTTTGTTCTAAAAATTGAACGCCTTGTCTTACGGCAAATGAAAGATAATCTCTTCCGCCACTAACAGTTAATGGTTGTTTATCTGCAGTAAAGTAAAGTAAATTTTTATCTAAGGGCCATTTAATTTTATTCATGGTAGTGTAAAGCTGATCCATTACAACATATCCTTTTTTCTCAAATTCATTTATTAAATTTCTATCATCCATTTCTCTGTTTTGAAAATACTGGCGACCTCCTCCAATGAGTAAATCGACGTTTGCATTTAAATAATCTAAAGCAATCTCCTCATACATTTCTCTACGTGCCCGATGCGCGGCAAAAGCCGCCGGTGTAGCATGAACAATGGTGGATGTCACAATCATTCCCGTTGAATAATCCATTGAATCTAATTCTTCAAGGATACTTTCGGTAGAAAGTCCATTTTCATCCGTTCCAATATTGCCATTGTTAGTTTTAATTCCACAGGCTATTGCTGTTCCTCCAGCTGCTGAATCTGTTATTAATTCATTAGCTGCGTGTGATTTGTGAAATCCAATGACAGGAAATTTAGCTAATGCCAATCTATTATTATTGCTGTACATTGCGGCAGAAATTTGGGTTAAGCCCATTCCATCACCTATAAGCAAAATAATATTTGTTGGGTAATCCTGAAATTCATGGCCATTTTGGTCTAATTCGTAACTTACCGTTGTATTTGATTTACAACCACTAATCAAAAATAAAATACAAAAAGCAAGGCCAGTTATTGAGAAAATGTGCATTATTTTTTTTTAAGGATTAAAAATCAAACTTCCTATTCTTACAAAAGTACTTCCCTCATCTAAAGCTATGGGAAAGTCATCTGACATACCTGCAGAAATTTCAGAAAAGAGAGGATCGTTTGAATAATAATTTTGTTTTATTTCTTCAAAAAGCAATCTTAGTTGTCGGAATTCCGAACGAATTTTATGGCTTTCGTCTGTATTTGTAGCCATACCCATCAAACCCCTGATTTGAATATTATTCAATTGTCCTAAAATTTCATCAGACAATAGCTCATTCACTTCTGATGGTAATAACCCTTGTTTTGTGTCTTCCTTAGCAATTTTAATTTGTAACAGACATTCTTGCACAACGTTGTGTTTTTCTGCTTGTTTATTTATTTCTTGTAATAATGACAGGGAATCTACAGAATGTATAAGCTTAACGATGGGAATAATCGATTTCACCTTGTTTTTTTGTAAAGATCCAATTAGATGCCATTCTAAATCATTCCCATGTAACTCATTTTTTAAAACGAGTTCCTGCACTCTGTTTTCACCAAAAATATTTTGGCCCCAACTTTTTACCGTTTCTATTTCATCGAAACTTCTAAACTTAGAAACAACGATTAATTTGGCTTTATAAGGAGACAGTTTATCCAGAACATTTCGATAATTATTAATATCCATCAAGTAACCATTTAAAACAAACCATGTAATTGGGTTCTAACAGATTGAATAATTGAGCCTAAATCTTCTTGTTTATTAACAAAGTCCAGATCATCCGTTGAAATTATAAGCAATCTACCAAAAGTGTATTGATTTATCCAATTTTCATATCTTTCATTTAGTTTTTTCAAATAATCAATACTTATGCTTCCCTCATATTCCCTTCCTCTGGTTTGGATGTGATCAACCAGGGTTGGAATACTTGCCTTAAGGTAAATTAATAAATCAGGCGGTTGAATATAGGCCGTCATAGAATTAAACAAAGAGATATAATTATTAAAATCTCTTCCTGTCATAAGTCCCATATCATGCAAATTTGGAGCAAAAATATTAGCATCTTCATATATAGTCCGGTCTTGGATGACGGTAACATCGCCATTTAAAATTTGCATTATTTGGTTATAACGTGTATGCAGGAAATAGATTTGTAAGTTAAATGACCACCTGCGCATATCAGTATAAAAATCTACAAGATATGGATTATCATCTGTGCTTTCATAATGAACTTGCCAGCCGAATTGTTTAGCTAATTGAGAACATAAGGTTGTTTTTCCAGCACCTATATTGCCAGCAATGGCAACATGTTTTATTTGAGGGATTAATTCCAAGTTAATTTTTTTAAGCCACCGATAAATTATTCGTAAAAATACAATAACCTGAACACCTTGCCAAAAATTTATTTTTAGCTTTACGCTTATTTTGGTCGTTTGACGAATAAATAGGTATAAACTTCTATAAACTTGTTATGAAAATAGACAATAACTTAATTTTGAAATTGGAAAATTTAAGCAGATTAAAACTTTCCGATGAAGAAAGAGTCTCTATGATTTCAAATTTATCTGATATGCTAAGACTTGTTGAAAAATTAAAGGAATTACCAACGGATGAGGTAGAACCATTAATTTATATCAATAGTGAAACTAACATTTGGAGAAATGATGAATCAGAAACCCTGATATCAGCTGAAATGGCAGTAAAAAATGCGCCTGAATCACAAGAAAACTTTTTTAGTGTGCCAAGGGTTATTAATTTGAATAACAAGTAAGTTTAAACAAACTAAAATGGAAAAAAAACCTCTTATCTCAATTGAGAATTTGCGGAAAACTTATATTATGGGTGATAATGAGGTAAAAGCTTTGCAATCTGCCAGCCTTAATATTTATAAGAATGAATATGTTGCCTTAATGGGACCTTCAGGATCAGGTAAATCTACGTTAATGAATTTATTAGGATGCCTTGATTCTCCTACTTCTGGCGTTTATTCTCTCAATGGAAATAATGTTGCTAATATGGTCGATGAAGAATTAGCCATTGTTAGAAATAAAGAAATTGGGTTTGTTTTCCAAACTTTTAATCTTTTACCCAGATTGTCTGCCTTAGAAAATGTAGCCTTACCTTTGGTTTATGCCGGTATTCCTATTAAAATAAGGTTAAACAGAGCCAAAGATATGCTGGCCGCTGTTGGATTGAAAGATAGAATGGACCATAAGCCCAATGAACTATCCGGAGGCCAAAGACAAAGGGTAGCCGTCGCGAGAGCTTTGGTAAATAATCCGTCTATTATTCTTGCTGATGAACCTACGGGTAATCTAGATTCTAAAACATCGTACGAGATTATGCAATTATTTGAAGAAATTCATAAACTTGGTAATACAATCATTCTTGTTACACACGAACCTGACATTGCCGCGCATGCTCATAGAATTGTAAAGCTTAAAGATGGCTACATAGAGAGCGATGAACTAAATCTGTCTATTCAAGATATTAAAATACCAGTTTAAAATCATTGTTCCAAATGAAAGTATATACAAAAAACGGAGATATGGGAAAGACCTCACTGATTGGCGGTAAATCTCTGTCTAAAAATAATATTAGGATAGAGGCTTATGGAGGTGTAGATGAGTTAAACGCGTGGATGGGTCTTTTGGCTGATAATATAGGGGATAATCGTCAGGTGTCATTTCTCAGATTTATGCAAAATCAATTGTTTGTTATTGGTTCCAAATTGGCTACACCATTAAACAGTAAGTTCACCGCTCCAGCACTTCCTCCCGATTTAATTGAAAAATTAGAGTCTGAGATTGATTTTATGGATGCAGATTTAGCTCCTTTAACCAACTTTATACTCCCAGGTGGTCATACCTTAATTTCTTATTGTCATTTAGCCAGAGTAGTTTGTAGAAGGGTAGAAAGAAATATTGTCTCGCTTTCTGAAGTCGAAATGGTAGAGAGTCAAATTTTAGCTATAATCAATCGCTTATCAGATTATCTGTTCATTTTAGCGAGATATAACTCTCACAAATTAAACATTGATGAAATTGTTTGGAAGGCAACTTAAAATTTATTTTGATTTCTTTAATTTTCTTATAAATTTGCAGGGCAATTCGCTTTATGCCTAATAACAACGTGTTTTCAGCAAATTCGATAAGGTTTATCGCATTAATAGTCTTTACTGGATTTATTGTCTTTTCATTGTTTTATCAATTTAATGTCTTTTCAGATGATATTTACATTAATTTAGGTATCTCCTTTTTACTTACTAGTGTTTTCTTACTGCTCACCTTTATTATTTACCGAACAATTAATATAGATGAAACCCTAAATAGGTCAATATTTTTTTTATTGGGTTTAATTCCTTTTTTTACGTTAATTGCTCATTTTCTGAGTCAGTATAATCCTCTTTTTTTATTCATGCTTCCGTTAGGCATCATTATTATAGTTATCAAATATTTTTTTAACGAAAATCTGTCTTTTGGTATTTATTTTTCTGCAATTTCGAGTATTTTTCTTTCGTTAAATCCTTCCATACAATGGTTTTTTTTACAAATTTTCACTGGTTTGCTCATTCTTTTTTTACCCTTTGACAGCAAAAAGCCGACCCGTATTATTTCGAGTATAATAGTAGTTATCATATCATCTATTTTGACTTCAGTTAGTTTAAAACTAACTTACCCTGCCTTTCAACCTTCATTTGAGGAACTTATCACTTTTGTTATTATTCAGTCTCTATTATTACTACCCGCTTATATAATAATACCTTTTTTAGAAAGGATTTTTTCTTTTACATCAGCATTTTCATTAAATGAATTAGGAAATCTTGACAATTATTTGTTAAAAGAGCTAGCGCTTAAAGCTCCGGGTACCTATCAACACTCTATCCAGGTAAGTTATTTGGCAGAAGCGGCTGCACAAAAAATTCATGTAAATAGTCAATTATGCAGGGTAGGGGGGTTATACCACGATATTGGTAAATTATCTAATCCTGATTATTTTAACGAAAATAATCAAAATCTTAATCCTTTTGAGAATCAATCTTTTCATAGAAGTGCCGCATTGATTATTAAGCACGTAAAGGATGGAATAGAATTAGGTAGAAAGTATAGGTTGCCAGAAGTTATAATAGACTTCATTAGAACTCACCATGGTACAACTAAAGTAGAATATTTTTACAGGAAATTCAAAGCTTCAGATAATTTTTTTGATGTCAAAGAGGATGATTTTACTTATCCTGGACCAAAACCATTTAGCCGGGAACAATCTATTGTAATGCTTGCCGATACAATTGAAGCAGCTTGTAGAAGTTTAAAAAATCCAACAGAAAGTGACTTGTTTGATTTGATTAATCGTTTAGTTGAGTACAAAATTAAAATGGGTCAATTTCAGGAATCAAAATTATCCTTTGAGGAACTTAATTTATGTAAAGAGGCATTTAAAGATTATATAAAAACTTTTTACCACCAAAGAATTTCTTATCCCGAACCAGTAAATTCGGGACAAGAATTCTTATAGTTCTTACTTTTTAATTATTGGTAAAATGATTCTTGAGGGATATTTCGTGCTGTGATGTACTTTATTTTTTGCTACTACGCCAACTTTTTCGTCAAAGTTATTTCCTCCTGTATTTAGATTTCTATCAAATCTCGGAAAATTACTACTCGAAATTTCAATTCTGATTTTATGTCCTTTTGGAAAAAAATTACTGGTTGATAAAGCAGATAGCTTCACCTCATATACCTTATCTTTTTCCATAAATACCTCTTTGTCGTACCCTTCTCTATATCTAACTCTCTGTATAGTTTCGTCTAGATTATAAGCTTTTCCGTCTGGATAGACATCTATCAATTTTAAGGTAAAATCAGTATCTTTAGCATCGGAAGAAACAAAAAGAACAGATTCTATAAAGCCACTAATTTCAACATCTTCGGTTAAAGGCGGAGTAGAATAAACCAAGATATCTTCTCTTAATTCCATGGTTTGTTGATCTAAAGATCCTCCTTGAATAGCATTACCAATACAACAAACATTACCACCAAAAGAATTTACCGGATTCGCAGGATCATAAGAAAACTGGTCGGGTTGATCCAATTTTGGTACTGAAAGGGTCAGTGCACCATCTCCATTTCTAGAATTTGCCTTTCCATTACTATTTAAATAAAAAGGCGTAGCTAAAGCTTCTTTTGGGGGCCAGGTTTCACTTTGTTGCCATTTATTAGAACCCATGGTGAAATATTGAACTCTGGGTAGTTTACTTTTTACTCCATTTTCCTGACCTTTTAACCAGTAATCGAACCAGCTATAAGTTAGTGCGTCGTAATTTAATCGGGCATCTCCTACACTTCTTTCACCTACAATGGTGTTTTCGGTTGCCCTTTTAAACGAGCAATGTAACGTAGGAGCTATAACTAAGTATTGATTGTCAGCAGCTTCAGGAAATCTAGATTTATCTCTTATTAAATTAAAGAGGGAAATATTGGGTGTTGTAGCGACATCGTACCATGATACGAACCAGTAGGATGGTTTTTTAAATGCCATATTGTCATGAAATAAACCACCTTGAAACCATTTTTGGTCATTAGGTTTTCTTCGAATCATGTCTTCATAAACACCTACCGGACCATTTACATTTTTTATAATATCCTGAACGGGTAAATGCTTTAAAGCGGTAACCCAGTTAACTTTAGGGTTTTCAGGTGCCAGGTCAAAATTTCGGGATACTCTAATTAACTCCTCTTGGGTAATGTCCACTGGAAAAGTAGGTCTTACTCTGTCATTTTGAACACTATATAACCAGGAAGTGAATAACATTTGCTGTGCTCCGCCCCTAAACCAATTTCCTTGCTCATATAAGTTTCCAATTTTTCCAACGCCAGCGCCAAATCCTTGTGGAACGAGTGCAGTATGCGCCGGATGATCAAGGGATGCTACAGCCATTTGCCATTCCGCTGTTGAAGAACAACCAATGGTACCAATTTTCTGATTGGACCATTCCTGTGAGGAAATCCAGGTAAATGCATCGTAGCCATCTGTTGTTGGCGTACCTAGAATATCCCAAACACCTTCGGAAAAAAATCGTCCTCTTTCGTTTTGAACAATATAGACATAACCTCTTTTTACAGCATCATAAGCAGTTTCGTATTGTCTAATAGCCTCCTTACCATCAATCCATTGATTGAAATTGTAAGGTGTTTTAGATAAAATAACAGGATATTTTCCCGGGCCTTTAGGTCTGTAAATATCCGTTGCAAGTCTGATACCGTCACGCATTGGCATCATCACTTTTTGATCAACTACGGCAATTTCTCTCAATTTATCAAGAGTAACTACCTCATTTTGACCAAATAAAATGAATGGGAATAAAAATAGAAATAAGAAATGTTTTTTCATGTAAGTAGTTTTAAAATGATTTTTCAGCTTTACCAATATAGTTGAATGGCGTTATTTTTAGTAACTCCATTTTCACCTCTTCACTCACCTGAAGAGTGTGTATAAATTGATGAATTTCGTTTTCTGTTACGTTATTAACCCCTCTCGTTAAATCCTTTAATGCTTCATAAGGTTTGGGGAAACCTTCCCTACGCAATATGGTTTGAATAGCTTCTGCCACAACCATCCAGTTTTTACTCAAATCTGATGATATTTTATCTTCTTGAACACGTAATTTTGATAAGCCTTTTTTTAATGATTTTATCGCAATTAAGGTGTGAGCAAATGGGACACCTGTATTTCTAAGCACGGTACTGTCTGTTAAATCTCGTTGTAACCTTGAAATAGGCAATTTTTCAGCTAAATGATGAAATAAAGCATTGGCAACACCTAAGTTACCTTCCGCATTTTCAAAATCTATAGGATTTACCTTATGAGGCATAGCTGAGGAGCCAATTTCACCTTGAATGGTAGCTTGTTTAAAATAATCCATAGAAATATAAGTCCATATATCTCTTGAAAAATCGATGAGTATAGTATTTATGCGTTGTAAATTATGAAAAAGAGCGGCTAAATTATCATAATGTTCAATCTGAGTGGTTGGTTTTGACCTGTCTAGTCCAAGCGAAGCTAAAAAATCATTAGCAAAATGATGCCAGTCTTTGTTTGGAAAAGCTACATAATGTGCATTAAAATTACCTGTAGCGCCACCAAATTTACCGTTTATTGGTACGGTGGATAAATGTGCAATTTGTACGCTTAATCTGGACACAAAAACACCTATTTCTTTACCCAAAGTGGTTGGTGAAGCCGGTTGTCCATGGGTTCTGGCCAGTAATGGTATATTACTCCAAGCTTCTTCCATAGATTTTAATTCATTGACTAAGGAATTAATTTGAGGATAAAAGACAGCAGTTAAAAAATCTTTTATAGATAATGGAATCGCGGTATTATTGATATCCTGAGAGGTTAAACCAAAATGAATCCATTCAGAAATATCTGATAAATCCATTGTATCAAATTTTTCTTTTAGATAGTATTCTATAGCTTTAATATCATGATTTGTAATAGACTCGATTTCTTTAATTTTTAAGGCTTCCTTGACATCAAATGCAGTAAAAATATCCAATATAGCCTCTTTATTTTCTTCCAGTTTTTGCGATCCCCTGATTGAAATCTGTCCGGAAAGTTTCATCAAATATTGGATTTCAACAAAAATTCTATATTTAATGAGTGCGAATTCACTAAAATAAGATGAAAGTTCTTTTGTTTTGTCGGCGTAACGACCATCAATAGGTGAAATTGCAGTAATCATAAGGTTATTTATAGGTTCAAATACTTTTTAGCAGTGTATCAAAATCAACATGTTCTGAAATTAATTCAATGGCTCTTTTAGATTTCCAGGGGGTACGATTATTAATCTTAACTTCAATTCTGCTGACTTTAACTACCGATCCATAAGTATCCAGCAAGGTGGTAATGACAGGAATTTTATGAGTTTTAAGATAGGGTAGATTAAGTTCTTCGGGGTCAATCCACTTATGTTGCCTGCCGTCACTGGTTATTATTACCCCTGATAAGGGAGATTTCTTTAATCCTTTTGCGGCGGTAATTGTTTTAATTTTTTTGAGAGCCTCGCCAATTCTTTTTATACTAGTTACTAAAAGAAGATTTTCAGTAGCAGCAAATTCCTCAGCGTCAATCAATGAACCCGCTATGAAATCTTCAATTCGGTTATTCATGTATTCCTCATTTAGAACTACTCTTCCCTCCACGGCCTGTCTGATGGCCTCCATTATGGGTAGAGAAAGGGACTGTTCGTAAGGTAATACGCCTAATAATTTTAGATTTAACTGTTTAAGCTTGATATTAAGGTAGTGTTCTATTTCTTCTTTTTTTTCTGGTTTTACCTTGTTTACAATGACCCCTAGAATAGGTACATTTTCCTCTCTAAAAAGAGATAAATTCATATTTAGCATATCAAGGGTGCTACCAATACCACCCTCGACTACCATTATTACGCCTGCATTTAACAATTTTGCTACGCGTGCATTCGACAAATCAACTATACTACCAACGCCAGGATGCCCGGTACCTTCATAAACCACAATATCATATTGATTACTCAATTCATTGTGCGCATTCATCAATTTTTCTTCAAAATTGAATTTTTCAGGAGTGTCGAGAAATTCTTTTGTTACACCTCTTCCTAAAATTACAGGACTATGAATTTCAGGTTTCATTTTAAATCCTATTACCTCAGAAAACAAAACAGCATCCTTATCGGCAATGGTTCCATTTAACGTGATATATTTTTGTCCAACAGGTTTACTATAGCCTGTGTTATAGCCCTTGGCCAGTAAATTTGCAACAATACCTAAAGTACAGGTTGTTTTACCAACGTGCTGACTTGATGCCGCAACGTATATGTACTTACAAGAAAGACCGTCTAATTGGATCATTTTTCAGAAGATTTGAAAAGGTTAAAATTGATTCCGTTTAAATTTAAGCCTAAATTTCATAGATTAATTTGACATTATTATTTTTTTTACGATACTTTTGAGGTTTAATTGAAAATCATTTCTTGAAGATAAAATTTTATTATGCCCAAACACCTTCTTATTGTTGAGTCACCAGCAAAAGCTAAAACCATTGAAAAATTTCTGGGAGGCGATTTTACTGTTAAATCAAGTTATGGACATATCCGAGATTTAGAGAAAGGAAATAGTGCTGTGGACATTTCCATGGACTTTAAGCCTCATTACATTATTTCGCCTGAAAAACTCAGATTAGTTAAAGAATTAAAAGAAGCGGTTAAAAAAGTAGATGAGGTTTGGTTAGCCACGGACGAAGACCGGGAAGGAGAGGCCATTTCCTGGCATTTATGTGAGGTTCTAAATCTGGATGTTTATAAAACCAAAAGAATTGTTTTTAGAGAAATAACAAAACCAGCTATAACAAAAGCTATTCAATCACCACGTAATTTAGATCTAAATCTTGTAAATGCTCAACAAGCCAGAAGAATTCTCGATAGATTAGTTGGATTTGAATTGTCTGAGATTTTATGGCGAAAAGTAAAAGGAAAATTATCAGCAGGAAGAGTACAATCGGTAGCCGTAAAATTAATTGTTGAGAAGGAACGGGAGATAAATCAGTTTAACGCTGAATTGTTTTTTAAAGTAGATGCCTTTTTTTCTGTTTTTAACGAACAAGGGAAATCAGTGATTTTAAAAGCTGAACTTACAAATAAATTACAAGGCCTGACACAGGCAAATGATTTTTTGCAATCTTGTATTGGTGCTCAATATGATATTCAATCCATTGAAGTTAAGCCATTGACAAGGAAACCAGCTCCTCCTTTTACTACGTCAACACTTCAACAAGAGGCGAGTAGAAAATTAGGATTTTCTGTTCAACGTACCATGATTGTAGCACAAAAACTATACGAGGCGGGTCATATTTCTTATATGAGAACCGATTCAACCAGTTTAAGTGAACAAGCAATGCTGGCTATTGAAAATGAAATTATCCAAACCTTTGGAGCAAAATACTCAACGCCTCGGCGTTATAAAAGTAAATCGGCTAACGCTCAGGAGGCACACGAAGCCATCAGGCCAACTTATTTTGAAAAATCTCAAATTACGGGTGACAGAGATGAAGTAAGATTGTACGAGTTGATTTGGAAAAGAGCTATGGCCTCTCAAATGGAGGAGGCTCAACTTGAAAAAACCCAGGTTAAAATTGGAATATCAACTTTGCCCAAGGCGGTGCTCTTAGCTGAAGGAGAAGTACTTAAATTTGATGGATTTTTAAAACTTTATCTTGAATCTAATGATGATGAAGAAGAAGATGAAGTAAAAGGTATGCTTCCTCCTCTTAAAGTTAAACAGTTGTTGCCCCTAAGTGAAATGAAAGCAACAGAAAGACAAACGAGGGGTCCTTCAAGATATTCAGAAGCTGGTTTAGTTAAAAAATTAGAGGAACTTGGTATTGGAAGACCTTCTACCTATGCTCCTACCATTAGTAAAATAATGGAAGAAGGTAGGGGATATGTTGTAAAAGAATCAAAAGAAGGAGTTGAACAGATTTTTCAGGTCTTGAAGCTTGAAAATGATAAAATATCCCAACATTCAATTAAGGAAAATACAGGTTCTTTCAAAAATAGATTGGTACCTACGGATATGGGTATTACCGTATCAGATTTTCTCGATGAGAATTTTGTAGAAATTATGAATTACTCATTTACGGCAGAAATAGAGGAAAGATTTGATGCCGTCGCTTTTGGTAAAATTGCTTGGACTAAAATGTTAAAGGATTTTTATTTCCCTTTTCATGAACTTGTTGTTCAAACCATGGAAAGTGCTTCAAGACCAACGCGAGAGAGAATTTTAGGTAAAGATCCTGTCACTGGCTTAACTATCCTTACCAGGATGACACGTGTGGGCCCAGTGGTTCAAATGGGTACGCCTGATGAATTAGGACCAGAAGAAAAACCCAAATATGGAAATTTAGTAGCTGGGCAGTCTATTGAAACCCTTACTTTTGAAGAAGCTTTGCTACTTTTTTCATTACCCCGTGATCTGGGTTCATATCTCGATGAAAAAGTGTCCATCGGTAAAGGTAAGTTTGGTCCTTATGTGAAATTTGGAGAGAAATATATCTCCATTCCCAGAACGGTAGATCCATTTACGCTAAGTATGGAAGAGGCTCAAAGACTTATTGATCAGAAAGAAAAAGAAGATGCTCCCGTACATCAATATCAAAATGAACCAGTAACTAAAGGAAAAGGTCGTTTCGGGCCATTCTTAAGATGGAAGGACTATTTTATTAATATTCCTAAAAAATATAATCCAGATACCATTTCAGTAAGAGATATGGATGAACTTATTTCAGCTAAAATTAATAAGGAAAATAATAGATTTATCCTGCAGTGGGAAACGGAACACATTAGTGTAGAAAGAGGCCGTTGGGGGCCATTTATTCGGTTTAAAAAAGATATGATTTCTTTTCCAAAAGTAGACGGTATTAAAATAGATGATGAACTCGCTGCACAGTTTGATTTGGAGGCGATTAAAAAAATCATAGAGAAACAAATTCCTGACGCTTTTAAACCTAAAACTGTCGCTAAAAAAACAAAAGCTAAATAATTATATATATGTCAAAAACAAATGATAACCTGGAAAACCAGGAAGTAATGGAAAACTCAATGAATATTGAGTTGTCAGAAGATATAGCAGAGGGTATTTATTCAAATCTCGCTGTTATTTCTCATAGTAATGCCGAATTTGTAGTAGATTTTATACTTCTTGTTCCTAACGTTCCTAAGGCTAAGGTCAAATCAAGAATTATTTTGACGCCACAACACGCCAAAAGATTGTTAGGCGCAATGGCGGATAATATTAAAAGATATGAGCTTCAATTTGGTGAAATTGTTGACCCTAACGCTAATAATTATATCCCGCCAATGCACTTTACAACGAGGGGGGAAGCTTAATTGGAAAAGGCCAATAATTCTATTTCAAAGATTAAAACGCTTCTACCTGGAATACCGCCTGATCCAAACTGTCCATATCCAAGATTAGATGGTATGATGAAAGTTCCTTTCCCACCTTTTTTGAGTAAAGGAATAGCTATTCTCCATCCAGGAATGAGACTTGTGAGTTGAAATGTAGCCGATTTACCTGTTCCCGTTTGATCAAATACAGTGCCGTCCATAAGCGTTCCTTTATACCTTACCTCTACTGTAGCCGTTGGAGAAGGGTTATTTCCTACACCAGTGTTGATAATGTTGTAGTGAATGCCACTGGGGTCTTTGGTCATGGTCAATTTATTAGTGGTCAGGTAGTTTACAATTACTTCCTGATCTACCATATCCTGGTCAACCACCTCTTTTGTACATGAGAAAAAAAGAAAGGCCAACAGAAATAAAAATCCTACTTGTTTCATATATATATTTTTTACAAAAGTAAATAATTTCCATGACTAACAAAGAAATTGCCCAGACATTCCAGCTTTTGTCAAATCTTATGGAATTACACGATGGAGATCCATTTCGAATCAAATCTTATCAATTTGTTTATCAAACAATAAGAAATTTAGATGTTTCTCTCGTCGATTTACCCCAGTCAGAAATAGCTAAAATTAAGGGCATAGGTAAATCTATTGCCTTACAATTGGTCGAGCTGTTAAGCACAGGCAGTTTAACCTCACTTAATAATCTTTTAGAAATAACACCTCCGGGCATTCTGAAATTATTGAAAATAAAAGGTTTTGGGCCAAAAAAAATCAAACAACTTTGGTCTGAACTTGGCACTGAAACGCCCGGCGAACTTCTTTATGCTATTCAGGAAAATAGATTGCTTGCCTTAAAGGGATTTGGTCAAAAATCTCAGGATGAACTACAAAAGTCTATTCTGTTTTTGTTACATCATGAAAATCAATTTTTATACCCTGAACTTTTACAGGAAGCCAACGAATTGTTAGGCTCTTTTCAAGCGCTTCACTCTACTACTATTATTGAATTAACGGGCGATTTGAAAAGGAAGTTACCCTACTCAAAGGCTATTGAGTTTCTTCTAAGCGGCTCACCTTATACGAAGCTTTTTGATGAGTTAGCAGATGTGAGTGAGGTAGAATTAAAAGAAGACTATATTACCGCTACCTGGAAGGGTTTTTATAAATTGGTTTTTTATTTTTCAAACGGAGATAAATTTGGAAATAAATGGTTGATCCATACAGGTAGTGATACTTTTATTAATAGTTTATCTGTTGATCTGTTAGCTTCAGATACGCCTGATTTTAATACAGAGGAGGAGGTATTTTCCTTTTTAAAAATGCAGTTTATTCCTCCGGAAGTGAGAGAATATCCAATGCATGATATCCTGGACCAAAATATATTAGATGATTTGGTAACCATAGATGATATTAAGGGGGTAGTTCATTCTCATTCCCTATATAGTGATGGTTCTAATACAATAGCTCAAATGGCAGCAGTATCTCAACAAAGTGGGTACTCCTATTTAGTTATGACGGATCATTCACAGGCAGCATTTTATGCCAATGGATTAAAATGGGATAGAATTATTCAACAGCAACATGAAATTGATAAACTAAATAAGGAAAATGAAGGTTTCACCATTCTTAAAGGCATTGAATGTGATATTTTATCCAATGGAGATTTAGATTATAACCAGGAAATTCTCTCAACTTTTGACGTTATTATCGCTTCGGTCCATAGTATTTTAAAAATGGATGAAGAAAGGGCAATGGCTAGAATAATTAAAGCTATTGAAAATCCTTTTACACATATATTGGGTCATCCAACCGGCCGATTATTACTTTCGAGGCCGGGTTACCCCTTAGATATGAAAAAAGTGATAGATGCTTGTAGTGCCAACAAAGTAGCCATAGAACTTAATGCAAATCCACGAAGATTAGATCTTGACTGGCAATGGATTCCTTACGCAATGGAGAAAAATGTATTTATTTCTATTAATCCGGATGCTCACGCTATAAAAGGAATTCACGACATTAAGTATGGCGTGAATATGGCCAGGAAAGGAAAATTGCGAAGGGAACTTTGTTTAAATGCCTGCGATGTAACTACTTTTTTAGATAGGATAAAAAAGTAAAATTAACCGTCTATTAACAAAATAAATAGCTCGTCATACTAAGAATTAAATAATTGTACCTATTTTTGCGGCTGATTTTAGTTTTATTAAATTTTAAAAAAAATGAATATGAACAGAAATAGTTTTTTCCTGATGTTATTTGTTTCAGCGAGTATTTTAGTAAGCTGTGATTCAAAAAGTGATGTTAGAGATGCTGCTAAGGATAGTCTAAATCCAGAGGCTGCTGCGATGACAGCTACCGCTACAGATCCAACAGCAATGCCTTCAGAAACACCAAGCGGTCCTACCACCACAGTAAATTTTTCAGAAGAAAGATTTAATTTCGGAACGGTAGCTGCAGGTGAAAAGGTTCAACATAATTTCAAAATTAAAAATACGGGTAAAGAACCATTAATTATTACTAATGCAAGTAGTAGTTGTGGTTGTACTGTTCCGGAATGGCCAAAAGAACCTATCGCTCCAGGTAAATCAGGAGAAATAAAGGTTGTTTTTGATAGCAATGGAAAGAGTGGTGCTCAAAGTAAAAGAGTTACTATCGTATCTAACACTAATCCTCCAGAATCCTTTCTTTACCTGGAAGGAGACGTTTCAGGCGCTGCTCCTCAAGGAAATTAAAAAAATATAACCTAACAAAGGGAACTTCTTACAGGGGTTCCCTTTTTTTATATTATGCTGAATCTATACTTATCACTCGTAAAGTTTAGTCATACTGTCTTTGCTTTACCCTTTGCTCTTATTGGTTTTTACCTGGCCTATTTTAAATATCAACCAACAGATTATATTACTAAGTTTATTTTAGTGATTTTAGCCATGGTTTTTGCCAGAAGTTCTGCTATGGCCTTTAATAGATTTGTGGATAGAGAAATAGATGCAAAAAATCCGCGTACAAAAGAACGGGAAATTCCGTCAGGTAAAATCTCAAAAAGAGCGGCTATCTCGTTTATTCTTCTGAGTATGCTGGCATTTGTTGTTACTACTTTTTTTATAAATAAATTATGTTTTTACCTTTCTCCCATCGCATTGTTAGTCATATTGGGGTACAGTTTCACTAAGCGTTTCACCTGGCTTTGTCATTATGTTTTAGGTTTAGGTTTGGCGCTTGCTCCTATTGGTGCTTACCTGACAATAAGTGGTGAATTTGGTATTATTACTATAATATTAGGAATTTGTGTATTTTTCTGGGTAGGAGGATTTGACATTATCTATGCTCTTCAGGATGCATCTTTTGATGCTTCCATTCAATTAAAATCAATCCCTGCACATTTTGGAATTACCAAAGCAATTATAGTTTCAAGAATATCTCATATACTATCATCTATATTTCTTTTTATTGGTATATCCTTAATGAATCAACAATATCCAGGCATAGGATGGTTGTCATGGGTAGCATTCGGGTTGTTCAGTCTTTTACTTATAAGACAGCACCTATTAGTAACCGATAAAAATTTGTCCAAAATAAACCAAGCATTTTTTACAACAAATGGTATCGCTAGTGTTATTTTAGGATCATTTATTATATTGGATTTGTTTGGGTGACATTTGTCACGACATCTCCTACCTGTATTATGTTTTTAACACTTTTAAATTTCAAGCAAGCATTCAGACCGAAAATAATTTTTTTATTTTCAATATAATTCTTTGCCATAAATGGAAGTATCTGTTCATTAACCGCCATTGTTTCAGGTTCGATACTTATTACCTGACACCTGGCACAAGGTTTAAATGAATCAAAAATATTGGTATTTATATCAATAGACGTCCACGATTTTTCTTCGTTGGGCTCACTATTATCAATTACTATATTAGGTCGAAAATGTAACATAGATACTTTTTTGTCTAAATGTTTATTTAATAACGATAAGGATGTTGATGTACAAATTAAATAAGGAAAACCATCCGCAAATAAAACCCCCTGTCCTTTTTTTGCATATTTTAAATCTACCTGTCTAAAAAAATCAGGTATCATTCTTACAAGCATACAGGGAATTCCCAATGCTTCAGAGAACCAATCATCAGCTATTTTATCTACTGATTGAACATCTATTGCGTCATCCCAAACGTTTACTCTATATATTGGACTATCCTGAAATGGAGGATTTAAATAAACAGACAATGGCAACTGATTTTTTGCTTTATTCTCTAATTGCAATAAATCTTCATTTATCATGTTGACTTTTATGTTGTACAATGATGGAAACTCCCTAAGCGTAATCATTTTCTTGTCAACGTAACTCATTAACATAAACTTTCTATCATTTTTAAATCCAGTAGAAGTTACCTCAGCAAACGGAAGGGAAACACCATTAAGTGATTTTATCGGATAAATGATTATTTTTGAGACAGTTTTCATAAACAATGCTTAATTTTTTAAAAAATAATATAATGAGCGATAAATTTAAAATAATTAATGCGCCAATATTTGTTACTAACATATTTTGCATTATTATTTTCCAGGCATTCCCAATTTTTGGCTTGGCCCAAAGTTATAAAAGTCTGGTTCAGAAAGGAAATGAATATTATGATAATAAGTCTTATGCCGAAGCTCAAAAATTTTTTGCTGAGGCATTGAAGAAAAAAAATAATGATCTTGAAGTTGTTGTAAAATTAGGAGAGTGTTTATGGCGCTGCAATAAAATGTATGAAGCGAATGGTATTTTTTCCTCAATAATAAATGGTCGCAATTTACCTCCATCTTTTTATTTATACTACGGACAATCGCTAAGAGCAGCAGGAAATTACAGAGAGGCAAAAAATATGTTTCTTAAATACAGCCAAATTAATCAAAGCATTGGTGATAATTTTGTAAATGCATGTGTTTGGGCAATGACAAATGGGAATAGATTAGATGATTATATAGTTACCAATGCTGGATTTAATTCCAAAGAAGCAGATTTTTCACCCGTTTCAATTCAAGGCGCAATTATTTTTTCATCCCTTAGAAATGCTAAAATTCAAAATTACAAAGCTGAAAATTATTCCGCGCAAAAGCTAAGTTTACCTCAACCTGTTAGTTTCATGGGAGTAAATAATTCGTTAGCTCAAATTTCTTTTTCATCAAGCCAACCGTTCATCGCTTATTCTCATTGGATAATAAAGAAAAATAGTAGATTAATACCTGAATCAGGTCTAAAAAGTAAAATCAAATGGGGAAACTACCAACTAGAGAACAATAGTTATAGTATAAATGAATTACCCTTTTCTATTAATCAAGGCTTAGCTAATTACGGATATCCTTTTTTATCAAACGATGGTAATGCGCTGTATTTTTCCAGTGATATGGAAGGTGGTTACGGTGGAATGGATTTATATGTTATTTACAGAGAAGGTTCAAACTGGACGGCACCAATTAATTTGGGACCTAAAATTAACTCTCAAGGTGATGAAATAAGTCCATTTTTAAAGGGTAAATCTTTATTTTTTTCCTCTAATTGGCATGCTGGCTTCGGAGGTTATGATATTTTTAGTGTCAATCTTAATGAAAATAATGAGTGGTCCGTAGTTAATAATATGGGTCTTCCTATTAACTCTCCGTTTGATGATTTTGACTTTATGACCTTAAACAATAGTGGCTTTTTCACCAGTAACAGAACAGGTGGTCTGGGTGCTGAGGATATTTATTCATTCAAAAAATCATCCGCTGGGATTGTATTAAAAGTTGTAAATGCATTAGACGGTTTACCCGTTTCTGAGGTTAAAATAGAGTGGGGGAATTGTATGCCTTCTAATAAACCTGCCATGCTTACGAATATTATCGGTTACTATAGCTTAACTGAAAATATTAATATTCCGTGTACTTTAACTTTTACGAAGGAAGGATTTTCATCCAAAAAAGTAACCTTAACCCAAGCCAATATTGATGCTGAGGAAATAACGATTCCTTTAATCAGATTAGGAGAAATTTATTTGGGCCAGATATTTGATAATCAGACCAAACTTCCTTTGGGTGAGGTAGAGGTACAAATTGAAAATTTATCTAATACCTCTAAAATGAATGCACAGAGTAGTTCAAATGGAGTTTTTGAATTTGCTTTAAAACCAAATACTTCTTATAATCTGACGGTAAAGAAAGATGGTTATTTAAATTACTCGAAGATTATAAAGACAACGCTTGATGGCAGAGATAGAACGATTTTAGGAGAAGCCTTTTTAACCAAGGGTAACAATAACTCCTCTCCAGACCCTAAAGAGAGTCTGAATAAAGGTTTATCTATTCAAATTTCAGCCCTTACATCAACTCCTCCAGCTAATCAATTTAGTGACCTTTGGCGTATCGCTGATATTTACGTGAAAAGAGAAGATAATCAAGTGAAGATAAGAATGGGTGTTTTTAAAACCCAAAATGAAGTTTTAATAGCTTTAGAAAGGGTTAAACAAAATGGTTACCCTCAGGCATTTATTGTGGAAGAGACAAATGGACCAGGTTTTACCAATTTAGTTCCAGTTGAATTGGTTGAGATAGACAAGCCCATTGAAATAACTAAGCCGAGCACTCCTACAGAAGTTCAGAAAACCACTATGGCTGAAACACCTACATCCAGTGCTACGGTAAGGTATAAAATTCAACTCGCTGCTTTAAGAGATACCAGATTTTTTGATGCTAAAAAGGTAGCTCATCTGGGAACCATAAAGGATTATCAAAAACCTAATAACATCACAGCAAAAGTTATTGGTGACTTTTCAGAGGAAAACGTTAAACAAATATTAAGTGAGATTAGATTAGCTGGATTTAAAGATGCCTACATTGTCAAAGAAGTAAACGGTGTTTTAATACCAGTTCCTTTGGTAAAATAAATTAGTTATAAAATTTTTGAGAAAATAATCTTTTGACTTTCCATAATCAGCAAAATAATAACTTAACAAAGTCATTATTTTGCTGAATTTTAGGCTAATCGGTAAAATAAATAATCAAACCTTGATTAGTTATAAATAGCTTCAATAGGAGTTAATGGCAAATCGAAAGCATCAGCTACTCCTTTATAAACCACTTTACCCTGTACAATATTGAGGCCAAGTTGAAGGGAAGGATTCTCCTTACAAGCTGTTTTCCATCCTTTTGAGGCGAGTTGAAGGGCAAACGGTAATGTGGCATTGGTTAATGCAATCGTTGATGTCATAGGTACGGCGCCAGGCATATTAGCAACACAATAATGTACTATATCGTCAATGATAAAAATAGGATCTTCATGAGTGGTGGGTCTTGTCGTTTCAAAACAACCGCCCTGATCGACAGCAACATCTACAAGAACACTACCTGGTTGCATGTCCTTCAGCATATCTCTGGTAATTAATTTTGGTGCTTTTGCCCCTGGAATAAGTACAGCACCAATAATTAAATCATGGTCTTTAATTAACCTTCTGATATTATATTCACTTGAATATAAGGTTGTTACATTAGAAGGCATGGTTTCAGAAAGGTATCTTAACCTGTTTAGGTTTAGATCTAAAATAGTAACTTTAGCCCCAAAGCCAGCGGCCATCCGGGCAGCTTGCATACCAACAATGCCACCACCTAACACCATCACTTTGGCAGGTTCTACCCCTGGAACACCTCCTAATAAAATACCTTTACCTTTTGCTGGTTTCTCTAAAAATTTAGCCCCTTCCTGAATGGACATTCTGCCAGCTACTTCTGACATGGGTATCAGCAATGGTAGCGATCCGTCAGCTTGTTCTACTGTCTCATAAGCAAGGCAAATGGCCTTCTTTTCAATCATTGCCTTTGTTAAGGTCTCATTGGATGCGAAATGAAAATAAGTGAAAAGTAATTGATTTTCTCTTATTAGATTATATTCCTCCTGAATCGGTTCTTTTACTTTAATAATCATCTCCGCTTGTTGATAAACAGAGGCAATATCTGGTAATATTTCAGCACCGGCATCTTTATAGGCACTATCGCTAAAACCGCTGCCTAAACCAGCGTTGGTTTGAACATAAACAATGTGACCTTTTTTTATAAAATCTAAAACGCCGCCTGGAGTTAAGCCTACTCTGGCTTCTTGAGCCTTGATTTCTTTTGGTACGCCAATTTTCATTTTGTGTATTTTAGTTGGTTTTTGAGCGCGGCAAATTTAAGTATTTTAAGTCATAATCTCAATGATTTATTTTGAATTACTATCTTTGATTTATTTTAATAATCTAATATGTTTAATGAAATTCAATTCATTTATTTCGATTTAGATGATACGTTAATGGATTTTTCCTCTGCTTCTAATGAAGCTTTTGTTCGTTTAATGGAATATTACGATTTACCCAATGATCAACAATGTTTTGAAATATATCAGCGTGGAAATCACCAAACATGGCAGGAATTTGAGCAAAATTTAATTTCATCCCAAGAACTTAGATCTTTAAGATTTGAACGATTCTTAATCGCTATGAATTGGATTGATAAAGCTGACGCCTTTGAAATGAACGCACAGTACATTTCTTTTTTGATAAATGAATCAAATTTAATCTCAGGTGCGTTGTCATTATTGAATTTCTTTAAAGACAAAATTCCAATGGGAATATTAACAAATGGACTTAAAGAAGCGCAAAGGCCAAGATTATCGAAAGCTGAGATTACACATTATTTTGATCACATAATAGTTTCTGATGAAATTGGCATGTCTAAACCTAATCAGGAAATTTTCACCCTGGCAAAACATACATTAGGTAACATACCCAAAGAAAATATTTTATTGGTAGGGGATAATCCTTATTCTGATATTGAAGGTGCTCAGAAATTTGGATTTAAAACAATATGGTTTAACTCCAAACAGAAAGAATTACCTAAAAAAATACAGCCTACTTTGACGGTAACAAAATTAGAAGACATCATTCCTTCGTTTCTTTCACACCCAAATATCTAGATTTGTAGCTTGGTTGTTAATTTTATTAAACAGATAGATAACCGCCTCTTTTCCTTTTTCCCCTATGTCTTCAGAATATTCGTTTACATATAAATGAATATGTTTTCTAATAATTTCTTCATCCATCTCTTGTGCATTCATTGTAATGTAAGGTAAACTTAGGGTAGGATGCTGGAAAGCAAATTGAATGCTTTTTTTAATTAATCTATCTACTTTAGATTTAATCTCCTGCGATAATCCTCCTTTTATGCCAATGCCACCTAAAGGTATTGGGAGGCTAGTTTCATTTTCCCAGTATTCCCCCAAATCTATTATTTTCTTTAAACCTTTTGATTTATAGGTAAACCTATTCTCATGAATAATTAATCCAAGATCAATGGTGTTCTTTATAAGAGAATCTTCAATTTCTGAAAAAAGATGTTCGATGGTATTTGTAGCATTTGGAAAAGCAAAATGAAGTAAAAAATTGGCTGTTGTAAATTTTCCGGGTATGCCTATTTTAAGATTTGCTATATTTTCCAAATCAATTTCTTTGGATGAAATTAATAAAGGACCGCAATTATTTCCTAAAGCACTTCCAGCGTGTAACAATTGGTAATCAGGCATTAATAAAGCTAGCGCGTGATAACTTAATTTGGTAACATCGAGCGTGTTTTGAAATGCTAATTGATTTAGTTTTTCTACATCTTCTAAAATAATTTCAAACTCAAGTCCCTCTAAATCAATTCTTTTGTTAACAATTGCATCAAAAATGAAGGTATCATTAGGGCAAGGAGAAAAGCCCAATGTAATTTGCATATCTTTGTGGCTTAAATGTTAAAAAATTGCAGGTAATTTACGAAGACAACCACCTTATTGTGGTTAACAAACCCGCTGGGCTATTAGTTCAAGGTGACAAAACAGAAGATGCAACTCTTGGAGATTGGCTCAAAAAATATATTAAGGATAGATATAAAAAACCAGGGGATGTTTTCCTTGGTACAGTGCATCGTCTTGACAGGCCAGTAAGTGGTGCTGTTATTTTTGCTAAAACATCAAAGGCTTTGGTGAGAATGAATGAGTTATTCCGGGATAACTTAATCACTAAAAAATACTGGGCTATAGTAGCATTCAAACCACCATCTGAAAAAGGTATACTAACTCACTATATCGCCAAAGATGAGGAAAGAAATATTTCAAAAGCGTTATCTGCTCCTTCCAGACGTAACCCTGACGCTAAATACGCGGAAACTGCCTACGAACTATTTGGTATTATTGATGGTAGATTTTTATTAGAAGTTACCCCTAAAACGGGTCGCCCACACCAGATAAGAGTCCAACTTGCTTCCCTTAACTGTCCCATTGTTGGTGACTTAAAGTACGGATTTCCTACAGCGCTACAAGATGCATCTATTGCCTTACATTGCCATTCCCTTTCATTTATTCATCCTGTTAAGAAAACACTGATTACCATTGAAGCAGAAACGCCTGACAAACATTGGTGGAAATTAATGAGGAATTTAACGAATAATTAAAAGAGTGTTATAATTTTGTTGATATCTCTTTTGAAATGATGTAAGCACCTGTCCAGGCCGATTGAAAATTGAATCCTCCGGTTAAGCCGTCTATATTTAAAACTTCCCCGGCAAAATATAGATTTTCTTGTATTTTGCTTTGGAAGCTTTTAAAATTTACTTCTTTGAGAGATACTCCTCCGGCAGTAACAAATTCTTCTTTATTGGAACTTTTTCCTCGCACGCTTAACGTAAATTTAGTCATGTTTCGTGCTAAATCTTGTGTTTGTTTTTTTGTAATATTAGCCCATTGTTGCGTTGATTGGATAGCTGAGGTATGTAAAAGATACATCCAGAATCTATTAGGAATTTTATACATAACCACATTCCCCATTTGTTTTTTTGCGTCAGATTCCTTTATCTCCTTTATATCTGCTAAGACATTGTCATAGGTTTGGGATATCCAATTTACTTCGATATCAAATTCGTATTTTAGTTCATGAAGTTCAACAGCTGCCCAGGCGCTCATTTTAAGTATGCCAGGACCACTTAAGCCCCAATGAGTAATCAATACAGGACCTGCGGTAGTATGTTTCAATCCTAAAATTTTAACAGATGCAGCAGGAAGACTAATACCAGCAAGTTCATTTAACTCATTATCTTTCACTTTAAAAGTAAATAAAGACGGGACTGCCGGAACAATAGTATGGCCCATTGAGGCTAAAATATTCCATATTGACGGGCTACTTCCCGCTGTAATAATCAAGTAATCTGATAGATATGTTTTATCTGAAACAGTAACTTCCCATTTTGCATCCATTTTCCTTATGGCGGTGACACGACAACTAAGTTTAACCTCCACATGATGCTTTTTACAAATTTTCATGAAGCAGTCTATGATAGTTTCAGAAGAATCTGTGATGGGAAACATTCTACCGTCTGCCTCTGTTTTTAAGGCAACACCGTTTTTAGAAAACCATTCAATGGTATCTTTGGGTTGGAATTGTAAGAAAGGGGCATAAAATTCCTTTTCTCCTCTCGGATAAAACTTCACAAGGTCTCTAGGATCAAAACAAGCATGAGTAACATTACATCGACCACCTCCAGAAATACGAACCTTTTTTAATACCTCCTTATCTTTTTCCAGTATTGTAATTTTTATATTACTATCTTTTTGAGCGAGTAAACAGGCTGAAAAAAAACCTGCTGCGCCTCCCCCAATAATTAAAACAGTAGGTTTACTCATGGAAAGGTAGGGTGTTGCCTGTGGTGCTCTGTTCTCGATTGGATAAAATGGGCCAGGGCAATAACTTGAGCTTCCTGATATAAATTTCCCGTTATGGTTATACTGGTTGGTTTACCATTTATAAAGCCGTTAGGTATTACAATACATGGATGTCCCGTATAATTGGTAATGGTCAAACTTGTTCCTCCCCAGGACGGATTAAGGTAAAGATCAATTGTCGAAAAAACCTTTTCCTTCATCTCTTCCATGAGTATTTTACGTTTTCTATTGGCCTGAATGTATTCTACCGCTGGGATAAATCTTGACTCTCTAAACTTATTTGGCCAGGCATTTTTAATTTGCCTTACTAATAAATCATCTTGATTATTTCTGGTTAATTCATCGAAGGCAGCGGCTGATTCTGCTGATAAAATGGGAGTTAAATAGGGGAGTTCGGGTAATTCAACGGGAATTAAATTTATCCCTTCTTTTTTTAAAAGGACTAAAATGAGGCTATCTTGCTTTTTGAACGGATAATTTCGGTCAAAAGAACTTTTCAAGTAGCCTATTTTAAGTGATTTTATATTTAACGCTGCATTATAGTTGAACGGAAATTCCTGCACAGACAAATCTTTATTGTCTTTTCCCTGTATAACAGAAAACACCAGAGCACAATCTTCTGCAGTCCTTGATATCGGGCCTATTTTGTCCAGTGTCCAACTCAATGCCATTGCTCCATGCCTGCTTACCCTGCCAAAGGTGGGTCTTAGTCCTGTAGTACCGCAAACGGTGGAGGGGGAAACAATACTTCCCAATGTTTCTGTACCTATGGCAAAAGGCATTAATCCAGCGGAAACGGCTGATGCACTGCCCGCCGAGGAGCCACTTGATCCGCTTTCTATATCCCATGGATTTTTAGTAGTACCTCCAAACCATACATCTCCCCACGCCAACGCTCCCATAGATGTTTTAGCCATTAGAACCGCGCCTGCAGCATTCAGCTTTTGAATTACTGTCGCGTTTTCATTAATCACCTGATCCTTATATGGGGTTGCTCCCCAGGTAGTTTTATATCCTTCTGTGGCCAATAAATCTTTAGCACCATAAGGTATACCGTGTAATAATCCACGATAGTTACCAGCAGCTATTTCTTCATCTGCCTTTTTTGCTTGCCGAAGGGCCAGCTCTTCTGTTAACGTTATAACACAAAATAAACTACTATTGTATTTTTTTATCCTTGATATAAAATATTGAGTGAGCTCTACGGAGCTGATTTGCTTAGATTTAATTAGATAGGCTAGCTCTAAAATGGAATACCAGGGTATTTTTGCCTTATCAATAATAAAAGGCTTTACCATACTTGGTGTTAATCCGGAGGCACCAGATGGCGCCTCAAATCCAGATGGTCTGGGATCAAAAACGAAGGCAGGTGACACGCCATTGTCAATGTCCTTTTCTCTGTTTTTACTAAATCCTTTGTTTAATTCTGATACACCAGGCAGTAAAGAATCTATCTCTTGTTCAGAAAAATGCAGCCCCATAATATTTGCAGCTTCCTTTATGGAATCACTCGTGATGATTGGTTCTATCATTTTTTCAAAAAAAGCGCCAAAAATAAAAGTGAAAACTAAAATTAAAGCCGTTGAAATGCCTGATTTTTTCATAGTGTTTGAGTTAATTTACAAAATTAAAAAACTAATTCCATTTTTTCATTTTACTTTTGTTTATCCTAAATTAAATAATGATAGAATGAATTTGGAATTAAAGGTTTTTAAATTTGGTGGCGCATCGCTAAAAGATACCGCTTCATTTTTAAATGTGGCAAATATTCTCAAAACTCAAACAGCTGACGTAGTCGTTCTCTCTGCCTCTGGAAAAATTACAGATAAACTTGAATCCTTAATACAGGCATATCATAAAAAATCAGCGACACAGCAAGAAATTTGGAATGAAATTAAATCTTATCACCTTGCACTGGCTACTACTCTTTTAGATCAGACAGACGAAGTTTTTGACGTTATCAATGATTTATTTGTTGAAATAGATTGGGTCTTAGACGAAGAGCCTGGTGCAGATTTTAACTACTCTTATGACCAGATTATTGGCATCGGAGAATTATTATCTACCAGAATCATGCATGCATTGTTACTCAAGTTAAATATGAAAGCTGTTTGGATAGATGCGCGTGATATAATTACTACCGATGATAATTACAGAGAAGGTTGGGTGTATTGGAACGAAACGGATGTGAAATGTAAAAAGGTAATTGAACCTCATATTTCTAACGGTTCTTTAGTTATTATACCTGGTTTTATTGGTTCTACTATAGATAATAACACTGTTTCTTTAGGTAGAGAAGGCTCTGATTATTCTGCGGCTATTTTGAGTCATTGTTTGAACGCTGATAGTTTGACTATCTGGAAAGATGTTGCAGGAGTATATAATGCCGATCCAAGGTATTTTACAGATGCCGTTTTATTACCTGTTATTTCCTATAAGGAAGCAATTGAAATGACCTATTATGGAGCCAAGGTAATTCACCTTAAAACCATTAAACCCTTACAAGCTAAAAATATACCTCTAAAAGTTAAATCTTTTATTCACCCAGAGCTTGAAGGTACTTTTTTTGGTGGGGATGAAAATGTTAATTATCCTCCCATAATTATTAAAGAATCAAGTCAGATTCTATTGACCATTGAACCCAAAGATTTTTCTTTTATAGCAGAAAAGGATTTAGCATTTATTTTTAATGTTTTTCATGAAATTGGTTTTCAGGTTAATTTTATGCAAAATACAGGCCTACATCTTAGTGTCTGCGGAAGTTGTCCTTTTTTTGATGCCAATCAACTAGAGCAGATTCTTCAACCAAATTTTGCCGCAAGTATTCAAAGTAATTGTAACTTAATGATCATTAGGCATTATACGAATGAATTAAAAATCAAAATGATGGAAAATGTGCAGGTTTTAGTCGTAGGCGATGTAAATGGTACTTTTCAAATGATTTACATGGATATTGCAAAGTGAGAAAGTTACTGCTGGAGTCTTCTTTTTTAGATCGTCTTAAACAGCTTGTAAGGGTTGATTTATCTAAAAAATCTTTCCTTTTAGGGGTTAGTGGTGGAAGTGATTCAATGTGCCTCGCCAATTTGTTCCTAAAATCAGGCCTTAAATTTGGTGTCATCCATATAAATTATTCACTTCGGGGGAGTGAATCTGAGGAGGATATGAATTTTGTAACCACCTGGGCTAAAAATCATGATATCGAGTATTTTGTTAAGGTCATAGACACACCTTTTATCCTTTCTAATCAGGGGGGGAATGTGCAACAAATGGCAAGAGATTTTCGCTATTCCTTTTTCGAAGAAATCAGATTAAAATATCATTTTGATTTTATTTGTACCGCTCATCATGCCTCCGATTGGTTAGAAACGGTCATTTTTAATGTCTTAAGAGGAGGCTTTCTACATGCCCTTATCGGCATACCTGCTATAAATGGAGTTATTTTGCGTCCTCTTTTATCGTTCCCTAAGAAGGAAATTAATGATTATCTCATTCAAAATGATATACCTTATCGCACCGATTCAAGTAATAACAAACTTTTATATCATAGAAATTTAATCAGGCATGAAATTATTCCCGCATTAAACAAAATCAATCCTTCCTTATTACCTACTTTTTTAAAAAATAAAAGGGTTTGGTCAGAATTAATCCAAATTAAAAATGAATTCGTGGCCGTTGAATCTAAAAAATTAGTTACTCATTTATCCGAAAACGAATTTCTTATAGATATTGAAGGATTAAATGCGAGTTTAGCACCCGTCACTTTTTTGTATGAAATTTTAAGTCCTTTAGGCTTTACTTCAAAAATGATATATGAGATCGTTGAAATGAAGGAAAAGTCAATATCAATTGGTTCTGCTTTTACACTTAATAATTTAAAAATCATTAAGTTGGAAAAGTATCTGAGGTTAATAAAGGAAATTGAATCTCCTTTAGTTACAACAGACATAGAGATACCCCAAAATGGAAAGGTTGAATATGCCAAGGGTAGAAGTATTTCTATAAAGAATAATAGTGTTATTCCTGAAAATTTAAATCAGGGCCCAGAAATAATTTTCGTGGATGCAAAAAAAATAATTTTTCCATTGTATGTAAGAAAATGGAGATATGGAGATTTTTTTTACCCAATAAACATGAATAATCAACGTAAAAAACTTCAAGATTATCTCACTGACAAAAAGATTGATAAATTTAAAAAAGAAGAGGTTTATCTTCTGGTTGATGCCAATAATCAAATTATTTGGGTCATTGGTTTAAGACAAGATAATAGGTATAAGATTGATTCAAATACCGAACATATCCTTATATTTGAGCATAAAATAAATTAACATGAGAATTATTATCCTTTCAATCATTATAACATTATTCTATACAAATCCTATGTCTGCCCAAGGTAGTGACACCAAGCAAAACGGTTTAGTGGTTAAATTATCAGCTACCTGGTGTCCGGTTTGTTCTGGTGCAGCCTGGAATTCTTATAACTGGCTATTAAATAATGTGAAAAATAATGCCTTTTACTTTACAGCACATTCAAGTTCAACTTCAAGACTTTTCTCTCAGACTGGCTCTGATATCATAAGAAATTTTGATCAATCTGCTTATCAACCTGCTTTTTATCTAAATGGCTTAAATAAGGGTTCAGGGGGATCTGTAACAGAAAGGGAAATTAAAAATGCTATTGAAGATGATGTAAGTAAAGGGCCTTCGGCGCTGATGAAAACAGTAGCAAGAGCGTCGGGAAATACAAGTATTAAAGCACAGGTTACCCTTACTTTCCCAAAGTTGATGACAGGGAACTATACCATGGGTCTGTATTTGGTTGAAAAGGTGGTTAAAGAAATTCAAGCAGGGTTATCAGGCACCGTTGAACACAAAAATGTACTTAGAAATTCATTTTTTACTCAAAGTTTTGGTGAAGATCTTCCCGGTGCTTCTTTTGCAGCAGGGTATTCTAAAACTATTTCCGCTACCATTAATCTACCTGCTAACTCATCTGCTGCCAATTTTGAAGTAATAGCTGTGTTATGGAAAAAAAATGGGGTGAAATATGAGTTTGTTAATGTCCACGGAACTTCTGACATGGCGGGGGTTTTAACAAATATTTCTGAAAAGGTAGATGAAAACTTTAATTTCATAGTGACAAACGCTACATTAAACGACATTGAGTTTCAGTTCTCCAGCCTTTCTTTGCCTTTAAATGGGGTTACTGTGCAGTTAAGAGATATATTAGGTAGAACGGTTAAACAAGAAAGAGGTATTCAGTTTTCAAATGATTTTCAAAAAATGCATTTTTCAAACCTGAATTTAACTCCGGGAACCTACATTATTTCTTTTGAATCACGCGAATTTCTTATTTCAAGAAAGGTGGTGATTAAATAAATATGTTGCTAGATATAGATTTACTTCAGGTTCAGCCCTTTATTAAAATTAGGAAAAAACCACAGGGAAATGAAATTTTTGATACTGTAAGAAAAAAATGGCTTATTCTCCAACCAGAAGAATGGGTTAGGCAGTTAATGGTGTTGTATTTATCTAAAGTGCTTCATTTTCCATTAAACCATTTTTCTATTGAAAAAGGAGTATCTATAGGTCTCAAAAAGGGTAGGTGGGATATATTAATTTTTGACTATTCCATGAAGCCATTTTTGTTGATAGAATGTAAATCTCCCAATATCTTTTTATCAGAAAATGTTATTTATCAAGCTGCAGTATATAATATTGAGTTAAAAGCACCATATATTGCTGTTACAAATGGTTCAAAGACTAGTTGTTTTATGATAGATAAAGAAAATAATGGCTTTACTTTTCTTACCGGCTTTCCTGTTTATCCTGTCATGTAATGTTACTTTATGAATGTGCAAATTGAAAAGTTATACAAAATAGCTGCCTCAGATAAAAAATGGATTATAGGCCTAATGTCAGGGACTTCCTTAGATGGTTTGGATATTGCTCTTTGTCAGATTACCGGCGCAGGGATACAAACTAAAGTTGAAGTTAAGCACTTCAAAACCGTTAATTACTCCAATGAAATTAAGGAAAATATCCTTGCTGTTTTTGCGAAAAAAAATATTTCATTTGAGGTATTAACGCTTATAAATCCATGGTTAGCAAAAATTCATTCTGCTATGATTTTAGACACCCTCAAGGAATGGAAAATAAAACCGTCTGAAATAGATATTATAGCCAGTCATGGTCAAACTGTTTTTCATTCGCCTTTCAGACTTCATAAAAACAAGGAATTTGGGAATGCAACTTTCCAAATAGGTGATGGGGATCATATTGCCGTTCATACGGGTATTATCACTGTTAGTGACTTTAGACAAAAGCATATTGCTGCTGGGGGAGAAGGGGCGCCTTTGGCGCTGTATGGTGATTGTTTGCTTTTCAATGAACCTGGATTTCCTACTATTTTGTTAAATATTGGCGGTATTTCCAATTTTACTTATTTACCCGGTACAGATAATTTTGATGGGGCTTTAGTAACAGATACTGGTCCTGGAAATACATTGTTAGATGCTGTTGTGAAAAACTTTTATCCTCATCTGGCCTTTGATGTGGATGGAGAAATTGCTTCATCAGGAAAAATAAATTATGAAGTACTTAAGCTTTGGAAAAGTTTGCCCTTTTTTAATGAAGCTATACCAAAAACAACGGGGCCGGAACTATTTGAGTGGTCCTCTCTAATGACTATGAGTAAAGAAAATTTAGGCATTGTTTTAAATCCTCAAGACTTATTAGCTACATTAACCCTGCTAAGTGCTGAAACAATCACTGATTGCATAAAAAGGGAAGTGCCAAATTGGAAAGAATCCAGAAAATTTGCCAGCGGAGGTGGGTGTCATAACAAGCTCCTTATGTCTTATATACACAGACTTTTACCTGGATCAAATTTTATGAATCCCTCTATTTTAGGTATTCCCGGCGATGCCAAGGAGGCAGTTCTTTTCGCTGTATTAGCTAATGAAACGCTGTCCGGTGGCAACACTCGTTATGGTGATAATCCCTCCGTTTGTATGGGTAAAATAAGCTTTCCTTCCTAATTTATCGTTGTAAAACTACCTGCATGGTTTTGTGTTGCAAGCCTTGTCTTATGTGCATAAAATATATACCGTTTGACAAATCACTCAAATCCATTTGTAAATTTTGTTCCCCAGAAAACATGCCATTCCACTTTTGTTGCTTGATGGTTTGTCCCTGTCCATTCATTAAATGAAGGTAGCAATCTCCTCCCACAGATTGAAAAGTAAGATTTATTGGTCCCCAGGTAGGATTAGGATAAAATTCAACAAACATAGGTAACAGAACCTCCTTTACTGGTGTGGCCGTTAAACAATTTTTAATAATTGGTAACTTAACAAAATCATTAAATATCAATTGTTTAACCTCATTTTCTTTAACCCCAAACCAATCTACCAATATAGAACCATAGATATTCCTAAAATCAATCTGCATAGAAACACCCGCTTGAGAGGGAATTGGATTTGGAATCTGGACATTCTCACCTGTTATTCTATTTTGGACGCAAGTACCAAATAAAAATAAAGGGGCTGCATTACCGTGATCGGTTCCACCACTATTATTAGACTGAATTTGTCTTCCAAATTCAGAATAGGTCATTCCTACTACTCTATTAGAAAGATTTAATAGTTCGAGATCTTTCTGGAATGCTTCAATAGCCGTCGATAAACTACCCAGTAATTCAGCATGGGTACCTGTAGTGTTATCAGAAGAAATAGTTTGATTTGCATGAGTATCAAACCCACCAATTCTAGCTATATATACCTTACTTTTTAATCCTCCTGAAATTAGTAAAGCGATGGATTTTAATTGAGTAGCCAGGCTATTATTAGTAGGATATGTAGCTAAATTTTTTCCCTTTTCTGCCGCTTTTTGAATTAATTTCGAATAGGCATTTGTCTGAAGAATTGACTTTTGCAGATATTTCAACTCTTCACCATAAGATATTGATTCAAAGTTTTCAGCGTCATTTTCCGCTAATGCCCTTAGGTTTTTAGGATCATTTACAGCGATGCCAAAATTTCCAGAGGCACCTTCACAAGTTTGAGAAACAGTACTACCAATAGTTAATGCAAATGGATCAGGATATTCAATCGAGGGATATTTTTCTGGAAATCCTGGATATTTTGAATCTAGGAATCTACCAATCCAACCGGAGTTTATATACTCATTTGATGTGGAGGCACTATTCCAAATATCTGTTGACCTAAAGTGAGATCTATTTTGATTAGGATACCCTACGCTTTGTAAAATACCAAGTTTCTCCTCCTTATATAAATTAGCAAGGCCTGTCATTCTGCTATGTAGTCCTAATTTATCTGTAAGTTTAAGAACTTTAGCTTCTGGTAAAGCAATATTTGATCTTACGCGCATAAGTCCATCATATTGATCGATAGGAATGACCATGTTCAAACCATCGTTTCCGCCATTCATCTGAATCAATATCAATATTTTATCATCAAAAGGATCCATTCCTGATAAAAAAGGCGACTCAGCTTGTGCGAATATATCCAGGCCATTGAGTAAGAATGGAATAGTCAAACTAACGCCTGACTTTTTTATAAAATGTCTTCTGTTCATCATCGTACTAGCTTAAATAATTTTCAGGCATAGTTAACATGGCCTTAATGAGATTCCTTACTTTCCTTTCTAATGCTGCCTTAATGGGCACATTCGTTGGATTTTTTAAATAGGCTTCATATTGTTCCTCCCATTCGTAGTCAGGTGCCCCAGGTAGAATGAGAGTTTTAAGATCATTGATCTGATTTTGTGTTAACCCGAAAGGAAATAAAAACTCTCCCAGTTCCTTGATTAGAAGATTGGGGTCTTTTACCTTTTTCATACTTCCAATAAGTTTCAAAACATCTATTTGATATTTTATGGTATTATACGTTAACCCATTTCCTGCCAATGAATTGGTATAATTCATTCTGGCATTCAAAGTGGTAGCGTTAATCCAAATTCTATAAAAACTAGGTTCCTGGTAATAAGCTTTCCAACCTGAAACATCTGGCGGATAAAAATATTCCATTTGTTGACCACCAATATTTCGAATGATAGATTGAAGTGAAAGGGTCCTTTTATTATTATCTGTAGGTAAGACAAATTGAGTTTGTCTCAGTAAACCAATACTAAAATCTATGGGGTTTTTAATCATATTTCCCCGGTTTGCCATATCGAAGAAATGCTCACTGTTTAACAATGCCCTTAATACCGGTTTAATTTCAAATTTTTCTCTTATGAATAATTCCGACAGAGGTTGGATTATATTCATTTCTACATCAGGACTAATTTTGTAATAAACAAAATATCTGTATAGTTTTCGACAGATAAATTTAGCTACTTCTGGTTTTGTGAAAATAATATTAATGAGGGTTTTATACTCATTTTCGTTTTCATTAACAATTTTTATTGAATTAAATCTATTGGATAGCTGTTTTGTAGTAGAATCATGTCTATTGACATTAAAACCACTTTTTATAACCGTAGCTGTCCTTGAATAATATCCTTGATCTGTCCAGCCAGTTAAGCATTTTGCCATTTCCTTGATGTCAACTTCTGTGTAATTAGTGTAATCTCCCGGTCCTGCTATTGGACCTTTTCCAATGGTAAATAATTCTAATAGTTCTCGAGCAAAATTTTCATTAGGTGAACCTTTTGAGTTCTGATTACCATTTAAATACCTTAACATTGCCGGATTAGTAGTCATCAGATATACCAGATTTTTGAAATTCTTCAGACCATTATTTCTCAATAATCGAATATAATCATACATGTATTTAGGATCTGAAACAGTGGCCAGATCTATAGGAAAGTGATTGTGCCAAAATAGGGTTATTTTTTCCCTTATTGATATTCCCTCTGTTAAAAGAACCTCAGCATTCCAAGAACGAAGACTTGAGGTTCTATAATTTATACTATCACGGGTATCGTTATATGGTGCATTGACCCAAGAAGAGCCCATGGGAACATGAGGGTCATTTTCAAAAATATAATTAATCGGTTGTGGAACATCTGGCAGTTCCTCGAAAAGTAAATCTAAAGTCCTTCTTAATCCTTTTGAAATAACGGTATTCATTGACTCAACGTTAGGTCCAATAGTAGCTCTTCTGAGTAAATGTAAGGCTTCTCCCTTTCCCCATTTTCCTGAATACGGGTTCAATGAAGCACCTGAATCTTCTTCCTGTGTGGATTTCATCTGGCTTAATTTATTAAAAAATTTGAGTGCAACGTATAAATTACCTAAATTAAGAGTAGTATTAACATTAAAAACATAAATTCTACTTTTAATTGCATAAAATTAGATATATTTTATAATAGTTTTGATATATTTCGGGGAACAATAAATTATTTTTTATGATAAAAGGATGTATTTTTAATTTAATCGATGTTGTATTAAAAGAAGTTTCAAAGGAAGATGACTTGGTCCCTAAATTAGTTACACCAGACCATTTAATAGATGGTTTTTTAGTTTTTTTGAAGGAGTTGAAAAACAAGGGAATCCAAATTGCTGTTGTTTCCCAAAATCCTTTATTAAAGGAAATTTTAGACAGACTTAGAATTACTCATTTAATAAACAATTACTTCATTGTTAATAACAATGAAAGATTAAGTACAGCAACAAATATTTATACGTTCGCTGCGACTTCTCTTCAATTAAACCCAAAAGAGGTATTGGTTTTTATATCATCTGAAACATCAGAAGATTTAAATTTGCTTGAAACATTTAAGGTGGTTTGTGTCGGTTCAAAAGGGATAAAAAATGCATTATTATATCAAATTAATGATTTTTCTTCCCTTAAATTTAATCAATTGATTACCTCCGTTACAAATTATAGTCAAAATTAGCCTAATTTTGTGATAAAATAATGATTTATGAACATGACCAAATTTCTACTGCAGCTTTCTCTTATTCTTATGGTAACATTTTCTTGTCAACCAAATAGTAAGGTAAGTAAGAGCGGTGATTCCTCTGTTGACGCAAAACCTTCATTAGGCAGTATTGGAACACCAGCTATTCCGGAAAAATTTAAAGAAACAGATTTACTTCTCACAGATTATTGGGTATATGAGTTTTATGTAATTCCAGAAAAGGTAGGTGTTGGACCAAATTTTGTTGGCACATGGTACAAATTTAACCCGAATGGCACTTATTCAAAAGGGCAGTTCCAAGAAACTTTTGATAATGGAAACTGGTATATTTCAAGTCGTCCCAGTGAACATCAGCCTGGCAAAGTATTTAAATACATTTATTTTGATTCAGCTGTAAACGATCTATGGGATGTTGGTTTTGAAATTCAGGGAACAAGCGGCTATAATATGTCCTGGGTGAAGCAATTAGATTCGCCCGATGGTGAATCAGGTTTAGCTAAGGTTATGAAAATGCTTACCAAACCTACCCGTGAACAGATGGGTCGATAGTCAGCTTATCGATATAAGGTAAGAAATAAATTATAAAATTAAGTTACATTTTTTTAGCAAATGCTCAAAGTTTAAAGAACTTCGGGTATTTGCTAAAAAAAAATGTCTTCTGTTTTGACTGGATATTTATGAAAATCAAGCGTTTAATGCTTCATTTATTACATGGTCAAGCAACACTGATACCGTCATTCCCTGTGATTTGACTTGTTGGGGAATAATACTTGCATTAGACATTCCTGGAATGGTGTTTACTTCAAGAAAATAAAAAGTACCATCCACACAAATTGAATCTACACGTACAACCCCTTTACAACCCAATACCTCGTAAATTAGCTTAGTTTGAGCTTTACATTTAGCTGTTAAATCCTCCGTAAGTCTGGCTGGAGTAATTTCCTGACTTTGGTTTTCATATTTTGCCTTGTAATCAAAAAACTCATTTTCAGAAATTATTTCCGTAATAGGTAAAACCTCAACGCCGTTATCTTTTCTGAAAACCCCGTTTGAAAACTCAGGGCCCGAAAGAAATGCTTCCACAACTACCTCGTCATCGTATTGAAAGGCCAAGGAAATGGCTTCAGAAAGTTCATTTTTAAATTTAACTTTACTTACACCAAAACTACTTCCATTTTTATTGGGTTTAACAAATAAAGGTAAACCTAAGGATAATAATTCTTCTTCATTCCATGCAGTATTTTGCGTTAATAAAATGGAATTTGCCATAGGAATATGATACTTTTTAAGTATGTCCTTGGTTGCTTGTTTACCAAAAGTTATGGCGCTGGTAAAAAGGTTACAACCAGTAAAAGGCATTCCAATCAAATTAAAGTAACCTTGCAAATTTCCATCTTCTGCCGGATGACCATGCAGCATTAAATAAACTAAATCAAAGGTTCTATGATTCGTTTCCATCCTCAATGAAAAATCATTCAAATCAATCAGATGATCTGTTCCCTGTAAGGTAAACTTTCCTTTATTTAACTCAATAATGAATAGGTTATATTTGTTTTTATCCATTTCAAGTGCGATATTTTTAGCACTTTGTAATGAAACATTTCGTTCTGCAACATCTCCACCGGTTACAATAGCAATATTTTTCTTCATTTTAATAACTTTATCTAAGGCCTCTGCGAATTAAATTATCTCTGTATATCCTGGCATTTCGATTATGCTCAGATAAGTCGGTGGCAAACGAATGTAAACCGGATTCATCACCCACCGCACAAAAATATAAATAATTATGTTTTTCGTAATTTAAAACAGCGTCTATACTTGAGATGCTACTCATAGTTATAGGTCCCGGAGGAAGCCCTGTGTATTTATAGGTATTATATGGGGAATCAAACTTGGTATGAAAATCAGTAACTCGTCGGGCTAAGAAATCTTTTCTGGCAAAGACGGCTGTGGGATCAGCTTGTAAGGGCATTCCAATTTTGAGTCTGTTCAGATAAACGCCGGCAATCCTCTTTTTTTCAATATTCTGTTGTGTTTCTTTTTCTACTATAGAGGCAAGGGTATATACCTCTTGAGGTGTTAATGCGAGGGATGCTGCCTTTTTTAAACGTTGATTTGATGCCCAAAATTTATCATATTCTGACTTCATACGGCTTAGAAATGCCGGGGCAGAGGTATTCCAATACATCTGATAAGTATTTGGAATAAATAAACTTTGGAAATTCTCTTTGGTAAATCCGTCTTTTCCTATGATTTCATTTGCGCTAAAAATATCATTTAATAAAATGGAATCAGGCTCTATAAATGATGAAACTTTCGCTGCAACATTTTCAGGCATTCGTTCGGTGGTTAAAACGACATTGACAGGTTCCTGATTGCCACTACGCAATTTTCTTATTAATTGAATCAAATTAATGCCCCTGTTTATTTTATATTGTCCAGATTTAACTTTACCCTCTTTAAAATTCATTTTTTCTGAAAGGATAGAAAAAACGGTAGTGTTCGCAAGGACTTTCTCCTCTTCCAACAATATTAATAAACTTTTGAAGTCTGTACCTGAAGGAATTCTTATAGTTTTACTTTGCAATGAGCCTGGTAAAACGGGTGAATACACTAGTTGATACATTAGTAACATACCACTTAAAGTGGCGGTAAGTAGTAAACCCCAGAAGAAGTAATTTTTTTTAATCATCTAATCCAAATTTGGCTCAATTTAGTGATAAATGATTTAGTATTAAAATCATTTAAAGCTATTTGTTTATAATCTTTCTCTAACTTTGTGCGTATGAAAAAAGTATTTGAAGCTATAATAATCCTGTTAATTGTTTCCAGTTGTGAAACGGACTTTAACATTGAAGCCAGTGAAAAGGAAATTCCAGTGGTTTACGGGGTTTTAAATGTCTCTGAACCAAAACAGTATATTAGGGTACAGAGAGCTTTTCTCTCGAAAGGTGGCAACGTAGCAGACCTTTCCAAGGATCCAGATATATTGTATTATTCCGAAGGCAGAGCCATTTTAACTGTCACCGGCACAGGAAGAACCATTTTAGGTAAAAGAATAAATACAGAAGATATTGGAATAAAAAGAGACAGTGGTTTTTTTGCTGAATCACCAAACATACTGTATGAATTTGAAACCAAAGAATGGTTGCTTACACCTCCTGCGAAAGTTAATTTTACTTTTGAAAATGAATCCTTATTTAAAGGGGTTTCAGCCCAAATTTCATTAGTAAAAGATCTTCAATTGAGAGAAGGAGTTCCCTCTGCTCCTTTAAATTTAGGGTACGATCGGGTAATCACAATAGGTTGGAACCATTCCACGGAAACTAAGTTATTTGACTTAATTATGAGAATTAATTACCTGGAAAAGAGTAATAAATCGAATGGTATCTTTTTAGATAAATCAGTAGATTGGGTATTAAAAGACCATCTTGAAGTTGGTTCAGATCCAACAAAAGGTAGCTTTTCATTCAAAGGCATTGAATTTTTTAAATTCTTGGGCAGTGCACTTCCAATTTCTTCAGATATTCAAAGGAACTTGAAATCAGTAGATATTTTACTAACGGCCGGGGGCACCGAATTTAAGGAAATACTAAATTTAAATCAGGCCAATTTTGGATTAACTGGATCTAACAGTATTCCAAGGTATAATAATATCGAAAATGGTATTGGATTTTTATCATCCAGAATGAAGGTTAGCAGGACTGACATTCCTTTATCATCTGTTACCCTCGATTCTTTAAGGTTGGGTGCACATACCAGGTCATTACAATTCAAATAATGCCAATTTGTCAGTTTTTCAAAGTCCATTTTAACATTTAAGCTATTTAGTAACATAAAATCTGCCTAATATAGACAAAAAAGGCAGATTTATTGAGTTGGCATATAGCTTGATAATGAAAGATGAATGTTAAACACTTGAAAAATTTAAAAACAAATTATCATGGGTAAAATTATCGGAATTGACCTCGGTACCACAAATTCTTGTGTGTCAGTTATGGAAGGAAACGAACCGGTGGTTATTCCAAATGAGGAGGGAAGAAGAACTACGCCGTCAGTTGTTGCTTTTATGGATAGTGGGGAGAGAAAAATTGGCGATCCGGCCAAGCGTCAGGCAATTACAAATCCTCAAAGGACAATCGCTTCTATTAAAAGGTTCATGGGACGTCGCTTTTCTGAATCTGCAAGTGATATAAGTGCATCACCTTACAAAGTTGTTAAAGGAGATAACGATACTATCAAAGTGGATATTGACGGTCGCTTTTATACAGCTCAAGAGCTTTCTGCAATGATTCTTCAGAAGATGAAAAAGGTAGCTGAAGATTATCTTGGTCATGAAGTTACTGAAGCAGTAGTGACCGTACCAGCTTATTTTAATGATTCTCAGCGTCAAGCTACGAAGGAAGCAGGTGAAATCGCAGGCCTTAATATTAGAAGGATTATTAACGAACCTACTGCTGCAGCTTTGGCCTACGGTTTAGATAAGCGAAATAAGGAAATGACCATTGCAGTGTATGATTTGGGTGGAGGTACCTTCGATATCTCTATTTTGGATCTCGGTGATGGGGTTTTTGAGGTAAAATCTACAAACGGTGATACTCATCTGGGTGGTGATGATTTTGATATGGTTATTATCGATTGGCTCGCAGGAACCTTCAAAGAACAAGAGAATATGGATCTCAAAAAAGACCCAATTGCTCTTCAAAGATTGAAGGATGCTGCTGAGAAAGCTAAAATTGAACTGTCGTCTTCCTCAGAAACTGAAATAAATTTGCCTTATATTACCGCAATGGATGGTGTGCCTAAACACTTGGTAACTAAACTTTCCAGAGCAAAGTTTGAGCAAATGATCGAGCCACTGGTAGAGCGCAGTCTGGAACCTTGTAGAAAAGCATTGGCTGATTCAGGTCTTTCACTTTCCCAGATTTCTGAAGTAATATTGGTAGGTGGCTCAACCAGAATCCCAAAAATACAGCAAGCCGTTGAAAACTTCTTTGGTAAAAAACCAAATAAAGGAGTAAATCCAGATGAAGTTGTAGCTGTTGGTGCCTCAATTCAAGGTGGTGTCCTCAGTGGTGACGTGCAAGATGTTCTTTTACTTGACGTAACACCTCTTTCTTTAGGTATAGAAACTATGGGTGGTGTGTATGATGTTGTTATTGAAGCAAATTGTACTATTCCAACCAGAAAGTCAAAAGTTTATTCTACCGCAGCAGATAATCAACCAAGTGTTGAAATTCACGTGCTTCAAGGTGAAAGACCTATGGCTAAAGATAATAGACCTATCGGTAAGTTTATTCTCGACGGAATACCTCCTTCACCAAGGGGTGTACCTCAAATTGAAGTTTCCTTCGATATTGACGCCAATGGAATCCTAAGTGTAGGTGCTAAAGATAAAGGTACTGGTAAAGAGCAATCTATAAGAATTGAAGCTTCTACAGGTTTATCTAAAGAGGAAGTAGAAAGAATGAAGGCCGAAGCTGCCGCTAATTCTGAAACAGACAAATTAGCACGTGAAAAAGTAGAAAAATTAAATGAAGCTGATAATTTGATTTTCCAAACAGAAAAACAAATTAAAGAATTTGGCGATAAGATTCCGGCAGATAAAAAACCTGAATTGGAAAGTGCTTTAAATGCATTAAAAGACGCTCACAAAGCTCAGGATGTTCCTTCTATCGACACTGCAATTGCTAGCTTAAATGCAATCTGGCAGGCAGCAACGCAGGAAATGTATCAAGGCGGTCAGGCGGGTGATCCTAACGCAGGCCAAGATCCAAATGCAGGTGGACAAACCGGAAATACTTCTAATAATAATGGTGATGTCACTGACGTAGAATACGAAGAGGTAAATGACAAAAAATAAATTAGGTTAATTAGCTAAAAGAGCGGGGTTATTGTCCAATAACCCCGCTTATTTTTTTCCATATCCAAGCATACTCATCCAAATATTTAAGTTCCTCTAACTCATTTATCGAAATGAAATTCAATTCTTTTTCAAATATTATTTCCCGGCTGGTAAAATGCGGAAGGTAAGTTTGAATGCCTATTAAATTTCCCTCATAAAATATCGGTGCTCCTGACATTCCGGAAACCTTCCAATAGTTCCCCCTTATTTTTTCAATGATTTGAAGCTTCCCATTTCCCTCTAAAACAGTATCTTGTTGATTCCAAACAGGATATTTAGAAGAAATTTTTGTCTCAACTGAATGTATGTTTCTAATGGATAAGTTTATTTTATTTAATATCTCAGGATGATTAATTAAAAAACGCGCGCTGGCATAATAGTCTTTTTGAAAGGTTAAAATAATCTCATTTCCTGTTTCAGGAAGTACATACTTGGGTAAAATAGAAAAAGTAATGAACAATCGTGTTGCCAATCCATTGATTTCATCTACTATGTTCATTTTTTGAGTTAATTCATTTATTATTCTATCTCTTTCCGTGCTCTTTTCAAAGGACGATAAGGTGGCTAATCTATTTAGGATAAATCGATTGTCTGTCCATTTCTTAATGCAAAATTCAATGGATTTTTGTAAGGTATATGATTTTAAAACATCAGCATCAGATTTTCTAATATCTATCATATAACTTTTACCATGGGCTTTGATCTCCTCTAATAGCTTCATGTTATTAGCAAAAATTACTTGATTTTTAATGGACTGACCCCTTATGGTAAAGGTATCAAACTGATTTTGCCATTGGGGAAGAAGTAACCAATCAACATAATTTTTAACAGCATCTGCTTTGTATTCTGTAACCACAGGGTATCCCAAAGAAATTGTATCAACCAAAGAGGACAATACCGTGGAATATTGTGATTTATTACCTTGAAAATCAACAGGCAAATCTACGCTCAATAAAACCCAATCATTATTTTTATAAATAATAATAGGATTTTGGAGCGTATCTACTTGAATGCTTGCATTTTGCATTCCAAAACCTGATAACAATAAATGATTTTTTTGAACGGTAATTATACTTTTAATGGTGATTTTACCCTGAGCATTTCCATATTCCAAGCATTGATTTAGCGTCCATATATAATTAGTTTCGGGAAACAAGAACCCAGTACAATTACTACCTACACGGACTGTAATAGCCGATGAAAGAAATGAATGTGAACTTAAACTTAAAGGAGTGGAAAGACAAAAGATATAAAAACAAACAAGAAAATTAAATCTTAACCTGCTTTTCATACAAGGGTTTTAAAGAAAAACCAGAAACCTTTGTAGCCCCGAATAATATGACCAGGTAACATATATCTCCTAACAAGGTGTTTTGAAAAAAAGGCAAACCAGCCATGTAAGATGTAAGTAATCCTGAAAAATTTTGTGGATAGATTGGATTGTTTAACCAGCTACCAAAATTTGTCACAAGAAAAAATAAACTTGCCGTTGAGAATCCTGTAAGAGCTAATTTGGGTAAAGTAAATGTGGAAAGGAGTACCCAGGCGAGTGGAATCATTAGTAAGAATGAACCGTAAACCCAAAATGAGCCAAATAAATTGAATCCTTCATAAAATTGTGGATACTGAATTGGATAAATAACATTATTTATAAATAAATCACTTAACCAAAGTGAAAACAAAGGAACCAAAAAGGCCCAAATTTTCCTACCTAAAAAATAGCTGCCAAATACAGCTATGCCACCTACCGGTGTGAAGTTGTGAGGGTGAGGTATAATACGACTGAATGCGGCCAATAAAATTAGTACCAACACAAATTTTAAAGTATTTTGTTTCTCGTGAATCATTTCTCGTTGTGTAATTAAGAATGTAAATTTAAAAAGATTTACTTATTTTAGGGTTTTATTTCGAACATTCATTCATTGCTGAATTATTTTTAATTGTTTAAAATTATTTCAATAAAACCTAAACCATGAAAAAAGGTTTCGTATTTTCTTTTTTTTTACTTCTTTCTATTCAATTTGTTATTGCCCAACCGGAAAGATGGCAGCAACGAGTTCAATATAAAATGGATATTGATTTTGATGTAAAAAAACACCAATTTAATGGTAATCAAATTATTAAGTACACAAATAATTCTCCTGATACTTTAGATAGGATTTTTTATCACCTTTATTTTAATGCATTTCAACCTGGAAGTATGATGGATGTTCGCTCCAGGACTATTTCTGATCCTGATCCAAGAGTTGACGATCGTATTTTCAATTTAACCCCGGAAGAAATTGGATACCATAAGATTTCTGCTTTAAGTCAGGATGGGATTCCATTAAATTTTGAAATGGTTGAAACTATTTTAGAAGTAAAGCTGGCAAAACCAATACTTCCTGGTAAAACAACTTCCCTGGAAATGTCTTTTTCAAGCCAGGTACCTTTACAAATTAGACGTTCAGGTAGAAATAATGCTGAAGGTATTGATTATTCCATGGCTCAGTGGTATCCAAAATTATGTGAATATGATTATCAAGGCTGGCATGCAAATCCTTATATCGGTAGAGAATTTTATGGTGTTTGGGGTGATTTCGATGTGACTTTACACATTGATGCTAAATATATGGTAGGTGGAACAGGTTATCTTCAAAATCCAGAACAAATTGGAAAAGGGTACACCCAAAATACGGTGATACCAAAACCAGATAAAAATGGAAAGCTTTCCTGGCACTTTATTGCGCCAAACGTTCATGATTTTTTATGGGCTGCTGATCCGGATTATACTCATACCTCTTTAAAAAGAGCTGACGGACTAACCCTTCATTTTTATTATCAATCTAATGATAAAACGAAAGATAATTGGGAGGCTTTACCCGCTATTATGGATAAAGCTTTTGATTATATTAATAAAAATTTTGGACAATACGATTACAAACAATACTCTTTTATTCAAGGTGGCGATGGTGGAATGGAATATCCAATGGCCACCTTAATTACTGGAGAAAGAAATATTGGTAGTCTTGCAGGTGTGGCTGTGCATGAATTAATGCATTCCTGGTATCAAATGATGCTGGCTACCAATGAAAGTTTGTATGCATGGATGGATGAAGGCTTTACGTCTTATGCCAGTTCAAGAGTAATGCAACATCTCATTGAAAATAAAATTTTAATGCCGGGTAGGGTAGCAGCTAATCCTCAGGCAGGCAATTACGCTGGTTATTTCAATCTGGCCAAATCCGGATTTGAAGAACCTTTGTCAACGCATGCCGATCATTTTCAGACGAACAGAGCTTATGGACTAGCTGCGTATTCAAAGGGGGCAGTCTTTCTTGCACAATTGGAATATATTCTTGGAAAAACAATATTCGATCAGGCCTTACTTAAATATTTTTACACCTGGAAAGGAAAACACCCTAATGTAAATGATTTTATCAGGGTTTTTGAAAAATCCAGTCAGCTGGAATTAGATTGGTACAAAGAATATTTCTATCACACTACCTTAACAGTTGATTATGCTATATATAATGTCTCTTCAAAGGAAAACAATACTTTGGTGATCTTAGAAAGGAAGGGTAAAGTTCCTATGCCTGTAGATGTCGTAATAACTAAAAAAGATGGTACTAAAATGGGTTATACTATTCCTCTACAAATAATGAGAGGAGCAAAAGGAGCAGATTTATCAGATATCAATTGGATCGTCAGTCCTGATTGGGCCTGGACAAATCCTCAATATTCTTTGAATTTGCCTGTGAAACTGGAGGACATTTTAAGTATAGCGATTGATCCTTCTGAGCGCATGGCAGATATTGAAAAATTAAATAATGTTTGGAATAATCCGGCAAATGCCAAATAATATTTAAAATTGGGTGTTTCACCTGCGATGCGTGTTTTACAGTTAACTAAAAAAGTTCCTTTCCCGTCGAAAGATGGCGAATCTATGGCTATTCGTTCCCTAGCGAGTTCCTTAATATCGAATGGTGTATCTGTCGACTTATTGTCTTTAAGCACTAACAAACATAGATTTTCAAGTCAATTAGATGATTTAGATTCAACTTTATATCGCTCCATTAATATGGTGGATATCAATACAAATTTTCATCCTATTGCATTTCTCATTAACTTATTGTCCAATATTCCTTATCAAATTAGCAGGTTTGTTAAGAAGGACTATGAGGTTAAACTGATTTCACTTTTAAACCAAAACAAGTATGATTATATCCTACTTGAAACTGTTTATTTGACGCCTTATATTCCTGTTCTAAAAAGATATTCATCGGCAAAGATTCTTTTAAGAACACACAATATGGAATATGAAATATGGGATAGACTATATAATAGAGCAGATTGGGGAGTTTCTAAATTATTATATAAATGGCTGGCGTCCCAGATGTTTAGGTATGAATCTTTTCGACTACACGCTATCGATTATCTAATTGCCATTTCAGAGCGTGAACTATTAATGTTTAAGGCTTTCTATCCTTCTTTAAGTGGTAGTGTTGTTCCCATTACTTGGAATGCTTCAATAGAATGCTATCAAAAAACCTTAAAAAGGAGTAATCAATATATCAGCTTGTTTTTTATTGGTTCTTTAGACTGGAAGCCTAATCAGGAAGGTCTTCTTTGGTTTTTACATAAAGTCTGGCCAATATGTCATGCTAAATTTCCTAACCTATCATTTTATGTGGCAGGACGAAATATGCCCGATAAAATAAAGAAGATAACTTTAGACGGCGTGATTATGATGGGTGAGGTAGATGATGCCGTCGCATTTGTAAACCAACATGATATTGCTATTGTTCCATTGCTTTCGGGAAGTGGTATGCGTGCTAAAATAATAGAAGCCATGGCTTTAGGAAAAGTTGTTATTACTACATCCATCGGATTGGAAGGAATAGAAGCAAAAGATACCTACGATGTCTGTCTGGCTGATTCACCAGAAGAGTACGTAAACGTTATTCAGTTTTTATTAACTCATCCGGATCAAATGATGCAGATTGGTATAAATGCACATCATAATATAATGAATAATTATGAAAGTCTAACGATGGGGAAGAAATTACTTGATTCTTTAGATTATCATTTTAATTGATACCAGTGGTAATAATTAGTTCCATTTTTCTTGTCTTACTCCCTGCTCTAATGGTTTATAGCTACTTAATTTTTCCTTTTATAATGAAAAGGTTAAGTAAAAAAAGACATGTTATTTTAGGAAATTCCTTCCTTCCCAAAGTAGCTGTCATCATGTCAGCTTATCAGGAGGAGTTTATTTTAAGAGATAAGTTAAATAGTTTAAAGGAACAAAATTATCCTATTGATTTACTTACGTTTTGGATAGCCTCAGACGGAAGTGTGGATAGAACGAATCAGATTATACAAGATGAATGTAAAAATATGTCCAATTGCCATGTTTTTATATACGATAAGAGGAGAGGAAAACCAACGGTGATTAATGATTTGGTATCAAAAGCTAAAGCGTTTTACAACGATACTGAATTTATAATCATACTTACAGATGCTAATGTTATTTTTAAAAATGATTTGGTCACCTTTTTGGCTAAACCATTTATATTACCTGAGATTTCCCTGGTTGATTCAAAAATTGAACCACTTAACAAAGTATCAAAGGGAATTTCAATTCCCGAGAATTTTTATCTTAGCAGGGAAACTTTATTAAAACAAAACGAAGGAAAATGGAGGGGCTTATCAATGGGAGCCTCAGGAGGCTGTTATGCTATTAGATCAAATGATTATGTTCCAGTACCAAAGGATTTTCTTGTGGACGATTTTTTTATATCTTTCCATATATTACTAAAAGGAAAAAAGGCTATTTTAAATCCTTTGGCTATCTGTTACGAAGAAGTTTCTTCTTCCATCGGCACAGAATTTAAAAGAAGAAGACGCATATCTGCAGGAAATTTTCAAAATTTAGTTTATTTTCTTCCCTTATTTTCAATGAAACAATTACCTCTTTGGTTTGTATTTTTTTCACATAAAGTAATTCGATGGCTTGGCCCTGTGTTTGTAATAATTTCATTTTTGTCCTTGTTTTATTTAGCTTTTTATCAAGTTATTATATATAATGCTATCATTATTTTATCATTATTTTTAGTTGCTGTTTTAATTTTTGATAAATTTTTTGAGAACATTAACATACATTTGCCGTTTCTAAGAGGAGTACGATATTTTATAATAATTAACGCAGCTATATTATTAGGTTGCTTTGATTTTTTAAAAGGAATTAAAAATAATGTCTGGGAACCAACAAAAAGAAATCAGTAATTTTCAACTTGATAAGATTGAAGATGCAATAATTGATATCCGTGAGGGTAAAATAATTATTGTGGTTGATGATGAAGATCGTGAAAATGAGGGAGATTTTATTTGTGCTGCTGAAACTGTTACCCCTGAAATTATTAATTTCATGGCTACTCATGGCAGAGGTCTGATTTGTGCACCATTAGATGAAAGAAGGGTAGAAGAATTAGAACTTAACATGATGGTTTCTAATAATACTGCTTTACATGAAACTGCATTTACTGTTTCAATAGATTTAATGGGATTTGACTGTTCAACGGGAATTTCTGCTTATGATAGGGCTACAGGTATTAAAAAGTTAACCGATCCATCCATTGTTGCCAAAGATTATGCCAGACCAGGTCATATTTTTCCACTTAAAGCAAGACAAGGTGGGGTGTTAAGAAGAACAGGTCATACTGAGGCGGCCATAGATTTAGCAAGACTTGCTGGATTTTATCCAGCGGGAGTACTCGTGGAAATTCTTAATCCGGATGGAACGATGGCGCGTTTACCCGAACTTTTTGAAATAGCTGAAAAATTTGAACTTAAAATAGTGGCTATTCGTGATTTAGTTGCCTACCGATTAAAGATGGAAAGCTTAATTAAAAAAGAATTATCTTTTCCAGTGGATTCTCCTCATGGCAATTTTTTAATTACTGCTTACACACAAATATATTCCGGGGAAGTTCATTTGGCAGTAACCATCGGTAAGTGGTCAATTGATGAACCCGTTTTGGTGAGAGTTCATTCTTCAGTAACTCCTAATGATATTTTCGCTTCTTTATTCTCTGATAATTCAAGTCTTATTCACAAAGCCTTAAAACAAATTGCCAGAGAAGGAAAAGGGGTTTTTCTCTTTATGAGACCTAATGTTAAATCAGAGGAAGATTTTCTTGAAGATCTAAAAAATCTTGCTTCCCAACCAAATTATTTATCTGAAAATATATGGAAACAGGATATGAATCCAAGAGAATTTGGAGTAGGTGCCCAAATATTAAAAGATTTGGGTGTCTCAAAAATTAAACTGCTTACCAATAATCCTAAAAAGAGGGTGGCATTAGACGGATATGGCTTAGAAATTATTGAAAATATTGATATTGCAGATTAAAATTTAGGACAAAAATTATCATCGTTATTATATCTTCCCATGTAGGTTACCGTCAATTCAATGGCATTTCTTCTTCCTGAAATGCTATTAAAAAGATTAGATATTCCTGCGTCGTAAGAAATTCCAATTAATAATTCGTTCAGTTCTAAACCTAACAATAGAATTAAAGATTCAATTTTGGGATTATTGCCAATTACTATGGTTGGTCTCGCTGAAGCACCAAAATGAAGAGAGGTATTAGAAACATCATTCACTATCGTTCTAACATTCATCCCGGCCATACCAGTAAGATGGCTGCCTTGCTTTTGTGCTAAAACCCTGGGGTGAATCTGTAATTTTTCTGTAACAGGAATTTGAAAACCCCCGTGAACAGTATATTTTATCGGTAAAGGACTATTCGTAATGGAATTTACGAATAATAGGTTATTTTGGTAAAAACTCTGATTTGGTTTGTTAAAATGTGAAATTGAAGCACCTAAAAATCCACCCAGCTGATTATTTGTCATAAAGGAATATTGTATTCCTGCATTTAAATCGGAAAAGGCAAAATTATTTGAAGGCAATAACTCATTTGTTGAATCGCTGTAACCATCGGTCCCATTAAACTGATCATTAAAGGTAACATTACTATATCCTACACTTTTTTGGATAATACCCATCTGAAATCCAGCACTTATAAATTGATTAGTAGTGGGATCTAAACTTTTATGATATGCACCGGAAATATATATATTCTGTGTATTCCAGCCAATGCTGGAATTTTTATCCTGCATAAACATAACACCTACTCCGGCTGCATCATTCAATACTTTACCATCATATCGAATAGGTAAACGTAAATCAAAACTACTATATAACGAAACAAAGGGTTCATTAAACTGATTATTACCTTGATTTCTATGTGCTACAGTGGCTCTGTAACTTCCTTCGAAACTACCGCTTAAACTTGGATTTAGAAAAATAGGTACATTATTATACTGAGAAAAATTTGGATCCTGACCCCAAAGGAACGTAATGATTAAACAGAATACGCTGGTAAATATGTTAGCTTTTGTTAATGCCTGCATGAAATATATTTGAAAAGCGCTAAAATAATGTTTAATTTTAATATTTGCATAACGGTAAAAATATAACTTTTAGTATTTTTGTCCTATCATGTCGCAACCCTCAGAAATTAAGAATTTTACCGGTAAAATTGAATTTGGAATTTGTCCATTAAGTGTTATTCCAATTCGCATTTCTCCCTCTCACAGGAGTGAGCTTATTTCTCAAATGCTTTTTGGAGAAATGGCAGAAGTTCTTGAATCCAAAGGTAATCATTGGCTAAGGATAATCTGTGAATCTGATGGTTTTATTGGATGGGTAGAGAAAGACCAAATTCTACCTTTATCTGAAAGTACCTATTTGAAATATAAAAATAATTATGCTTATTGTTTAGAATTAATGCAGCCCGCAGTTGGTCCTGATTCTTTTGTTTCGATTACCCTTGCAGCACGTTTACCCGAATATGATGGTTTACGGTTTTCTCTTAATAAAGCAAAGTTTTCATTTACCGGTCAGGCTTTACCTTTCAATAAATTTAATCCGACACCAGAAATGATAGTTAAATTAGCAAGAAAATACCTTAATACACCTTTTTTATGGGGAGGTCGGACTCCTTTTGGCATAGATAGCTCAGGTCTTGTGCAAATAGTATATCAAATGGTAGGAATTTCGCTTCCACGTGACCCCTTAGAACAAGTTAAAATGGGTTCGTCTGTTGAGTTTATAGAATTGGTACAACCTGGTGATATCGCATTTTTTGAAAATAGATTTGGTAGAATTGTCCATTCTGGTATTATTTTATCTGATAATCAACTACTTCATTCACTTGGTCAGGTAAAAATTGATGTGATGGATCATTATGGTGTTTTTGATATTAACAAAAACCATTACCTTAAATCTTTGCGTATTATTAAAAGATTACTTCCTACTATTACTAAAAAAGACCCTATACCCAAAAGTGAAAACTTATTGAATGCTAATCAGTTATCCCTTGAGATTATTCTATAGTAACTTAATTTCGGTGTGGACATTCAAATTACTTTTACAATCAAATAGCGTGATAATAATAATCTTTAGATTTTTCTATTAAGATATTACCATACATTTTAACCCAATGATAACTTAACCATGCACCGGGAACAAGATTTAAATCTACATGCCAGCCTAAATCGTCTACCCAATAACAGGTTATGTTCCTTGTTTTTTCACCTTTTGATACGGTACTGTCATTTTCAATAAAGTACAATGATTCCCCTGGGACTGTTTGGGCTTCTATTTTTAACCGATATTCCTTAGATTGAGGTAATGTCCCTGGCATTTCAGTTAACCAGAAAATACCATAAGGAGGTATTATCAACGTATCGCCCTGATAAATATATGATGCTGATCCTAATACATCTCTAAAATATTTTCCCTGCCATTTCTCAGGCAATTCCATTTTAATAATCATTTGAAAATCAGAACTAAAATTAGCCACTAATAGAAGATTTTTCTCTTTTAATGTTTTTTCTACACAAAACAGGCTATTGCTTTTTAAAGAGATTATCGTTTCTATCGCATTTCCATGAAGACAGTGGGTTTCTTTTCTTCGATTAGACAGATTGGAGATAATGTTAAATAAAGCATTTTCAACAGTTCCTGCTTCCTCTCTTAATAAGGCTTTATCCCAGTCCATGAAAGGTCTGTGCAGCCAACGATTATCTTCTCTTTTTTCGTCGTCTTTGAGATAATCAAAATTATTTAAGTGTCCAATTTCATCCCCTGCATATACTAAAGGAATACCTCTCATAAAAAAGATTACGCCGTGTAATAGTTTAAAGCGATTTATTGCTTGAGATAATTCTTCTTTTTTATTCTCTATAAATGACTTTTGAATACCAATTAACGCGGCTGTACTTCCAGAGATTCTAGATTCACCATTCGATTTATCTATTTGAAAGGAGTAACCCTGAGCAAAACTATCTTTCCAAACTCCTGTGTAAAATGAAGAGCAGAATAATCGTGTTTCGTGGCCATTCTGACCAACATCGGCGGCGTTCTGGTCGGATATTCCCCAACCTATGTCGTCATGACAACGTATATAATTAATCCAGGTAGAAGAATTAGGTATCGTTGGAAGTTTTGATAGGGTAGTACTTAACAAAACTGTATTTTCACAAGCTAATGCATGCCATAAGTGATTCATTAAAGTAGCATTGTAACCAATTTCGCAGGCTTTTCCCTCATAACCACCTGCTCCTAAGTATCTAATGATATCATTAGGTGCTACAATTGCTTCAGATTTGAAAAGGACACCGGGAGCTACTAAGTGTATCAAATATTTGTATGCCACTAAAAGCATGACCGCTTCTTCTTGATTCTGGCAATTTGTACCCATTTTTTTCCATAAAAAAGGTACGGCATCCAGTCTTAAAACATCCACTCCCAAATTGGCAAGAAATAACATTTCCCCAAGCATTGCATTAAATACTTTAGGTTCACTGTAATTTAAATCCCATTGATATTCGTTAAATGTAGTCCAAACCCATTGTCCAATTTCCTTTTGATACGTAAAATTTCCAGGCGCAAAGTCTGGAAAAACTTCCGGTAGCGTTCTCTCAAATTGATCAGGAATAGAGCGATCCGGATATAAATAATAATAATCCTTGAAACGACTTTCTCCTTTCAAAATACTCTGTGCCCATTCATGTTCCTTTGCCGTGTGATTCATAACAAAATCAATAGCAACGATTTGGTCTTCAGCATGCATTTTATCTATAAGAGCTATTAAATCATTATTATTTCCTAATTTGGCATTGACTTTTCTGAAGTTTTTAACTGCATAACCACCGTCTGCCTGACCTTCCCTCTGTTCCAACAAGGGCATTAAATGAACATAATTAATCCCCAACTCTTTTAAATAGGGAAGGTGATTTTCCATTTTCTTAATATTACCTGCATATAAATCAACATAAAGCATAGTGGCAACCCATTTCTGATCCAAATGCCAATCTTTTACTAACTCTCTCTTTTTGTCTATTTCTTTTAACGAATCCTTCCTATTTACATAAGCCGCATTTATGGTTTCTATAATGTCGTGTAAATCGCCTTCTGCTGAGTTTGGATAGAGTGTCTTGAAAATATATTGGAAATCTGACCAATATTCATTAGCTTTATTTCTAAGTGCTGGGTTTATTTTTTCTATCATGACGTGTGATGATTCCTAATTTTTGTACAAAATACCATTTTTTAATTTAGCGGACAAATCGTAAATCAACTAGTAAATGAAAATAAAAAAAAATTAACTTTGACGAAAAAATGTGCTATCGATTACCTGCGGAATGGGAAAAACAAGACGCCATTCAATTTACTTTTCCCCATGCTGATTCAGATTGGAAATTAATTTTAGAAGACGCTATTCAAGTCTTTGTTGACGTTATAACCGCCATTTTACCTTTCGAAAAGGTAATTGTTGTTACTAAGGATATCACTAATACAAAAAGTTATTTCAAAGATTATTCTTCACCAAATTTATTTTTTTTTGACATGGATAGCAATGATACCTGGGCAAGAGATCACGGAGGTATTACTGTTTCTAATGGTATGGATATAAAAATATTAGATTTTACTTTCAATGGTTGGGGCCTAAAATTCGATGCAGAAAAGGATAATCTGATTACTGAAAAGTTACACTTATCCAATGCATTTAAAGTACCTATGGAGAAAATTAATTTTGTTCTGGAGGGTGGTGCCATAGAAACCGATGGATTGGGTACTCTTATTACCACCCGTCATTGTATGCAGTCACCCTATAGAAATCCTTCTTTTTCTGAGGAACAAATTAATAATTTGTTGTTTAAAAGTTTTGGAACATCCAATATTTATTGGCTTAATCATGGATATTTGGCAGGAGATGACACAGATTCACACATTGATACCTTAGTACGTTTTTGTAATCCCTCCACTCTTGCTTATGTAAAATGTGATGACCAACAAGATGAACATTACGAGGCTTTGTCGAAAATGGAAGCAGAGCTGAAAAATCTGGTCGATATCAATGGGAATCCTTTTCATTTAGTTCCATTGCCATGGCCTGATGCTTGTTTTGCTGACGACGGTCACAGATTACCTGCTACTTATGCTAATTTTTTAATAATCAATGATGCGGTGATACTCCCTATTTATAATGTAAAACAAGATCAGGAAGCAGTTAATGTATTAACCAGTATTTTTCCCGGGAGAAAAATTATTCCTGTGCTTTGCCGTACCTTAATTGAACAACACGGATCTTTACATTGCATTACTATGCAGTATCCAGAAGGATCTATCAATCTATAATATCGAAACTATGAAAAAAAATAGTATCAAAGTTGGCCTCATTCAACAAGCATCCAGCCATAAGTCTGGTGAAAATTTAGATAAAATCATTCCAGAAATAAAACGACTGGCAGGCATGGGGGCAGAACTTATAACGTTGCAAGAGTTGCATAATAGCATTTATTTTTGTCAGGCTGAAGATCCATCCATTTTTGATTTAGCAGAAACCATCCCAGGTACATCGACAGAAATACTAAGTAAAGTTGCCGCTGATAATAAAGTGGTCATAGTTTCTTCACTTTTTGAAAAAAGAGCACCCGGCCTTTACCATAATACCGCTGTGGTTTTTGAAAGTGATGGCAGTATTGCTGGTAAGTATAGAAAAATGCATATTCCGGATGATCCCGCCTACTATGAGAAATTTTATTTTACGCCGGGTGATATGGGTTTTGAACCTATTCAAACAAGTGTAGGTAAATTGGGTATTTTAGTTTGTTGGGATCAGTGGTATCCCGAAGCTGCCAGGCTGATGGCCTTAAAAGGGGCAGAAATTTTGATCTATCCAACGGCTATTGGTTGGGAATATACCGACGCTGAGGAGGAAAAAGAAAGACAATATGATGCCTGGTTTACCATACAAAGAGGTCACGCTATCGCCAATGGCTTACCCCTAGTTGCCATTAACCGATGTGGATTTGAACCAGATTGGACGGGAAATACAAATGGTATAACCTTTTGGGGTCAAAGCTTCGTATGTGGACCTCAAGGGGAAATCCTTTTTAAAGCGGATAGTACCTCATCAAATGGCTTTTTAGTGGAGATAAATAAAAACAGGACGGAAGAAGTTCGCAGAATGTGGCCCTTTTTTAGAGATCGCCGCATTGATGCTTATGGTGAAATTACAAAACGTTACATCGACTAATTTCAACTGCTATAAACTTTGTATTAAGTCATATTGAGAAATAATCTGGAAATCACCTGCTGTTTTTTTGACAATAACAGCGGGTGTTTGTCGTGATATTATCTTACTTAATTGTGAAACCGTAATGTCTTCACTAACTACCGGTAAAGCGGGAGCCATGATGTCTCTTACCGATGAATTCTGTGTACGATTTTCAGAAAGAGCACTTATCACTTGTTGTTCCCCAACAGAGCCTACCCATTCGTCTTTTTCCATCACCGGTAATTGAGATATATCAAAGTCGCGCATCAATCTTAAAACATCCTGGATAGCTGTATCAGGATTAATACTAATAAATTCCTTTTTATGCTTTTTAGCCAAAATATCTTTTGCTCTCAATTCACTTTCTAGAAATCCACGTTCCCTCATCCAATCATCGTTATATATTTTGCCTACATATCGACTACCGTGGTCATGTATTATAACAACTACAACATCGTCTTCTTTAAGTTCAGCCTTCATTTGCCAAAGCCCTGCTACGGCTGAACCAGCGGAATAGCCTAAAAGCATACCTTCTTCTCTGGCTATTTTTCTTGCCATTAAAGCTCCGTCTTTGTCTGAAACTTTTTCAAAATGGTCTATCAAGGTAAAATCTACGTTCTTAGGGAGTATATCTTCACCGATACCTTCTGTTATATAAGGATAAATTTCTTGTTCGTCGAAAATACCTGTTTCGTGGTATTTTTTAAAAACAGATCCATAAGTATCTATTCCCCAAACTTTTATATCTTTATTCTGCTCCTTTAAAAATCTAGCCGTACCCGAAATAGTCCCTCCTGTTCCAACACCTGTTATGATATGTGTTACTTTACCGTCAGTTTGTTCCCAAATTTCAGGACCTGTCGATTCATAGTGAGCCTGCCTGTTTGACAGGTTGTCGTATTGATTAAACCAAAATGAATTAGGAATTTCTGTACTTATTCTTTTCGCCACAGAATAATATGAACCAGGGTCATCAGGATGAACATTGGTAGGACATACAATTACGTCAGCTCCCAAAGCTTTTAGTAAATCAATTTTCTCTTTAGACTGTTTGTCTGTCGTGGTAAAGATACATTTGTATCCTCTTACTGCAGCTGCAATGGCCAATCCCATTCCTGTATTACCAGAGGTACATTCTATAATCGTTCCACCAGGCTTCAGGTTACCATTGGCTTCTGCATCTAATAACATTTTTAGAGCCATTCGATCTTTTATGGAATTACCCGGATTAAATGTTTCTACTTTTATAAGTACCGTTGCTTTAATACCGGGTATAATTTTCTTGATTTGAACTAATGGTGTATTTCCAATAGTTTCTAAAATAGTTTCACAATATTTCATACTATTTATAATATTTGACAGATACAAAAAATTTTAAATCCAGAAACCCTAAATCCGAGGCATCATTTTTAGATAACAAAAGTAAAATATCTAAAGGGTATTTTCCTGGAGGAATTTTACCTATTACTTTTCCTGTTATTTTTTTATTAGACATCGGATTTGTTATTTCAATAACAGAATGTTCTGGTATTTTGTTGGATAAAACATACGGATATTCTGTTTTTTCAAAGGGTGAATCAAATGTTTTGGCTGCTCCCGATACTGAAACTAATACAACTTTAGATTTATCGGAAGTGAGTGAAAGAGTATCCTTATTCCTTTTAAGTTGCAATGTATTGTCTATAGAAGATTTAATATTAAGTTGAACAGGAAAATAACCTATTAACAATTTAGAATCTGTCTCTACTATGTTATTTTTTATTAAATTAATTTTCTTAATTTCATTAGAATCTCTGGGGAAATAAATTCTAAATAGTCGATATACCGTATCTCCTTTTTTAACTTTATAAAATAAAGGGATATAATTATTTTTTTCGGACGAGGTTAGCTGTACGGGACTCTTAACACTGTTGTACGATATAGGAATTTTAATTATTTTTTTTTCTCTCATTTGAGAAGCTGTCATACCATTTATCTCTCTGATTGCCGCAAAAGTCGTCCCATAATATGAAGCCACACTAATCAAATTATCTTCTTTTTTTATTAGATGAGACAAGTAATACTTTCCCTCGTTATAACCAATAAAAACCGTATCCTTTATATTTCTTACAGGTAAAGATGATAGCTGACTTTTTGCCTCAGTCAGAAAAAATAACGTAATAAATGATAAAAAAAGTAAATTATTATTCAATTTTGACAAAATGAATGAAACAAAGGTATTTCGAATGAAAAAAAATATTGTCATAATTCCTGCAAGATATAAATCAATTCGTTTCCCGGGAAAGCCTCTTGCAAAAATTTCTGATAAATCAATGATACAATATATTTACGATAGTATTAAAAATTATTCATTTATAGACAAAATAATTGTTGCCACAGACGACCTAAGAATAGTAAACCATTGTATTGAAATGGATATTCCTTATGCTTTAACCAATGAAAATCATCAAAGTGGTACGGATAGGGTGGCAGAGGTGGCAAAAAATTATCCTGCCTCCTACAATATTATTAATTTGCAAGGCGATGAACCTTTTATTAAAGGAACGGATATTAAAAAGTTGATAGAAACACTTGATGAAGCAACAGATGGAATAGCTACTTTAGCCTGTCATATAACAGATAAAGTCCAAAGAATGAATCCTAATAGAGTGAAGGTGGTTTTTAACAAAAAAAGGGAAGCTATGTATTTCAGCAGGTTTGATATACCCTATCAAAAAGGTGATTTTTCGATCGCAAAAACCTACCAGCATATCGGAATTTACGGATTTAAAAATGAGGTACTACAAACGATATCTAAACTTCCTCCAGGAATGTACGAAAGAATTGAATCCTTAGAGCAACTGCGCTGGTTAGAGGAAGGTTTAACGGTTAATCTGGGATTTGTAGAAGAAGCGTTATTTAGTATAGATACGCCGGAAGATCTTATTGAAGCAAATAAAAAGATAAACTTTAATAAAGATGAACAATTATAAAAAATTAATGCTACCCGGGCTTAGCCTCGCACTAACAGGTATGGGATTGTCCATTTCCATTGAAGCCGGTTTTTGGAAATGGAACGGCACCTCAACCTGGGAGTGGATCCTCATGGGAACGGTTGGTCTTATTATTTTTAACACCGGTTTAAGCCTTTTTGGAGAAGCTGTAATTAGAGCTTCAAAAGAAAAGAAAAACTAAGGTAGTGAATCAGCAGAAAAACTAAATGGCAAAATGGAGGCAATACTGTCTAATAGATAGTAACTACCTTCTTCGCCTTGAAAAATTATTTCAATAGGGCTCTTTTGCCTTGTCTCCATTTCAATAAGGACCTGCCGACATGCACCGCAAGGGCTGACGAGTGCATCTTTATTATCTGCAACCACAGCAATTATTTTTATTTTTTGAATGGCTCCTTCAAAAGATAATTTGGCAACAGCATTTCTTTCCGCACACATACATAATGGATAAGAGGCATTTTCAATATTTGTACCTAATATCTTATGACCATTATCCAATAATAAGCAGGCACCCACTCTAAATCTTGAGTAGGGAGCATAAGAATTATGAAATGCGAGGCGGGCGGAGTCTAATAATTCTTTATATTTGTCCGGAACTTCATCAATACCCTGAAATCTTGTGAAGTGAATTTGTATGGTTTTTTCCAATTTTTTTTTCTCTTTACATAAAGATAATAAAAATGCATAATATACTTATTATCGGTGCCGGACTTTCTTCAAGTGCACTCATTCATTACGTTCTGAAAAATGCGGAAATAAAAGGTTGGAATGTTACCGTAGCTGACGCAGACCCATTAAAAGCGGAAAAACTTATAGCTGGTCATGTAATGGCCAGAGCTGCCTGGCTCGATGTGATGAAAGTGAATGACCGTCGTGAACTGATAAGCAGAGCAGATGTTGTTGTTTCCCTCATTCCAGCCCATCTGCATTTAGAAGTGGCTCACGATTGTATAAAGTTGAAAAAGCACTTAATTACCGCTTCTTATGTTTCCCAGGAAATGTATAGACTAGGTGACGAAGCGCGCGATAGAGAACTTATCTTTATGGGCGAGATGGGTCTCGACCCTGGTATTGATCACATGTCTGCTATGCGGCTTATCGACGGAATCAAAGAAGATGGCGGACAAATTACCTCCTTTCGTTCCTATACAGGTGGTTTAATTTCTCCGGAAAGTGATGATAATCCATGGCATTACAAGTTTACCTGGAATCCAAGAAATGTAGTTCTTTCCGGTCAGGGTACAGCTCAGTTTATCGAAAATAGTAAATTAAAATACGTTCCTTATCATAGATTGTTTCGCGAAAAGAAAATTGTAAATATCTTAAATGAAGGTCCCTTTGAGATGTATGCCAATAGAGATTCTCTCCTTTATATGGATGTTTACGGATTATCAAAAATTCCAAATATTATCAGAGGAACGCTTCGTGCCGTTGGTTTTTGTGAAGCCTGGGATGCATTAATTCAAATTGGTTTAACTGATGCTGATTTTCCAATACTGGATTCAGGCAACATAACTTATCACGAACTTTTAGATGCTTATGTCGATCAGTACAATGGTGGTACTTTGCGCGAAAGAGTAGCACAACTATTAAATAAACCAGCTAATTCATTGGTTATGGATCAATTAGAATGGCTCGGATTATTTAGAAAGATAAAAATTAAACATAATTTTGCCACCCCAGCTTTAATCCTGGAAAATCTGCTAAGAGAAAAATGGGCTTTACAACCTGAGGATAAAGACATGATAATCATGCAACATGAGGTGGAATATAGAAAGGAGGGTAAAAAATTCTTGAAAATATCCAGTATGAAATTACTGGGGGAAGATAGTCAGGATACCGCCATGTCAAAAACAGTTGGTCTCCCGTTAGGAATATTTGTGAAATTGGTTTTGGAAGGTAAAATTTCAGCGAGAGGGGTACAAATCCCAGTGATGCGTGAAGTTTACGAACCTGTTTTAAGAGAGTTAGAGGAAGATTATTCTGTTGTATTTAATGAGAAGCTTATTGAGCTATAATGTTTACACCAATTCGTTTGCTTCAGTTCTTTCATCTTAGCAGACAAGTAAGTGTCCTCTTTTATGCCTTCTTACTTCCCTTTTTAAACTTTTCCAACGATGAAATTGGTTCTTTTGAGCTTTTACAAATACTAGCTTATTCGCTGAGTTTTTTCTGGATTTCAGGTCTTATTCAAGGCCTCATGCATATTTTTCCTACTTTACCTGCCCACAGTAAACAAAAAATGCTTTCCGCAGCTTTTTTGTTTTTCAGCTTGATTACCATTTTTTTTGTAGTTTTTGTTGGATTAAGCATTTATTTTAATTTCCCCGTTTCTCAAACTTTTTCAACTATTCCATTTGTATGGATCTTTTTACTTTATTTCTTATTTAATACACCAGCTCAATTACTCGAATATTCCTTATTCCTGGAAGAAAAGTATCAATGGCTTAAGATATTCTGCTTAGTTTCATTTCCCTTACAGATAATACTATTCTCTGTACCTTTATTTTGGTTTGATAACATTAGTTTAGGAATAACGGGACTTACTTTATGGGCTTTTTTAAGGTTTTTAATTCTTATATTTCATTCCTTTTCTTTACCTATTCATTTCGACAAAAAAATTATATATACATGGATTACCTATTCATTACCCTTAATATTTTCAGCTTTAGTCGGCGGATTAGCATCAGTAATTAATGCATCATTAGTTCAGTATTACTATCATGGTAGTACAGCTATTTTTGCCGTTTATCGCTACGGAGCGAGAGAGTTACCCTTTGTTAATGGATTATTTGAAGGTCTTGGTTTGGGAATTATTCCCTCGCTGATTAAAAATATAGAAGATGGATTGTTTCAATTAAGAAAAAATACACTCCATCTATTGCATATTGTTTTTCCTATTACTATCCTGTTAATGTTTTTTGTGCATAGCTGGTTTCCTCTTTTGTTCTCTGAACAATTTTTGGATAGTATTCCTATTTTCAAAATATTCCTTTTTTTGGTTATTAGCAGGACCATTCCAACCAATACAGTGATCAATGCTTTAGGTCATTCCCAGATATTAGCCGTTATTGGTCTTTTGGAATTGGCTATTCATCTTATTGCAAGTTATTTTGGGTTACATTGGTTTGGTTTAATCGGCATAGCCTACGCCACATTTTTTGCCTATTCCTTCGAAAAAATAGCGGGACTCATTTATTTATGGTGGAAAAAGGGAATTCTTATAACTCAATTAATACCTTTTTATTGGTGGTTATTTTATTCAATCCTTTTAATAGTCAGTTATTTTATTATCGGGTAATGCTGTATATTTGGCCACATTTTAAAATAAAAATATTGTTATGTCAAGGATAATGATTATTGGAGCAGGTGGAGTTGGAAGGGTGGTTGCCTTTAAATGTGCTCAGGACCCAGCGGTTTTTTCTGAAATTTTACTAGCCAGTAGAACCGTTTCTAAGTGTGACCGTATCGCCGACGATATTAAATTACAACTTGGATATAATTCGATGTCAACAGCAAAGGTCGATGCTGATAATGTTCCGGAATTGGTTAAACTGATAAATCTTTTTAAACCTAAAATGATTATCAATGTAGCATTACCTTATCAAGATTTAACCATCATGGAGGCTTGTTTACAAACTGGCGTTCATTATCTTGACACTGCGAATTATGAACCTAAAGATGAAGCTAAATTTGAGTATAGCTGGCAATGGGCCTACAGAGAGCGGTTTAAACAGGCTAATTTAACAGCCATATTAGGATGCGGTTTTGACCCTGGCGTTACCGGTGTGTTTTCAGCTTATGCAGCAAAACATTATTTCGATGAAATGATCTATCTAGATATCATTGACGCCAATGCTGGAAGTCATGGTAAAGCTTTTGCAACAAATTTTAATCCTGAAATTAATATTCGGGAAGTAACACAAAAGGGTAAATATTGGGAAAATGGTGATTGGGTTATAACAGAACCCCATGAGATTAAAATGGATATTGATTATCCTAATATTGGTCCAAAATCTTCTTATCTCATTTATCACGAGGAACTTGAATCCTTAGTTCAAAATTTTCCATCGTTAAAAAGAGCTAGATTTTGGATGACCTTCAGCGAGGAATATCTGACCCATTTACGGGTCATTCAAAACATTGGAATGGCTAATATTGAACCTGTTATGTTTCAAGGTAGAGAAATCATTCCTTTGGAGTTTCTAAAAGCTGTTTTGCCTGATCCTGGTGAGCTGGGTGAAAATTATACAGGTCAAACAAGTATTGGGGTTAGAATAAGAGGTAAAAAAGACGGTAAGTGGGTAAATTATTATATCTGGAATAATTGCCAACACGCCGATGCTTATAAAGAAACAGGCACCCAGGGCGTTTCCTATACCACAGGGGTTCCTGCAATGGTTGGAGCAAAAATGTTCTTAACAGGTCAATGGTCGAAACCAGGTGTTTTTAATGTCGAAGAATTTAATCCTGATCCGTTCCTGGAGGCATTAGGCATCGCTGGTTTACCATGGCATGAACAGGTGAATGGAAATCTTCAGTTCGATTATCCAGCATAGTTTGTCGATTTTGTTAATGCTTAATACCCACATGCTATGAACCTTTCAGATTATAATCAAATTCCTTCTCCCGCTTTTGTTTTGGATCTAAAAAGGTTCACACGCAACCTTGATTTGCTGAGGGAAATTCAAGAAAAAGCGGATATTAACATTATTTTAGCCCTAAAAGGTTTTTCACTTTGGCATGTTTTTCCCTTTATCAAAAAATATCTAGCCGGTGCAACAGCCAGTTCTTTTCATGAAGCATTATTGATATTTAATGAAATGGGGACCAAAGCTCATACTTATTCCCCAGCTTATATTCCCGCCGATTTTGATAAAGTTGTTCAACACAGCAGTCATATTACATTCAACTCTTGTGCTGAGTATATAAGATACCTTCCATTTATTTCCTCTGAAAATCCTTTGTTTTCTCCCGGAATAAGAGTTAATCCTGGATATTCTCCCGTGGATGTTGCCTTGTATAATCCCGCTGCTGAAGGCTCAAGGTTAGGTGTTACCGTCGATAGAATAAATGAGTTAAAGCAATTACCTAATTTGGAAGGTTTACATATTCATACATTATGTGAATCAGATTCTTATCATCTGGAGAAATTAATTGACGCGGTAATACTTAATTTTGGGGAATTATTACCTAAGTTAAAATGGATAAATTTTGGCGGTGGACACCTCATGACTAAATCTGATTATGATGTACCCCATCTCATCTCAGTGCTTCAAACGTTCAAAGTAAAATACCCAAATTTAAGTGTTATTCTTGAACCTGGCAGTGCCGTAGTTTGGGAAACAGGGGAGTTGGTTTCAACGGTTTTAGATATTGTAGATAATAACGGTATTAAAACAGCCATATTGGATGTATCTTTTACCGCCCACATGCCTGATACCTTAGAAATGCCTTACAGGCCAAATATTTTAAACGCATCCAGGGAAATAAATTCAGATTTTCAAAATGCCTACAGACTGGGTGGTGTGAGTTGCCTGGCTGGTGATTTCCTAGAAGAATACTTTTTTTCATCCCCTTTACAGGTTGGTCAAAAGTTAATTTTTCTGGACATGATGCATTACACGATGGTTAAAACAACGATGTTCAATGGTGTTGGTCATCCGGAAATAGGATGTTGGTCTGAAGATGATGGCTATAAACAATGGAAAAAATTTGAATATTCAGATTTCAAAAATAGATTAGGTTAGTGTTTATGAAGAATGGTGAAGATTTGTTTCAACACATCTTGGTTAACCTGAATGATGATTTTGATGCTTATGAAAAAAGAGCCATAGCTAAGTCCATACTATATGATATTGCCCATTTTAAAATGCCATGGATCGCTGAGACAAATTTATCCGAAGAATTAGTTTTTAATATAAATCATTCAATTAGTAGAATAAATGCGGGTGAACCAACACAATATGTCTGTGGCGTTGCTCCTTTTAGAAATTATTTGCTAAAAGTAGATAAAAATGTGCTTATCCCCAGACCAGAAACGGAAGAGTTGGTTTCTCTGGTTTTAGCTAATTTAACTGTATTACCGGCTGGGAAGGGTATTGATATTGGTACTGGTTCCGGAGCTATCGCACTGTCTATTGCACTGGAAAGCAAACGGGAAATGAATGCATTGGACATTAGTCAGGAAGCATTAAAAATTGCTGCGTCGAATATTGATAAATATTCAGCCAGTGTCAATTTAATTCATAGTGATATTTTAAATTCTCCTTTATCAGAAAATTACTCATTCATCGTAAGCAATCCTCCATATATTCCAATAATGGATAAAAAAGACATGTTGGATTCCGTGTTAAACTATGAACCTAAAGAGGCATTGTTTGTACCCGATGATTCTCCTCTTTTATTTTATGAAAGAATAGTAGAACTTTCCACAAAATCTATAATACCAAAGGGAGGTTTGTTCTTTGAATGTCACCATGAATTTATTACAGGCGTCGCTAATCTCTTAAGAGCAAATGGATTCGAAAATGTGCAAATACTGAGCGATTTAAGTGGCAAACAAAGAATGGTGCAGGGATTTATGCCCGAATAGCTCTACATCTCCTTCATAATATCAAATAATTCTGCTAAGGTGTTATTCAAAGATTCAATGGCATCTATCATTTTCCAATTTTCTTTATTCCTGTTCTCCACATAATTTGAAATACTCCTTATGGACATGAATGGAATCTTTTCTTTTAGACATACATAAAAAAATGATGCACCTTCCATGTTTTCAATCTCAACCTCAGGGTATTTTATAATTATTTTATCCGCATTACTTTGAGTACCTGTCACTGTATTCAATGTAATTCCGTGGGCCAGAGGAAGAAATTTAGTCAACGAAGCTTCCGGATTTATCAAAACGCCATCTTGAAAAGGAAATGAATTCTTATCTATAAGGGGTGTTTCAAAAATAGAAGTAAAACTACCATTCTTTTCCTCCATACCTATATCTCCAAATCTTTCTGTGGCCATATAATAAACCTTTCCCAATGACTTATTCTTTTGATATGCCCCACCAATGCCCGCTTGAATGATTAATGAATAAGAAAATTGGTTTAATCTATTTTTTAATTCATACAAAGTATTAAAAGCACCTACGCCTGTGACGAGAAGATGAATTTCATGGTTTCCTGATTTCCATGTTCCCTCTTCGCATTTATGCCAGTATTTATCTAAATAGTCTATGGTTTGGTTAACTTCTAAATAGGTTGCACTCGTTAATAATAGGTTCATTTTGTTTTATAATTCCAATGTTTTTGAAAAAAGACAGAAGTTAAAATGCCCAACCATTGATGCTGTCTTACTTTTAAACCAAATCTAATACTTTTTGGTAGGTTATATGCTAATCCAAAGGTAAAAGAATAGGGTAGAGGTTCCCACCCTATCTCACCCTCAAATAACTTAAACTGACTGGTAATATTTCCCCTGATTCCATTAAAAATCTGATGACCTTGATAGATGTAAAAAATATTTATATGATTATACTTTCCAATTTTGTTGTCGATACCTAACAAAATGAAATCGATCTTATCCAATGGAGCCGAATATAAGTCTCTGGTATATTTAATATACAAGTGATGGTTCTCATGCATCCTGGCCATTGCGTGAACCCCAATAGATAATATATGACTCATTTTATTTTCTGGAAATGATTGTGTTTTATACTCAATCTCTGTGCCCAATATAAAATTATGATGAATTAATTTATGATAATTAAAAACTATTTCTCTATGTTTTGAATAGGGGGAAGAATATGAAAACGAAGTATATTGATTTTTGTCCTTAAAAAATAAGATTAAATCTAATGATTGTCTTGATTTTACTCCTAACCATTGTGATTCCTGACCTAAAATACCCCAGACTTTATCCTGATTAATTATGTTGGTCTGACTTTTTTCAAAGAAATTTCTTCCCAAAAGTGGTTGTATTTCGTTACCTAACCTCGCAAAATCAATAGTTTGGCCATAAACTATGGTATATTTTAGTACCATAGTTACTAAAAGCATTAATTTGTTTTTCATACCTCCGACATTTTTCTTTAATATAATTGGAAAGTAAGAGTTTCTTATATCGGTGATTTTTTGATAATGATAGATTTATCCTAACTTTGTCCAAAAATAAATGCGTCAAAAGGTTATCTTCCAGGATTTAGGATTAACGGATTATTTTGATACCTGGCAGTACCAAACAGAAATTCATCAAAAACTTAAGGAAGAAAAAAAAATTATTAATAATCCTAACCCATCACATACGCTAATTTTTTGTGAACATCATGCTGTTTTTACATTGGGTCGAAGCGGATCACAAGAAAATTTAATCGTTTCACCAGAATATTTAGCAGAAAATAGTATTCAGTTTTATAAAATAAATCGTGGGGGTGATATTACCTATCACGGTCCGGGGCAAATTGTTGGCTATCCGATTTTTGATTTAGATCTCTTTTTTAATGATGTTCACAAATATGTTAGATTGCTTGAGGAATCTGTAATCCAAACGCTGGAACATTATAATATTATAGGTTACAGAGAACCAGCGTACACTGGTGTTTGGATCAATAGAGGACACGAAAAGCGAAAAATTTGTGCTATTGGAGTTCATTTGAGTCGATGGATTTCATTACATGGTTTTGCATTTAATATCAATACAAATCTTGACCACTTCAACTATATTATACCTTGTGGCATTAAAGATGAAGGTAAATCAGTTACTTCCTTAGAAAAAGAGTTAGGTGCAAAACAAAATATAGAAGAGGTTAAGTACATTTTAAAAAATAAAATTTCATCTATTTTTGAATTTGATATGTTATAATTTCTATGAGTGTGGAAAATAAAGCTAAAAGAGTCGCTGAATCAAAATCTGTCATGACAGAAATGGTCATGCCGAATGATGCAAATCCTATGGGTAATCTCATGGGGGGAAATTTATTGAGATGGATGGATATTATCTCCAGTATTTGTGCAGGAAAACATTGTGAAAACCAGGTAGTTACTGTATCTGTGGATAATGTTGCTTTTAAAAAACCTATTCATGTAGGTGATATAGTGACCATTGAGGCAATGGTTACCCGCTCATTTAATACCTCCGTAGAAGTTTATGTGGAAGTTTATGCAGCAGATATCAAAGGACATAATTATAGACGATGTAATCATGCTTATTACACCTTTGTTGCCCTGAGTACACCAGAGGGTAAACCTGTTCCCGTTCCTATGGTAATACCACTCACAGACAATGAAAATAAGTTATTTGATTCAGCGCCTCAAAGAAGAGACATGAGATTATTATTAGGAGGCAGGTAAAATATTGTGGGAAATGAAGAAGGTACAAATGTTTAAAAAGGTATGGTCTATTGTGGAGAAAATTAAATTTTATTGGATTTTTCTATTGTTTTTAGTAGCTGTTTCAGACATTCGGCATTCTTCAAATTTTAATTCTTTTAAACCTATTGAAAATTTCTTCCTGATACGACAATTTTTTAATGACGAATCAACGACAAATAAATACATTGAATCACTAAAAAATATATCCAATTCACCAAATTTAAGATCGGTACCCAATGGATTTGATGAAACCTGGACGCTTAGAGGTCCAAATAAAATTGGAGCCAGAGTTAATGTGATAAAACCCGATCCAAAAAATAATCAAATTGTTTACCTTGGATTTTCATCGGGTGGTTTATGGAAAACATTAGATGGTGGTCTAACCTGGAATCCTATTTTCGATAATTTCCCCTGGTTAGCCATAGCTGACATAAATATTGATCCGACAAATAGTAAAATTATTTATGTTGCCACAGGAGATCCTAATATTTCCGGCTATCCTTTTGTGGGCGACGGGGTATATAAAAGTGTTGACGGTGGTCAAACCTGGAAAAATATAGGGCCAGCAGGCACACAGGTTATCTCTAAAATACTAATAAATCCCGTTAATCCTCTCATTATATATGCCTCCAGTATGGGTTTACCATTCAAAAGAGACAAACTAAGAGGTATTTATAAAAGTATAAATGGTGGAATTACCTGGGAAAAAGTTTGGCATGTCGCTGATGATACGGGTATTATTGATTTGATTTTAGACCCATTTAATGCTAATATTATCTATGCTGCTTCCTGGCCGAGAGTTAGAAATAATAGAGAAAGTTTATTGTCAGGTATAAATGCAACTATCTTCAAAAGTGTTGATGGTGGTACTACCTGGAATAAATCTGATAACGGATTAAAATTGGGTCCAAAGGGTAGAATTGGTCTTGTGGCCAGTAAACTAACCTCTAATTTGCTATTTTCAATAGTTATTGGTGAAAATAATGAATGGGAAGGTTTCTATAAATCAGTAAATGGTGGAGCTAATTGGGTAAATCTTTTAACTAATACAGGTAGTAATGCTTTACCCGATAATGCTATGGGCGGCTTTGGTTGGTATTTTGGTAAAATTGAAATTAATCCTAAAAATGACAAGGATTTATTTATTCTGGGTGTTGATCTTTGGCGATCTAACGATGGCGGAGTTACCTGGTTTTTAGGCGCTCCTCCATGGTATGAAAATAAAGTACATGCCGATAAACATGATTTAGTTTTTATAAATGAATCTGATTTATTACTCGCATCAGATGGAGGGGTATATCAATCAAAAGATAATGGGTCGAGTTGGAGTGATTACGAGGAGGTTCCCGCTACTCAATTTTATAGAATTGCTTCAAATCCACATGAAACAGATGTCTATTATGGAGGGGCACAGGACCACGGTACACTGAAAGGTGAAAATCCACAAAATTGGGTTAGATTATATGGTGGTGATGGTTTTCAACAAGTTTTCGATCCTAAAAATGATAATATCTTCTATACCCTTACCCAAAACGGAAATATTCTGGTTACTACCAATAAAGGATTGTCGTTTAATACAGCAATGAATGGCATTGATAAATTTGAGCCAGTAGCCTGGGATGCCCCTTTAATTAGAAGTCATTTTAATGCAAATACATTATATACAGGTACCTCCAGAGTATATAAAAACACCGAAGGTGCTAATGCTTCCTGGAAAGCAATAAGTGATGATTTAACAGATGGAAATATTTATGGTGCACGCTTCCATAATATTACTACCATTAACGAATCAACTAAACTACAAGGGTTACTTTATACTGGTACCTCAGATGCTAATTGTTGGAGATTTGATCCTGAATCAAAAATTTGGACGAATATTACAAATGGCTTACCTGAAAGATATATAACTTCCGTGCAAGCATCGCCCTCTTTTACTGATAATGTATATGTTACGCTCTCCGGTTATAAAGATAATGATTGGCAATCTCACCTTTTTTTATCAAAAGAACGAGGGGATAAATGGAGATCTATAAAAGGTGATTTACCTTATATTTCTATTAATGACCTGGTCATTATTCCCAATCATTCAGATTCTTTGTTATTCGTAGCTACCGATGCAGGGGTATATGGGTCTGTTAATGGTGGAATTAACTGGCATAAGTTAGGTACAAATCTTCCCATGGTAGCTGTTTATGATTTACATTACGTACCTGAAAAAATGGAATTAATTGCAGGCACTTTTGGGAGGTCTATTCATACCTATAATTTAAAAACATTACTCGAAAAAAAATATTCCCTAACGGTATCACCTATCAATCTTTCAATACCTTCAATAGGAGGGAATTATCCTTTAAATATTGTATCAAATACGCAATGGTCCATTTATAAAACTAACTCATTTATTCGAATTACCCCCACTTCGGGTGTCGATAATAGTTTTGTTAGTGTCATTTGTGAACCCAATAATAGCGTATTACCCAGAACAGATAAAATTGTGATAAAAGGAACAGGCGTTGATTCAACAGTTGTGTCAATAACTCAAAGTGGAGTATTACCCACTTTTACCGTTTCACCTCAAAATATAAGTTTTACATCAGGTAATCAAAGTCAAAAAATATCAATAATAACGAACACAACCTGGCGGGTATTCAAAAATATGGATTTTATTAATACCAATGTTACCGCCGGTTCGGGTAATGCGTCTATTGATGTAACAAGTTCTCTTAATACTACTGCTACCGCAAGAACAGGATTATTGAAATTTCTTCCAAATGGAATGGATACTATTTTTGTAAAAATAACACAGGCGGGAAATGCGGTATCTGCTATTAATCAAGTAAGTAAAAAATATTCTCCTTTTCAGGTATTTCCCAACCCAATGCTAAATGATTTGATAACCTTAAGAAAGACCCATAGTTTATTTGAGGAATCTACCACCGTTTCACTGTATCAGGTGAACGGACATTTGATTAAAAGTTATCAAGTACCCATATTTAGTGACGAGCTAGTCTTGAGATTACCTCAATTATCTAAAGGTATTTATCTTTTGGTCGTTCGAAACGGTAAAAATCAAATAGTTCAGTCAGAAAAATTAGTGAAATAAATTAATCTATTCTGCCATTTCTATTTACAATCGTTGCGGTAGGTTGCTGGGTTCCCATAATAATGACATCTTGAATATTTACATGATTTGGTCTTGATGCCATAAAATAAATTGTTTCGGCAATATCAAACGCTGTTAATGGATTAAAATCACTATAAATATTGGCTCTTTCTTTATCTCCATCAAATCTAACCATTGCAAATTCAGTATCTTCAACATGGCCAGGTGAGATAGAAGCTACTCTGATATTGTGGGTATGTAAATCAATTCTCATGCCTTCAGTTAGTGCAAGCACTGCCGCTTTACTTGCACAATATACATTACCATTAGGGTAAGTTTGTTTGCCTGCTATGGATCCCAAATTGATAATAAAGCCTCTTTTTTCTTTCATCATTAGCGGAATAACAGCTCTTGATACATAAATAAGACCTTTAACATTGGTATCAATCATCTCTTCCCAATGAGCTAAGTTTCCTTCCTGGAAAGGGGCAAATCCTTTTGCCTTACCCGCATTATTCAGCAGAAAGTCAATCTTATTCCATGCTTCCGGTAAAGTTGAAAATGATTTACTAACCTCCACTTCATTTTTAACATCCACCGTTATCAATAAAATATCAATAGGATAGATTGATTTAATCTGATGAGCAACCTCTTCTAATTTTTCTTTTCTTCTGGCTAATAAAATTAAAGAATAACCTTTACTGGCAAAATAATAAGCCGTAGCAAGTCCAATACCAGCGTTGGCACCAGTGATACAGGCAATTTTTCCTTGGTTTAAGTTATCGAAAGGTAGTATTACGTTCAACATGTTAAAGTTTATATATCATCTACTTCAAATGCCAGATCATTATCTCTTATTTTTAATTCAGGGTTATTTTGAATGGCTTTCAAATAAAACTCTTTGGCAATTTTTTTCTCTCCCTCATTAAAATAAAAGGTAGCCAAATCATAATAAGCAAACTTATGATTTGGTAAAACCTCAATGGTTTTTAAGTAATATTCTAAAGCCTTATAAGGTTTATAAGAAATATTACTCAAATATATAGCGTAGGTATATAAAGCTTCTTTAGGAAATGAGGATTGCTTTATGCACTGTTTTAACAAATTACCAGCTCTTTCCATTTTTTCCGGGAAATGGGAAATTATGATAATTGCCAATTCATACAATGATTCTCCATGATTTGGATCAATGAGCAATAATTCCTCTAAAACAGATTTTGCCTCATCCCACTTATTTTGACTAAGTAAAATCTTAGATAAAGCTAATTTTGCCTCTGTTTGATGCCCATTTCTTTCAATAAAATGCTGAAGAAAACTAATTTTTTGATGCTCATTTTCAGCTTCCCTCAATACAAGTTTTAAATGAAAATATTGTCGTTCAACATCTGTAGGATATTGATTTTCAATTTGTTTGTACAATGAGGTAGCTGCTTCTAAGGAAGATTCCGTTTCCACAGTAGGTAAAACTTGCTCTGCTACTTCCTGTTCTTCTTGTTCTTCCTCCTCTTCCTTTATCGTAATTTCTTCTTGTTCTTCCTCCTCTTCCTTTATTATTTCTTCTTCTTTAATAACTGATGTTTCAAAAGTAAACGAAACCTCAGGTGCAGCTTGTTCAGTGCGAGGCAGTGTTAAATCAGTTGTTCCAATGGGTAAGGTTTGTATTGGTTCAGTGATTTCATCACTAACTAAATGATCAACGTTTACGATTTCTTCGTACTCATTGTTTGTCAAAATGGTTGAATCCTCGTTTGATGAACTCGTAAAATTGAACTCTCCGCTATCAATATCAGAGGAGGGGGCTACTTCAATTACCTCCTCTTCAAACTCAATATATTCGGTTAACGGAATAGGTGGAGGAAAACTAAGATCATCTTCTATGATTTGCTCTGGTTCATCCTCTAAAAATAAATTATCCTGAAAAGGGAACTCAATCAATTGGTCTTGAAGTAATTGATATTTATTTTTTAATGACCTGCATTCTACGAGAGATGGTGGCAAAAACTTTCTTAAGTGCCTCAATGTTTCACCCGCTTCCGAGGAAAGCATTCTTAATAAATTAGAATGATTTTCAAAAGCCATTTTATCAGACTCATCAGCTCTTATTTCGGTTTTTCGACTTCTGGCTTCTAAATATTGACTTTGCCAATAGTTTATGTATGGGATGATATCTCCAATTTTATCAATCATTGTTGGAACTTCCTTAATTTCACCAGTCATAGGATCGGCATCGGTTCCGCTTACCAATATTGGCACCAAATTATTAGCCTTCCTGGTGACTAAAGATAAGGTGTTTTGCATGCACGAAATGGATCGTAAAAAATTTACACTAATCAAAAGAACGATAGGGCCATCAAAATCTTCCAACTGATTATAAATCGAAGGCTCTGCATGGCTATTTGAGCTGACCAATTTAAACTGGATACTGGTATTTTTAAAATCCTGTAGGATTTTATTAACGGATGATTGATTTTCCTGACAATATGCTAAGGCTACCATTTGATTCATGTTATTTATAATTTATTTATTGGAAATATTAAGTAATTTTTCAATGGATAATTCAAAATCTTTTTTGAAAGATTCATATTGACTTGTGGCCGGTCCATTAAAACCAGTGTGAATTTTAAAAACTCTATTATTTTCATCCAAAATCAATAAGGTTGGAAAAGCAGTTATGCCGTTTAACATAGGTAAAACTTTCGATGCTTCCTTTTTATTATAAGATCCAGCCCACAATATTGGATAAGGAATCTTTAATCTTGTCTTATAAGAAGATAAAATGGATAGTACTTTTTCCCTTTCTGGATAGCGTTCAAAAGCTAATCCTAAGACAGTTATATCTTTCTTTTTATTATTTGAAAGATATTCTAATAAAAAATTAGTTTCGTCCAAACAATTGGGACACCACGTTCCAAATAATTGAATAATTTTAACTTTACCTTTGATGTCATTTAATGAAACAAGATTTCCATTAATATCAGGAAACTCAAAAGATAGTGGGTTATCATTCACAGAGGTGGTTATAGCATTTGGATCACGTAAGGTACTGGTTTTTTGTGGCTTGGCCTTCCAGATTGTTTGATAATGTTTACCTGACCTGAAAATACCATTTATAGTAGAATCAGTATTAATTTTTCCCTCAAATAGGAAAGCATGAGATCCATCAAAAACAGAAAGATACAGTTTGTTAAGTTGAACGGTACCCTCTAAGTACCTATAATCTCCTGTTTCTGTTAAAAAAGTTCCCGTTAAATGATTCCCAATTTGTTTTAATTCAGCCAATCCCGGATAAGGTTCTTCACCCTCTACCAGACCAAATTCAGTTTCCCATGAACCGGTTAAATTCATGATCGGTTCTTTTTTAAGCTGAGTAAATCTATGGTTCTGTCCAAATTTTGCAACAAATGGAATCCTATTAAATTCGGTTCTATAATTGATAACCCATTCACCTTCCATTACATTTTCCTCATATAAACCATGCAAATAGGTATCATAAATCGGAAAATTGATTCTAAAGGTATCTTTTGCTAAATATTTATCCCTTCCAAAATATATCTCCGAAGCTCTGATTTTTTCATTTCCATTTATGAGATCCATAACAAAACTGTCTTCCGTAATATAAGTAATCTCAAAGGTAAATGGTAACTCACCATCTGTAACTTCATCAAAAGTAAGATTTAACTTTTCAGGGAGTGGTTCACCTTTAGGATTTGCACTAACAGGTCTTGAATCTAGTTTCAAAACGCCTCTCCAATAACCATTAGGTAATCTTGAAAAATGATCGTCTGTCACTAAGCAGGATGTGCAAAGCAATAAAATATTGAGGAAAGAAAATAAATTAAATGTGATTAATCTCATGTAAGTATCTCAATTATATGATGTTCAGTAATCTTGCAAAAATATACTCTTTTTACCTAAATATACTTACATTGGGAAGTAAATAAAATAGAAATTTTAATAACCCGTTACGAGAAATTCAATGTCAAGTCAATGTTATTGATATCTATGTTTAATCATTTCAATTAATGCTGAATATTTAACATTAAAAAAATTATCTGTTTATTGTAAAAGAGAATATCATCTTTAGGCGGGAAAAGATGCGTTAAGCACCTTTTTCGCCAACGAAATAATGCTCCTTTTTGTCAAACAGGATGTTGAATGTTGTTAAACTGCCATAAATTTTTGTTATATATTGCTGAAGAATAATTTTATCCTCTTCACTTAATATTGCATGGTTATTAATTTTTTGTTCCATAACTCTCAACCTTTCTCTGGTCATAATAATTTTCTGGAAAAAAGTTTCGATGGGAATTTCTTTACTCTTGAGGCTTTTGTCGAATGGTTGTAAAATAAGCATTCCACTTTTCCATCTATCACCTAAATCAGGATTATCCTGTATTAAATTATAGTTCTTCAAAATCTTGAGTAAACTTTTTTCTGCTTCAGAATACGTAATGGCTTCCTCAGCAGGAATATGTTCTATCACCTCCCATTTATCGTAATCCTTACCAACTTGTTTTATTCCATAGAGCATAAAACAAACATCGTAAGAAATGGCGTATAATTTTATAATTACACCATCGCCAAAAGCAGAGTGATTAACCCTTGAGCCAACACCAAGATAATTTTTTTCCATTTTTAACGTTTTTAAAAAGCAAAAATAGGAAGGTAATTTCAATAAATTACATAGAGAATGTTCAGAAATAGGAAATATTTAATCTATTTTGATAAATTTGCATGATAAATAAAAAGACATTATTCTTAAGAACGATTAAGAAATATTTTGCTTAACATATCCGTTTAATTGATCTTCACTATTTATAACAGCCATTATATCATTACTATATTCTTTGTAATGATGCAGTATCATTTTGTATAACGGCATATTTGTGATTTTAAATTCTTGATCTAAACAAAACCATAAATATGATTTTATTTCATTGGGAAAGTTAAGAAAGATTAATTTTTCAATTATCTGATAAGCATTATCTATAGTTGATTTTGAAGGATAATTCCTTTTTGATCGATATAATATATCTTCCAATTGATCAGGATATAAGTTTCCGAAGTGAAAAAGCGCTAATTCATATATGAATCGTTCTTTTGAAAAACAAGCACTTGACAATTGATTATAGGTTATTTTCTTATCCTTGATGAGCTCCGAAATTGATAAATATCTTGTTATCAAATTTAATCTACCAGGATGGTGGAATCCTAAATGACTAATAGTTTCTATTAAATTCAACTTTAGAACAGGAACAAAAGGTTCTAATTTCCTAAGTATAGTAATTGTCGCTGATTCTTGATAGATTGGTAATAATAAAGCTTTTTCTTGTTCATCTAAAATTAATTCAAGAATTTCTAGAGCCATAACTTGATTATCCTGCTCTTTAGAATTGATTAAAGCATTGATATTATTTAATATTTTACTATCATTTTTGAGCCCTAAAAGATGGAATATATTTTTTATAATTTGATTTGATTCTTCTTTCACTACCAATTTTAATAAAACTAAAGAACTTTGTTCCAATGTTTGTAAAATAGATAATAACTGACAATACTCCTTTAGATTTTCTTTTAATTGATGATAATAATACGAATCTTTAGTCTCTATATTTATATGGTATTTAAGCTTTGTAGCTAATAGGGTAGAATAAAGTTCTCTATCTTCTTTATTAGGTATTAAATACGTTTTATCCGAATTTTCTATCGTTCTTTTTTTTGCATAAAGCGTCCACAAAGCATTTAATGCTATTTTGGCTTCTGGTCTTTCAAGTTTTAAATGATTAAAAAAATCCTTTGTATTCTTTACTAAATCTTCGATAGTATCTATCTTATACTTTTCTAACTGATAAAAAATGAATGGATAAACTTCTGGTATCATTAACCAGAATACCTTAATTTTAGGATTTAAATGTTCTAAATTAGGGTTTATTCTTAATTCATTTATCAATTCTTCAATTTTTTGAGGATTTTGATTTACAGCTAATTCTTTAGCATTTTCCTGACTATATTGGTCAATTTGATTATTTACACACGAAATATCCCTATTATTATCCAATGTTTTGGTTTCATTATCTTGAATAATATTAGAGGTTAACTCTTCTTTATTAAAAACAATTTTTGATATACGTTTTTTTAATTCATCTCTATAATGTGGTAATAATTTTTTAGCTATATTTAGCAGAAATAAACTGGATAGAATTAATAAAGAATTTATAAAAAATATTTTCAGTGTAAAAGATGGTAATAATGATATAAGGAAAAGAAGGAAACCTGCTATAAATTGACCGTAAGTTTTACCTTGTCCATCAGCAAAATTCTGAGCTATACCCTGCATTTTACCGGTATATACCTGAAATAATACGCTTAAAGTCGGTGTATAAATAGATCTTACCAAGGATCTCTCCATTATTTTATTCAATAAAGTAGCTATAAATAAAAAGGTAATGGCACCCACGGCATGCGACACAAGTCCAAAGAGAGAAATTATACCAATAACTATGGAAAAAGTTATTATTCCTGCTTGAACTCCATAGTTCTTCAGTAATTTATTTGATATGGTAGTTTTAAGAATAAGTTCAAATACCTTGGCGCTACCAAATATAAAACCAAAGAAAGAAGCCAAGGTTTTGGTGTCTTTGATTACTTCCTTTGTAACGATCATTAAGCTAAAATCAACCGTTGATTGTATTATAACGGCAATCACCACGGAGAAAAATAAAAACTTGATTAATGGAATATTTAGTAAAGTTTTAAATGAAAAAGTTATTTCAATTTCTACTTCATTTTCATTTTTAATTTCGTTTGTATATTTGTATTCAGAAAATTTATAATTTAAGATCATAAAGAAACCCCAAAATAATAAAATACCAGAAAAAGATATCAATAATAAATAGGACTCTTTTACGATAATACCCTGACTTAATAATATGGGAATAGATAAATAAGCTAATATCGCTGAAATTACTTCCCCAGAACTTATGATGCCATTTAATTTTTTATTTTGTCCAAAACTTAGAAACTTACCAGGAAGCTTCCAAAATAATAATAAGATGAAATTTCCAATGACCCAAAACCATGCGTAGGAAAAAAATATAACTAATTTATTGGTTCCAAAATTTGTGCAGCAATACCATACCAAAAATACACTGGCAGCTATTATAGGCAGCAGAATTTTTGTAATTCCTTTTAAACTATATTTTAATTCAAATTTATTAAAAATACTGGTTAACAACATTCCACCTAAACCTGAAACGATATAGGCTAAAGGTAAATTATCAACTCCTGCTATTTTAACGAATACGGCAGATATATAAGAAACATAATAAGAAATAAATATTCCTGAAAAAAAGGACATCATTACCAATATAGTGATGATGCGTTTTTCTTCAGAGGATAATTTATTTAACATCATAATTTATTTATATTGGTAAATGGCTCTTTGAAAATTTATATAAATTCCTTTATCTCCTTTAATTAATTTAACTTGATTTTTAAGAGCGTTAGTTTCATTATAATAAATTTCTTGAATAAATTCAAGCCATTCTTTATATAAAGATGTATTTCCATGCAATTCCGATTCAAATCTTCTATAGGTATCAAAAAGATATTCAAAAATAAAAACGGGCTCTACAGGTTTTATTCCAGCTTCAAATAATAACGAATTAAATTGATCTTCAGAATCAAAATATCGGGTTTTTTGCATGGTATTGAAACCCGCAAGTTCGTCTTTCTTTAAAATTACTGCTGAAAAAAAATTTCTTATATAACTTGGAAGATAAGGACGCCATATCGTTAGTATGCCATTATCATTGAGTAGTAGCTTTGCCTTTTTTAGGGCATTTTTTTTATTTTCTAACGAAAATTCATGCAATACCATTTTAAATATAACGTGATCATATTTTTTTTCTGTAGTAAATGACATTAAATCTGAATCTATGAATTGGATATATTTTTGAACTGCATCAAAACTTAAATCTTTTAAAAATTTTTCTTTCCCTTTGTTTAATTGTAAATTAGAGGGTTCCAGTAAATCATAATAAAAATTAATATTAGCATTTCTTTTTCTCAATTCTAATAAAATTTCTCCATATCCACCGCCAACATCAATTACCTTTTGATTGTCAGAAATATTTAATATTTCAAAAAATATATCAAAATGTACATTACTTGTAGCATGAATATGATGATAATCCACCTTTCTACGATTGTAATCTTCCTGCATAAAATTAATAATTTAAAGTTACCCTTACCATAAGAAATCTGGGCCGTTGGGGCACAAATGGCACAAATCCTGAAACATTTGAAAATGAACCAGATGCAGTACGAGGTCCAGGATGATAAAATCTTTTATCCCCTGCATTAAGAATGTTGTTATTTAATAAGTTATTTCCAAGAATAGAAACCCTCATCCAGGATATATTTTTATGTGTAAAATTAATTGCACCATTAAAAATTAAATAAGCTTCTACCGTATTATTAGGTATAGCCAAATTGCCTGATTGGGTAGTACCAGGTCCAACCTTTTTATCACTTACATAATTAGCCCTTAAATCTATATTTGTATAGATATTATTAAGCATAAAATCTAAATTACCTCCTGCATTAAAATGATGTGCAGCGATATCACCAATCCTTAAAGGCATAAAATCTTTCGTGACTCCATCAGCTACCTGATTTGGTAATATAAAGGTATGATTTAAATAGGCTTTAAAAAAACCATTCAATGCCTGATACCTTAAATTAGTCATCGTTCCAAAAATCTGATATGAACCTATATTTCGATTTTGCGTAATTCCTTTTGCATCTGTGCTAGACGCTACAGCATCTTTAATAAAACTATTATAACCCATTATTTCCCATTCGAATTTTTTCTGGAAAAAATGACCCAAGATGGAAAGGTTTAGAAAATCTACTTTTTCCGTTTCAAGAGATGGGTTTGGTGTTCTTCCTCCTCCAGTTGAAAATTTAGTCCATTGGGAAACATTTTGAATACCCCTGGAATAAATAGCTTTTATTGTAAATGAAGATATTCTATAAACAAGGACAACACGTGGAGAAACCTCATATCCAAATCCTCCATTTGCTCTAATACGGTTATAGTCTAACCTTGCTCCTGTATTCAAAATTAATTTTTTAGGAATAAGGTTAATATTTAATTGAGAATAAATACCTAAATCAAATATTGAAAATAAATTACTTCCTTTTTCTTGATTTTTTACTGTTCCTAATTCCTGAGCAAAGGAAATATCATTTTGATTAATCGTATTTTTGTAATCAAAATTGGTAAAATTTAAATAATCTCCTTGCATGTAACTGGACCTAAATTCAATACCACTTGAAAAATTAAACTGGTTGCCGGAATAAAATATTCTAAAGTCGTTTCTAAGCTGTTTTGCCTGATAATAAAAATAGGTATTTGCAAATCCTTGTTTATGAAAGGCTGTACCTGAATTATTTATAATGAGTGAATCTTGATTTAGAAGATGTGCCAGGTGTAAACCGCTAGCAGGAAGTCCATAGGGATAAAAATTAACTCTGTTGGTAGATTTATCAACACTATGGTCATGAAAAGTTGTTAGATTTGTAATGGATAAACGTTCAAAGGTTTGTTCATACTTAGAATAAATTGTCAAATTTTTGGGAATCCACAAATTACCATTTCTTGATCCTGGTGAATAAATATCCTGATAATAATTAAAACCTTCTTCATTTCTCCAGGTACTTAGACCTAGTACAAAATTATTCATACTTAATTTGGCACTTAAAAAATAATCTTTGGTATGATTTGAAAATCCATTTGGATTACCATTGACATTTCCGGCATAAGCCTCTTTGTCTTTTAATCTTGCTTTTTCAATTCCTTCCTGTGTCAAAATGATACTGTCAACCCCATTGTTTTTATTATAAAAAATCTGATAAAAAGGACTGGTTTTTGGAATGTTAAACGTACTTACATATTCACTTAATGGAATTATTTTTTTAACTCCATTGACATTACTTACCGTAAAATTTCCTTTTAAATTTAAAGCAGTATATTTAAATTTATCTATATCTGTTGGAGAGTAATTATAAAATTCAGCAAAGGAAAGGTCATCTTCATCTGAGGAAAAATATCTTCCAGTTACAGATAATTTAAAATTTTTGGTATTCAATCCAATGGTTATGTCCGCATCTTTTGTTCGAAAAGAAGCATTACTAAAATTGGCATTTACATAGATTGGATTTAATTTTTCGTCTTCTTTGTTTCCTTTATCAAATTTCGTTGATGGGTTCTCACCTGCACCTAGCGTTAGAATATTTATTGCTCCCACAAATGCTCGAGGTCCATACATAGTTGAGGAAGGTCCATACAATACCTCCACGGCTTTTATATTTGAAAGTGGATACTGTCTTGACAAATAAGCTATATTTGACCAAATGTCATTTTCTTCAACGCCGTCAATCATTAAAAGTGTCCTTTCAGTATTCTCTTGTCGGAATCCTAATTGGAATACATTGGCATAGGTGGCAGAAAATATTTTGCTAATTTCAAATCCTGGCAAATCTTGTAATATATCAATGATATCTACATATCCTCTTCTTATTATTTCTTCTCGGGTTATTAAAATAACCGATGCAGGCGCTGTTTCAATATCTTCTGCATTTTTAGAAACGGAATATACTTTAACCACTTGATTGGTTAATTTTATTTCATTGAACAGTTGGTCAAAAACAATATGTGGGTCGGAACTGAAAGATGGATCATTTAAAACAATAGTTTTAATGAATGATTTAGCAAGTATTATACTATCTTCTGCAATAGCTATTAGTGCTAATAATCGGAGAGCCCTACTATTATCCTGATTTCTTGAAAATCCTTCGTCCTTTAAACAGGAATTTATCAATAATTTAGATTCTTCAAATTTTCCAATCTTATATAATTCCGTTGCATTATTTATATTAATAAAATCACACTGCGCATCTAGCTGACTATTTAACGCAAATATTATTATAATATAAAGCCATTTTAAACGGCGTATGTGTTTTAATAATTTATTAGTCCGGCTTTTAAACATCATAATCTTTATTATTTACCTTTTTCATTTAAAAATATCTGCGCCATATTATAAATTTCATTTGGATCAAAAAACCATTTTCGAATATTCATATCATCACTGCAACTATAGTAAACTCCTGTATTAGCATCAAAAACCATATCTGTAACCCAGCCAGAATGTAAATCAAAATCAATTGTTGATTTTGATATAAAAGGTTCATTTTTATTTCTAAATATATAATCTACTATTATCTTATGGTCTAATCCACTGCTTATCAATAAAAGATCATCTTTAACAATATCTAAGTTACAGTAAGTAATACTGGATTGATGAGCTTTTTTATTAAAAATAATTTTACCCGTCAAATTATTAATTAAATAAATATTACCTTTAATATCACCAAGTAATAAATAATCTTCATTTTGATATGCTTTAATGGCTATAGTACTAATCTGATTAGGAACCTCCAATAATTTTTCCCAGTTACTTGATGATGTAAATTTGTTTATTTTCATTGTATAAACAGAGTTACCCAAAGTAACATAAATAAAATTTGAAGAATTTCCCTTTATTATTTTAGTTAAAGGTTTTTCAACAGGTAGTTTATACTTTTGAAAGGGAGAATCCTGCGACAAACCATTCAAAATAAAAATATCATTTAATGAGCTAAATAAGTAATTATCTTCATTTAAGTGCAAAACAGATTTTACGGGTTCTCCGGAAATTAATCTGCTCCATTTTAAGGTTCCACTTGACAGGTCATATAAATGAATATAACCATCTGTAGCACCAACTAATAAGTCATTATTTTTCGTAAAGCAAAAAGACTCAAATTTTTGAAAGGGAATTTTAATATTTATAATTTTAACAAAATTAGGTTGAAAAATAGTTATAATTCCTCCGATACTATATGCTGCAATTAATTTCCCATTACCACTTATAGCCATATTTTTCAAAGGTTGTTTTAATTTTAAGCTAAAAGTATTGGGAATGCTGGCATTTAAACCATAAACAAGCGATTTATATATTTCAGGTTCGTAGGGATTTCCCTCATTTTGTGTATTAACAACATAAGCAATTGCTGACAATTTGAGACCTTCTTTTATTTGATTATTCAGATAAAACCGAAAAGAATTTAAGGCATCTGCCCTGGCTTCCTGTTGTTTTCTTAATTTTTCTGCACGTTTAAAGTTATTTGACGCTTGTAACAAAGCCTTATCCACTTCTAATCGGGCAGCAATGGCGTTTTGTCTTTCTTTTTCAGCAACATCCTTTGCCGAAATGGCTATTGTTCTGTCAAGTTCTGCTTGTTCCTTAGCAATACTTTCTGCTTTTGTAGCTATCAAGGCTTTAACTTTCTCTTGGTTTGCTTCATCCCTAGCTACAATAGCTTGTAGTCTTTCATTTTCGGCTAATTGTTTAGCAATACTTTCTGCCTTTGTAGCTATCAGCGCTTTTTTACGCTCCAGATCGGCAAATTCCTTGGCATCTAAAGCCTGTTCCTTTGCTGTAATGGCTATTTTTCTCTCTGATTCTGCATTCTTTTTGGCTAATAAGGCATTATTTCTTTCTATACCTGCTAATATAGCGGCAAGTGAAGATAAAATAAAGGCACCCCCGACCACAAAGGCTATTCCTCTAGATATTTTAAGCAATCGTTTACTTCTTCGCTGACTTGCCTCCAAAGCCGCTTTTTTATTAGATATTGAATTTTCAATAAAATGAATAGTTAATTCATATTCGGGTGCATAAAAACGAGCCCAGTGCAAATTATGATTAGTTTCATTTAACCATATTACAGCTTCTTCTAAAAAAGAACCTGTTAATAAATCAGCATTTCCATTTAGGTGCAAAACGGCTTGAGAATTTAAATCCAGATAGGAGTTTATTTTAGAAAGTTCTTCCATTTTCCATTGTTCCATTTCTTCCCAATGTGAAAGAAAATCTGGAGAAATAATGGTGTAATATTCTTCAACTTTTTTTATAAATTTAAAAGAGTTGGAATCTAAATCATGAATAATAATTTTTATTTGTGTTAAAGGTAAGTTTGAAATATCCTTTATATTGTCAATAGTTAGATTTCTAAATGAAAAATCATTTTTATTATTTTTAATTAGAAAACACTGAAAAAAACTTTGGTATACTTTATTCATTGAAGATAAAGATATACCCTCTTGATTTTTCATTATCAAATATGATTTATTTTTAAATAAATCATATTGCTTTTGTATCAGATTATTAAAGCCACCTGTTTCATCAAAATGTTCTGATAAAACGATTCTTTGTGTATCACTTTTATCCTTTAATAACAAGTTTATTTGTTGAATACAACTTGCTACAATAGATAAAGAGATATTATTTTTAGATATTTCCCCAAGCATTAATTCCTGACAGGAAGAACTTAAACTTAAGTAATAAATTGAACATACTTCTTCCAGAAATACCTTTATGCCCTCAGATGTCGCTTCGGGAATAAACTGACCTACTTTATTCAACAAGAGAGCCAAATTGGAATAGGAGTTAACCATACCCATTGTTTTAAAATAGAATATGGTATAAATGCCTCTTTTATTAATTTCTTTAATAAAAGCTAATTCGTTATCAATCTCTTTATTTGACAACGAATCGAAATAAGCCTGAGCATTATCTATAACAAAAAGGTATGGAGTATCATTATTATTAGTATTCTCAGATGGTAAATCAATATCAGGGTTATTTTTAAATATCTGCACTAATGATTCATTTAGATATAAGGAATGACCCTTTAATGAAGTTATAGAACCTAATTTATTTAATAAATTTTTAATTAGTGTATTAATATAAATATTGTCTTTTGAATATTCATTTAAATCTTTATTTCCATTAGTACCAAATAAAAATAAAGACTTATGCTCTATTAATAAATTAACAGTATATTCAATTAAAACAGATGATGTTCCTTCAAACAAACTAGAATGAAAAACATTGTTTATTCCTTTTAAAGGAATATTATTATCGGTTCCCAATTTTTTTAAAAAATTTTGATTTGCAAATATAATAGTAATACTCATATATAATATATTGAATGTCAATTAAAATTTTTTTTTCTATCAAAACTTTTTTTCACCTAAATGGTAGATTAATATTTTTTTCATATTATTTTTCAAGGAATCAATACCCTTAATCATTCTCTTGACAATATTATTTTCATGTATAATGCCGCAAAAAATCCATTATATCTGTAATAAAATGGTAAATATTTAGTCTATTTTGATAAATTTGCATGATGAAAAAGAACACATTATTCTTAAGAACGATTAATAAAGATTTTGTAGAAAGGCCACCTGTCTGGTTAATGCGGCAAGCTGGAAGAATATTACCTGAATATAAAGCAATTAGAGCGAAACTAACCGGTTTCAAAGAATTGGTGAAATCACCTAAGTTAGCTGCAGAGGTAACTTTGCAACCTGTTGATTTGCTCAAGGTAGATGCTGCTATATTATTCAGTGATATTTTGGTCATACCCGAAGCGATGGGTTTAGATTATGAAATGATTGAAGCAAGAGGTCCTTTTTTTCCAAAAACGATTCAATCAAAAAGCGATATTGATCAACTTTTAACGGGTGAGAAAGCGGCTGATAGGCTCGATTACGTCTATAATACTATCACTGAAATTAATAAGTATATTCCTGGAAACATTCCTTTAATAGGTTTTGCAGGTGCACCATGGACTATTTTAGCCTATATGATAGAGGGAAAGGGGAGTAAGACCTTTTCTGTAGCCAAAAAATTTCTTTATGCTGAACCTGAATGGTCTCATTATTTATTGGATAAAATTACGGATAGTACCATTCATTATTTAAGGAATCAAGTTAATGCGGGTGTTCAAACTTTGCAATTGTTTGATTCCTGGGCCGGCCTTCTAAGTATGGAGCAATTTAATACGTTTTCTCTACCGTACATGCAACGAATAAAGGAGGCCATTTCGGAAGTACCTCTTACTATTTTTGCAAAAGGAGCAATGCTTCAATTACAGGATATTGCTGAGATAAAACCAGAAGTTATTGGTATTGATTGGAATATCTCTCCGTTAAAGGTGAGACAATGGCTGGGTACAGAAACTATTTTACAAGGTAATATGGATCCCTGTTTGTTATATGCAACACCTGAATATGTTTTTGAAGAAACAGTCAAAATGTGCAAGGAATTTGGACGAAACCATATTGCCAATTTAGGGCACGGCGTTTATCCTGATACTCCTTTAGAGGGTGTTAAAGCTTTTATTGCCGCGGTTAAAAGCATCAGATACTTAGAATAATGGGAATTTTATATAAATTTGCAAGATTTTAAATTTCTTCCGGTATTAATATTATGATTTATGAGTTGGTTCAAAAGATTGAAGGAAGGCATACAAACTGCCACTAGAAATAAGAAGGAAGCACCGGAGGGACTTTGGTATAAATGCGACCGATGTAAAGAAACTTCCACAGCAAAGGAGTTGAGGGAGAATTTTCATAAATGTCCAAAATGCAATTACCACACAAGAATTGGTTCGGATGATTATTTTGAAATTATTTTCGATGCTGAATATCAACTTTTACATGAAGAATTAAAATCAAAAGATGCTCTTTCCTTCGAAGATGTAAAATCTTATCCGCAAAGGTTAGAAGAAGCCTACAAGAAAAATAGTGTTTCTGATGCTATTACTGTTGCTCTTGGAAATATTGACGATAATAAATTGGTTATTGCCTGTATGGATTTCAGTTTTATTGGAGGTTCTATGGGTTCAGTAGTTGGCGAACGTATTTCTCGGGCTATTGATTCCGCTATTGCTTCGCAATGTCCTTTATTGATTATTAGTAAATCTGGAGGTGCGCGAATGATGGAATCAGCATATTCTTTAATGCAGATGGCTAAAACTTCAGCAAAACTTACCCTGCTTGCCCGTGCAGGCTATCCCTTTTTTAGTTTGATGACGGACCCTACTACAGGTGGTGTTACTGCATCATTTGCTATGCTTGGTGATATTAATATGGCAGAACCTGAATGTTTAATAGGATTTGCCGGACCAAGAGTTATTAAAGAAACCATAAAACGCGAACTACCTGAAGGATTTCAAACTGCAGAATTTCTACTGGAAAAAGGTTTTCTGGATTTTATTGTAGATAGAAAAAATCTGAAGGAAACTATGAGGGACTTATTAGTCCTTTTTGCTAAAAGTTAAATCTTTATTTTTTTATTGCTTCTAAGCCGCCTTTCAGGGAGTATGCTTTTTTGTTGCCATCTGTAAGTTGTTGAAAAATTTGAGCCGCTTGTTTGCTTCTCTTTCCTGACTGACAATAAAAAAGTATTTCCTTTTGGTTGTAGTTTATTTTGTGATATTCTTCTTTTATTTTGGGTAATGGGATATGAATCCCTCCAATGTGCATTATATTTCTCTCTTCCTCGGTTCGTACGTCAATTAATTGAAATTTTTTGAAGTTCTCTTCCCAATTTTCAGAATATTCAATTTCGTTTATCAAAGTGGGAATGCAATAGTTTTGGATGGGAATAATTTCGTTGATTTCGAACGGTACAGGTTTAGCTATATAAATTTTATGACTGTCCATAGACAATGCATCAAAAATCCAGGTTGAATTTACAATAAGTTCACCCAAACCTGTGATTAGCTTTATTACTTCTAATGCTTGAACACAACCGATGATTCCTGGCAGTACACCCAACACTCCGCCTTCTGCACATGAGGGTATAACGCCTGCTTCCGGTGGTTCAGGATATATATTCCTGTAATTACAGCTCCTCTTGTTGTCCAAAAGTACATTGAAGCTTGAAACCTGACCTTCATACTGAAAAACAGCACCATAGATATAAGGTTTATCCATGATAACACAAGCGTCATTTAATAAATATCTCGTTGCAAAATTGTCGGAACCATCAACAATCACATCATAATCAAAAAGAATTGATTTCACATTTTCATAATCAATGGCCGTATTAAAAACTTCCACATTGACAAAAGGATGGAGTTTTTTAATTTTTTCACCTGCCACGATAGCTTTTAGTCTGCCAACATCAGATTCATCAAACAGAATCTGTCTGTGCAAATTTTCAATATTAATAATATCAAAATCTACTATACCTAATTTGCCAATCCCCGCTGCTCCAAGATATAAAAGAATAGGACAACCAAGCCCTCCGGCCCCAACTACTAAAACGTTAGATTTTTTTAGCGCCATTTGAGCTTTTTCGTCAAATCCAGGTAATTGTAAATGACGTTTATATCTTAACCATTCAGTTTGTGATAAAATATCATGGGACATCATTGCCAGTTAATTACAGGTTTATTCAGAATTTTTTCTAAATGCAACTGGGTTATTTCTCCCATAGTTACTGCTTGTTTAAATGCAATATCGCCATGTAATTGAAATAATTCATTACCTAGTTGACTGGTTTTCTCTATCGTTGAAATTTGATCCATTCTAAAAATCCTGAACAAACTATTTACTCTGTCCTGCTCGGTTCTAATTCTTTCCGAAATGAGACTTCTCTCCTCCAGTTGATATTGTTTTACCGACTGAGGGCCAATATTATTAATACCCAAAGTTATTATAGGATTATTTTCTTTAAAAAACTGAGGTTGGTAGAATCTTTTTGAACCTTCAAATGTTTGTTGATCAAAATCTATGGCTCTCATTCTATATTGGTTACCTTCAATATCAGGGGTAATATCTACAACATAATTGTATGATCTCATATCACCAAGTAACCTCGCAAAGCACCTTTCGTTAAATTTAACAAATTCCTTAATAATTCTTATCTGATTAAAAGGATCAGTATTTAAGCGTCTATTAATAAAATCGTCACCGGGTATCCCTGCAATATGTTCTTCAATAAGTGTTTCATCGTCAATTAAATAGTAGAAATAATTTGGAGAAAGAAGCGATTCTAATTCTAAACCATATACTCTTGAGGCATCTGATATTTTGACGTAAAAATGGTCATAATTATCATTCAGCCTATTAATAATTCGAATACGAAAAGGCTTGGAATTTCCAAAAGTACAAAAATCAATTCTTGCAATAGTTAAATGTTCTAACACACTAATATCACCTCCCGTTTTTAACAAGGCATAAATCAATTTTAAGCTATTATAAATTTCGGTTTGAGCTGATTCATGATAAAAAACAGATTCCCATCCAGTATCTTTATCATTTTGTCCGGTCACTGGAATCGTTGCTTCATATCGAAGTAAATCGCTATATTGAAGAGGAAGTTTACTCACCCTGTTATAATAAGACAAATAGGCTAATAACCTTTCCCCAATAGGATATCTGATTTTTTTTCTCGACGGAATATTTCCAAGCATAATAAAGACAATTTAGCAAAATTACACGGCTCCGTCTTTAATTTCCTCCACAATTTCAGGATTTAGTAGGGTACTTACATCACCGAAACCTTCTGTTTCACCACCGGCCACCTTTCGTAAAATTCTTCTCATTATTTTACCCGACCGGGTTTTGGGTAGTCCGGAAACCAACTGAATTTTATCAGGTTTTGCTATCGCTCCAATTTGTTTGGCAACAACGTCTGCAATTTCTTTTTTCAAGGCCGCTTCATCCATATTAAAATCGACAGGAATTACATAGGCATAAATTCCCTGACCTTTAATGTCATGAGGAAAACCAACCACGGCTGATTCCACTACATGAGGATGACGATTTATGGCATTTTCTACTTCTGCCGTACCTAATCTGTGACCTGATACATTAATAACATCATCTACTCTACCAATAATCCGATAATTCCCGTCTTTGTCTCTTTTTGCACCATCTCCGGTAAAATAGTACCCTGGATACAGAGAAAAATAGGTTTGTCTGCACCTTTCATGATCTCCGTAGGTTGTTCTAAGAATGGAAGGCCAGGGAAACTTGATACACAATAACCCTTCCACACCATTACCTTCCAGTTCGATTCCATCAGCTGACAATAGAACAGGCTGAATACCCGGTAATGGTTTGGTAGCATAACTTGGAATAGAAGGAGTAATTCCTGCTAACGTTGAGATCATAATTCCACCTGTTTCAGTCTGCCACCAGGTATCTACGATAGGACAATTATTTCTTCCCACTTTCTCGTTATACCAATGCCATGCTTCTTCGTTAATTGGTTCACCTACACTTCCCAAAACTTTTAGACTTGTTAATGCATATTTTTCAACAAAAGAATTTCCGTAAGCCATCAACGCTCTGATAGCCGTTGGTGCCGTATAAAAGTGAGTAACTTTATATTTGTCACAAATCTCCCAGAATCTTCCGGCATCTGGATAAGTTGGAACACCTTCAAACATAAGCGAAGTAGCACCAACAAGCAGCGGCCCATAAACGATATAAGAATGTCCAGTTATCCAACCGATGTCAGCGGTACACCAATACAAATCATTGTCTTTCAATTGAAATACCTGCTTGAAGGAATAAGCGGTGTAAACCATATAACCACCACAAGTATGCACAACCCCTTTAGGTTTACCTGTTGATCCTGAGGTATATAAAATAAATAATAAATCTTCAGAATCCATGGCCTCAGCCTCGCATACAGCTGATTGAGAAGGCACTACATCATGCCACCATATATCGCGATCAGGAAACCATTTCACCTCATCCCCTGTATTTTTATAGACGAGAACATTTTGAACACACTGACAACCAGGAAATGACAAAGCTTCATCAACGACTTGTTTTACGGCAATATGTTTTGCCCCCCGATCATTAAAATCGGAACAAATAACCATTTTACATTGAGAATCTTCAATTCTATCTGCGAGAGATTGTGCAGAAAAACCAGCAAATACAACGGAGTGAACAGCTCCAATTCTTGCACAGGCCAAAATTGAAATAGCCAGTTCAGGCACCATTGGCATATAAAAACAAATCCTATCCCCTTTTTTTATACCATATTCTTTTAAACTATTGGCTACCTTATTAACCTCTTGATATAAAGAAAGATAGGTGAATGATCTTGGTGATTTATCAGGAGCGTTGGGCTCCCAATAAAAGGCTATTTGATCGGCTTTTTCAGGTAAATGCCTGTCAAGACAATTTTCTGTGATATTCATTTTACCACCTACAAACCATTGGACGTTTGGATCTGTGAAATTCCAGGATAAAACTTTGTCCCAACGTTTCTTCCAGGTAAAACCAGAGGCTATTTCCTCCCAAAATAACTCAGGTTGTTGACAACTCTTATGGTAAATTTCTTCAAACTGAGTGATATCTTTAATTAATTCCATAGTTTAGAATGTCTTTTAATTAGCTGAAAAATGAATGTTAAATATAGACATAGTCGTTTATTAATTCCTAATATTAATTCCGTTTTTATATATCTTTAAATTAAGTAGGCATTGATAAAGATTCTCCCTATTTTTCGGCGCTGAAAATTTTTATTTGTATGTCATCTTCCTATTTACTATCCTTACCCATTTGTTTTATCCTTTTTGCCTGCCAGAATAAACCTAGTGATGAAGGAAATAAAAGTCTAACCATACCTGTTACGACAAAGAAATTTAGTTCAAAATCAAACCCTTGTCCAGATTCTTTAGGCTCATGTGCTGAAGTTGAAATTAAGGTTCCTTACATTACAGATCATCCAAAAGCAGATTTAATAAATCAAATTATTTTAAAGGAATTATCATTAGTTATGGAGAATTTTCCTCCCGATTTAAAATCACTTCAGGATATTCCAACTAAAATAGATTCCTTTATTTCACAACATCAAAGTTTTAGCCAGGAAGTCGATTTTCCACAACGATGGAGTTTCAATGTGTTTTATAATGTTCTTGAGAATAATGACAACAGCCTGTCCATATTATTGAATACAGACATTTATACTGGAGGTGCCCATCCCTTGAATGATATTTGCATTTTATCTTTTAACCCTGAAACGGGAAAAAAGGTGATTATTTCAGATATTTTAAAAAATGAGAAGGCACTTAAAAGTTTAATAGTAAAAGAATTTCGAAGGAAAAGAAATCTTTCTGATACAGTTAATTTAACTGACGAAGGATTTTATTCAAATGAGTGGCCTCTACCCAGAAACTTTGCCTTATTGTCGCAAGGTCTTTATATTGTATATAATGCTTATGAAATAGGTCCTTATGTATTAGGCTCAACCGAACTCTTAATACCTATTGATGCCATTAAACCGCTATTAATAAACTAATTATGCTACCCAATCAAAATCCTACACTTACAAAATCCTGGTCTAATTTAGAATATCTGGCTGAACAAGCTAAATCATTAAAGATGTCAAAATTATTTCAAGAAAATGCCAAAAGATTTGAGCAGTTTTCCATTGAAAAAGAAGGCTTCCTGTTAGATTACTCTAAAAATATCATATCCACTGAAATTCTGGATAATCTACAAAAACTAGCTAAAGAATGCGGCCTGCAGCAAGCAATTGATTCGATGTATAATGGTTCGACAATTAATGTAACCGAAAATAGAGCGGTTCTTCATACTGCGTTAAGAAACCCGGCAATTAGCGAACTTTATATTGATGGTCATAATATTATGGCAGATATTAATCAGGTTAAGTTAAAAATGAAAAAGTTCTCCACAGAGGTTAGGAACGGAAATTGGAAGGGCTTTACGGGTAAAAAAATCAAAAATATTGTTAACATAGGTATCGGTGGCTCTGATTTAGGTCCATTGATGGTTTGTGAAGCGCTGAAGTCTTATGCAAATCCGGCTATTGACGTTTATTTTGTTTCAAATATTGACGCCAGCCATTTGGTTGAAACACTAAAAAAACTTGATCCGGAGGAAACATTATTTCTTATTGCTTCAAAAACATTTACTACTCAGGAAACCATGACGAACGCTTTCTCAGCCAGAGATTGGTTTCTTAAATCGGCAAAAGACAGCAAGTACGTTGCAAAACATTTTATTGCTTTATCAACAAACGAAAAAGCGGTTACCGATTTTGGTATTGATGCAGAAAACATGTTTATTTTTTGGGATTGGGTAGGGGGCCGATATTCATTGACCAGTGCCATAGGTTTATCCATTTGTTTATACCTTGGATATGAAGTTTTTGACTTTTTACTCGAGGGGTTCCACTGGATGGATGAGCATTTTAGAACGGAGAAACCCGAAAATAATATGCCGGTTATATTGGCTTTGATTGGAATATGGTATGTTAATTTTATGGGCGCCCAATCGGAAGCTATTTTACCTTACGATCAATACCTGCACAGATTTGCCGCCTATTTTCAACAAGGTAATATGGAAAGTAATGGCAAATCAATAGATAGAAATGGTAAAAGGGTAAATTATGCTACCGGTCCGGTAATATGGGGCGAACCAGGTACCAACGGACAACATGCTTTTTATCAACTTTTACATCAGGGTACTGGTTTTATTCCTTGCGATTTTATTGCCGCTGCAAAGCCCAAACATCATTTAAGTGACCATCACGAAAAATTAATGAGTAATTTTTTCGCTCAAACGGAAGCTTTAATGAATGGAAAATCATCTGAACAAGCTGAAATGGAATTAAAAAAATCCGGATTAACTATCGACGAAATTAATAAATTATTACCCTATAAGGTGTTTGAAGGAAATAAACCCTCAAATACCATATTAATGGACGAATTAACCCCATTCAACCTCGGTAAATTAATAGCTCTTTACGAACACAAAATTTTTGTTCAAGGCATTATTTGGAATATTTTTAGTTTTGACCAGTGGGGGGTTGAACTTGGAAAACAATTAGCTAACAATATTCTTCCTGAATTAACAGCTGATGACAAAATATCTGAGCATGACGGTTCCACAGAAGGATTAATTTCATTTTACAAAAAACATAAATTTTAATCTTTATGTAGGTAAAATTTATTATTTTTAGAATATTATTCTTAAAATTTAATTTTATGACACCTTTTTTAGCTGAATTTATTGGTTCTGCCATTTTAATTAGTTTTGGTGCCGGAGTATGTGCTGGTTCAAGTCTAAAGTCAACTATTTCTAATGGTTCCAATTGGCTGATTATTTGTCTGGCGTGGGGATTGGGAGTGACCTTAGGAATTTATGCAGTAGGCGATATCAGCGGTGCTCATCTTAACCCTGCGGTAACTATTGCTTTGGCTATCAATGGCACTTTCCCATGGTCTGACGTGCCTATGTATATACTTGCCCAGGTTTTAGGATGTTCTACTGGAGCTAGTATTGTTGTTATTCACTATTGGCCTCATTGGAAAGTAACAGAATCACCTGATAGCATAAAAGGTGTTTTTTGCACCGGGCCTGCCATCAAAGCGACCCTCCCCAATCTTATTAGTGAGATTATTGGTACTTTTTTCTTGATCTTAGGTTTGTTATATATTGGAGCTAATGAATTTACTCAAGGGTTAAAACCCTTTGCCGTTGGGGGATTGATCGTTGCTATTGGCCTTTCATTTGGAGGTACCACAGGCTTTGCCATTAATCCAGCCAGAGATTTTGGTCCAAGATTAGCTCATTTTTTATTACCTATACCAGGGAAAGGTCACTCCGATTGGTCTTATGCATGGATTCCAGTTTTAGGCCCAATTATTGGATCCATTATTGCGGCATCCTTTTATAGTTTTATTTTTTAAAATATGCCCATTTCTTCAACTAAAAAAAGAAAAGAATATATAAATCAAATACCCACCATTCCATTTGATTTAGTAGTTATTGGTGGGGGTATTACGGGTGCCGGCATTGCCTGGGACGCCACACTAAGAGGTTTGAAGGTGTTATTATTGGAACAAAATGACTTCGCCTCTGGTACAAGTAGTAAAAGTACTAAATTAATACATGGTGGATTAAGGTATTTAAAACAATTGAAATTCAAACAGGTCTTTGAGGTAGGCAGAGAAAGAGCCATTGTTCATAACATTGCCAGATTTCTGGTAAGACCTGATAAAATGTTGCTACCTATCTATAAAAACGGTTCGCTAAGCAGAATAATGGCTGCAATAGCGCTAAAAGTGTATGACACGCTTGCTGGGGTAGGTAAAATAGATTCCTTTACATATCACTCTAAAGAAAAATCCATAATCCTTGAGCCTTTGTTAACATCAAGACATTTATTAGGCTCCTTTTTATACGCTGAATACCAAACTGATGATCATAGATTGACGTGGACACTCCTTCAATCAGCAATGAAAAAAGGGGCAATTTGTCTAAATTATGCAAAAGTTAATCAAATTAAAACAGATGAAAACAGCTCTATAAGGGCTGTTTGTTTTGAAGATACCATTTCAGGTGAGATATTTGAAATAAAAACATCGCTTGTTGTGAATGCCGGCGGACCCTGGGTGTTAGATGTTATTTCATTAGATGCATTTCCTCCACATAAACAATTACTCTTAAGTAAAGGCACACATATTGTTATATCTCATACTAAGTTTCCTCTTCAACAGGCACTTTATTATGATGATTTTGAGAAAAAAAGAATGATTTTTGCTATTCCAAAAGGTAATACCACTTATGTTGGAACGACCGATTTAGAATATAAGGGGGATAAGAACAATATATATTCATCCAAGTCTGAAATCAACTATTTAATAAAAACATTACAATCAGTATTTCCCCAGCTTACCATCGACGTCTCAGATGTCATATCCTCATGGGTGGGGGTTAGACCCTTAATAAAAGAACCTGGAAAAAAATCTACGGAGGTATCAAGAAAAGATGAAATTTTTGTTTCCCCTTCAGGACTTATTTCTATCGCCGGGGGCAAATTAACTGGCTTTAGAAAAATGGCTGAAAAGGTAGTAAACTTATTAGTTAAATCTCATTTTAAAAATAAAATTGGATTGAAACAGAGTGGAATTACTAAAAATACATTGCTTGATGGTAATTCATTCAAATCTGAGTCGGAACTTTCTCATTATTTGGTTAACCTAAAGGAGCAATTTAGCCAGCTCGGCTTTGAACCTGAATTAGCCTCCATTTTTATGAAAAGATATGGCGATAAAATAGATATTATTACTGGGTTATTAGATGTTAATCTTAACATGGTTGATAAAATGGAATGGCTCCTTGAAGCGGAAATAAAATATGGAATTTACTACGAAATGATTTATTCTCCAACTGATTTTATTCAAAGGCAAACAGGTATGTTATGGTTTAACAGGCCATTATGTATTTTGAAGAAAAAATTTATTGTTGATATTTTTGCTCTTGAATTTCAATGGGACGAAAACAAAATATCTTTAGAAAGGCTGAAATTAGACCATTTACTGGATTCTGTACTTGATTTTAAAGATTAAATTACTGTATATTTATAAGAAAGATATGTTAGACTGTCAAAGAAATTTATTTTCAATACCTGATTCAATTCACTATTTAAATTGTGCCTATATGTCACCGCAATTAAAAGCGGTGGAAGACATTGGACATTCCTCACTAAAGAGGAAAAATTCTCCCTGGGAGATGCAAATTATGGATTTCTTTGAGCCTGTAGAAAAATTAAAGTCGCTTTTCGCCAGATTAGTTAATGTAAAGGACGCAAATAGAATCGCAATTATTCCATCTGCCTCTTATGGATTGAGTACCGTTGCCAGAAATTTACCCTTAAGGGTCGGACAAGAAATTATTGTAGTAGAAGGACAATTTCCCAGTAATGTCTATCCATGGAAAAGAGAGGCCGACGCAAAGGGCGCGCATTTAAAAATAGTCTCCCCACCAACAGGTGATAATAGAGGCGAAAATTGGAATAATAAAATTTTAGATGCCATTAATGAAAATACCGCAGCTGTTGCATTAGGTAATATTCACTGGGCTGATGGTACTAAATTTGACTTGCTAGAAATCAGGAAAAAAACTAATCAGTTTGGTGCCTGGTTAGTAATTGATGGAACTCAATCGGTGGGAGCACTTCCTATTCATGTAGATGAACTTAAACCTGAAGCCTTAGTTTGTGGAGGTTACAAATGGTTGTTAGGTCCATATTCGCTTGGAATGGCCTACTTTTCACCTGTTTTAGATCATGGTATTCCATTGGAAGAAAATTGGATAAATAGATATGGCAGCGAAGATTTCAGCACCTTAGTCAATTATCAGGAAAACTATCAGACAGGAGCTTCCCGCTATTCTGTTGGTGAACATAGTAATTTTCAACTTGTTCCCATGCTAACAAAAGCGCTCGAACAATTAATTGCCTGGGATCCTAATGAGATTCAGAATTATTGCTATCGTTTAAATGCTCCTTACTTAGATGAATTACAATCTATGGGAATATTTATAGAAAATGAAAAATGGCGTGCCTCTCATCTTTTTGGTTTACACTTGCCTGATTACATGATGAATAAACCCATTCAATCACTACTTCAACAAAATAATGTTTTTATTTCGAGAAGGGGAAATGCTTTTAGAATTTCACCCCACTTGTATAATTCTGCCGCCGATATGGAGGCCTTAGTATTTTGCTTTCAACAGATACAGTAGAATTTTATCTAAATACGTCTTTCTTTGATATTGATTTTATATTTTTGCAGGCTATGAAACTGAAAACTTTAGAAATTAAAGGCTTCAAAAGCTTTGCCAATCAAACTATTATTAACTTTAATGAAGAAGTTATTGGTATCGTAGGCCCTAATGGGTCTGGAAAGTCTAATATCGTTGATGCCATTCGATGGGTTTTAGGTGAACAGAAAAGTAGAGAGTTACGTTTAGAACAAATGCAAGATGTTATTTTTAATGGCACAAATAAAAGAAAACAAGCAGGTATAGCTCAAGTTACGCTGACTTTCGAAAATACAAAAAACTTACTTCCCACCGCTTATAATACCGTCGCCATCTCCCGTTTGTTGTATAGAAGTGGAGAAAGTGAATATCAGTTGAATGGGGTAAATTGTAGGCTAAAAGATATTACTAATCTTTTTTTAGACACTGGGATAGGTTCAAATTCATACGCGATTATTGCTTTGGGTATGGTAGATGATATTCTGGATGATAAGGAAGATTCTAGAAGGAAAATGTTTGAACAGGCTGCTGGTGTTTCTAAATATAAAATCAGGAAAAGGGAGGCTCTTTCAAAACTAAAGTCAGCTTCGGAAGATTTGGATAGGGTAGAAGATCTTTTACACGAAATTGACGGAAACTTAAAAAGTCTGGAAAAACAAGCCAAACGAACAAAAAAGTATTTCGATCTCAAAAATGAATATAAAGAACTAAGTATTGAACTTTCTTTACTTAAAGTAAGTGTATTGAAAAAACAATATGTTCAATATAAAAAAGATATTGACACGCTGCAGGATGAGTATAGAACCCTTGATTTTTCTATTCAAAAAGAAGAAGCCGCTTTAGAATTATTGAAAAAAACTCATTTAGATAAAGAAATCTGGTTATCTGAACACCAGAAAGATTTAAATGAAATTATTTCAAATTTAAGGAATCTGGAAAATGAAAAAAAATTAACCATTCAAAGACAGCAGTTTATCAGTGAAAATGAAAAAAAATTAGCAGAAGAAATTTTGCGTGCTGATGATTTACTCTCAAAGCTTAAAGAGGAAATTGTAGAGGTGAATGTTGAATTAAATCTGGAAAAAAGAGTTTCCTTTAGATTAGAACAAGAATTAGATGCTGCACAAAAAGAACTGGACGAAATTAAAAATGATCACACTGAAGCCAAAAGCTTGATGGATAATGTTCTTTTGGAACAAAATAAATATGAAAAATCAGTTTTCGATCTGGAGAAATTAAAAGCTGTAAATCAATCGCAAATCGATAATTTGTCTAAAACAAATGAAATACAAGAGGTCGAACTCCATCAGATACTAATTTCAATGGATTCATTATCATCCGAGGTTGATAAACTAATGGCTGACGAATTAAGCCAGCAAGAGTTTATTAAAGGAATGGATCATAAAGAACAAATTAGACTAGAGAAGTTAGCTCAACTTGAAATCAAAAAGGATGCACAAAATCAAGATTTAATTAAAATTAGAAGGGAATTAGATGCCAATAGGAATGAGTTGAAATTAACCAAAAGTATGGTTGATAATTTAGAAGGTTTTCCTGAATCAATACATTTTCTAACCAAACAAAAAGAATGGAATAATAAAATACCTCTGTTAACTGATATTATTTATGTTGACGAAAAATATAGAGTGGCCATTGAAAATTTCCTGGAACCCTATTTGAATTATTTTGTCGTTGCTGACTATCCAACCGCTCTTCAAGCTATTGACACCCTAATAAAAGCACAAAAAGGAAAAGCAAATTTCTTTGTTCTCTCTTCATTTGAAACTTATAACCTACCCTTACTTCCGCAAATATCACATCAAAAAGCTATTGATTTAGTGCAGGTAGATAAACCTTACATCAAATTATGTAATTATTTACTTGAGGGAGTTTACATGGTAGAACCTAATCAATCAATTTCTCAACTACCTGAAAGTAATTTAGTTTTTCTACACACAAACGGACAATTTACCAATAGAAAACACAGTCTTTCCGGAGGTTCTATTGGTTTATTTGAGGGAAAAAAAATAGGAAGAAAGAAAAATTTAGTCTTCCTCGAGGAGTTAATTAGTAAAAAAGAAAAAGAAGAGGAAAATGTAGTAAACATTATCCATCAGATAAAAAATGAAATCAGCGCTATACATTCATTGAATAACCAAAAGGAGTTATCTGACCAAAAGCTGATACTGCAGAAAATTATTCAGCAAAGAATGAGTACTCAGTCAAGAAAAGATGGTATTACTCAGTTTGTTCAAGACTTGAAAAATAAAATGATGCAAACACAGCATCAAATTGAATCTGCAAATAATCAATTAGATAAGATATTACATTCACTTGACATCGAAAGGATTTTACTTGAACAAGCTAAAGAAAAAATAGCTTTAACAGATGGCAATTTTAGAGGTTTAGCAGAAAGATTAAGCAACGTTTCTGCCCTATATAATGATAAAAATATTCAATTTTTACGTCAAGAGAATAAAGTAGAGGGGTTTCAGCGAGAGTTAAATAATAAGGAAAAACAAATTATTGAGAGACAAAATTCTATTTCTTCAAATAAAAACATTTTGCAAAAATCAATGCAGGAAAATGATTATTTGACAGCAAATCTGGAGAAATTTACCAATCAAATTCAAGAAATATTAACATTAAAATCATCAAGACAACTAAATATTTCTGAAGCTGAAACTCAGTTTTTTGAAGAGAGAAATCAAATCGTTACCCTGGAAGATTTACTACGGCAACAAAATAGAGAAAGACAAGCTAAACAGATTGCGGTAAATACGCTGAAGGAATCATTTAATGATACTAAATTTGAAATCAGTTCTCTTTCTCAGAGACTTAGAATTGAATTTGAAGTAAATGTAAATGATATACTTAATATTGAACCAAAAGGACTTGGGTCTATGGAGGAACTTATCCCCCAAGTAGAAAAAATGAAAGCAAAATTAGATAACTATGGTGAAGTGAATCCATTAGCTATAGAAGCTTTTGATGAAATGCAAGAAAGATACACCAATATACTTACCCAAAAGAATGATATATTGGACGCGAAATTATCTTTAGAAAGAACATTAAATGAAATTGAACAAACGGCTACTGTTAGATTTTTGGAAGCCTTCACTCAAGTAAGAACTCATTTTATTGAGGTTTTTAGAAGTTTATTTACTGACGATGACAATTGTGATTTAGTTCTGGTTGATCCCAATAATCCGCTTGATTCAAAAATTGAAATTATTGCAAAACCTAAAGGTAAAAAGCCACAATCCATTAGCCAATTATCAGGAGGTGAAAAAACACTTACAGCTATTGCCTTATTGTTTTCCTTGTATCTGTTGAAACCTGCGCCATTTTGTATTTTTGATGAAGTTGATGCTCCACTCGATGATACCAATATTTCAAAGTTTAATAAAATCATAAAAAAGTTTTCAGGAGAATCCCAATTCATCATTGTAACACATAATAAACTAACTATGGCTTCCGTACAAACCATTTATGGTGTTTATATGGAGGAACAGGGAGTATCTGGAATTGCAGCCGTTGATTTAAGAGAATATCAAATTCAAGAGTCTGTAGTAGGTTGACATTTTATTTCAAAAATGGTTTCATCGTCTTGAACGATAGTTGCAAACTATCATTCAGTTTGTAAAATTCAGACCAAAGTGTTTGATTGTTAGTATGATATACAGAAGGAAGATAATTATACTTTTCCCTTGATGATTTCTTTGGCGCATTTTTAAACTTGTCTTCAGAATATATCCTTCTCAACTCTTTATTTAACTCGTATCTTAAATATTTCTCTAATTTAAGTTTTAAAGTTTCATTTAAGTTATTTTGAATTTGCAGGGACATACTAAAATTCTTTGATATACAATCTTCTATATCAATAGTTACTTCTATCCCGTTGGGGAAATTATTTAGATTGTTTGAAGTAGAAAGTTCTTCCATTTTAAAATAAGACAGTGGAATTAATCCTTTTATCTTAAAATAACAATCCTTATCGCCACGCTGAAAGCCGGTAAAATAAAATGGTATATCTTTAAAAGAAAGAAAAATAGGCCAGAATATAAATTTTTTATCTACATAACTTATCCACCAATTTAAATCATTTTTGACATTTTCCTTTTCTTTAGCATTAAAACCATAAAAAGGTTTAATTTGAGTTCCCCCGATAATGCCATTCATATTAAAAAAAAACAAATACTTCAAAGATGAAAAAGTATAGTCAGGATAATTACCAATATTACCTGTCAATTTTAAGCCAGCTGGTTTATTCCTTTTATCTGACGGGGTGAAATTAAAAATTTGAAGTGGAGATTGCCTGGGCAAAGAAAAGAGATCCATTTGAAACTTGGTAAAATCAAATTTAACGACAAAATTATTTTGCTTATTCAAACTACCTTGCCAATAAACAGGCATATTTTTATGATAGGCTATGCCACTTTTTAATTCTATAAAATCCTTTTTCAACCTTACCTGAAAGGCAATATTATTAAAAATCTGATCCTCACTTTTGATACTATCCACTAATACTTTTCCAGCCAATTCTACTCTGTCAGGTATAAGTGATTTCATTGGGCGAACCGTTTTTTTTCCTATTATAGGAATGGTTTTATTGATTAAACCAGGTTTTTTATCATCTGTTAAGACCTTTGAGGTACTTTGCGCTAATAAATCTGATGAGGGAAGGATAAATGGAAACTGGGATGCCCAAATATTCAATGTACCTCTCAAAATGCCGTTTTCAAATAAATAATTATCTAAATTATTTAGATTGCCTTTTGTAATTAGGTTTATATTCTGATATTTAAAACGTAAATTTTTAATTAACAGGCTATTAAGCTTATAATTTCCATTTAAGTTAAAAAAGTCAAAAGATGTGCCATTATACAAAAGCCTTGAAGTTTTGAAATTTATATTCACATCATAAGGAATAATCTTGGGAGACCTTATTTCTGTTACTTTTTGAGCGTCTTTAGAATAATTATTCTGTTTTAATGTTAATTTTTCCTTTTGTAAATCGCTAGGCACTATCCAATAATCAATATTTGTTTTTTCAGCAGATACATTAAAAGAACCTTTCAGGGTTTTTAACGGACTAAAAATAGCCAGGATATTGGAAATATTTCCAGAAATACTCAAAGGATTACCATTATAGTTGCCATTAATTAAAGGCAATGTCAGACCTTCTTTTGTTAAAACAGCACTTAAAGTTTTGATGGATACCCATTTATTTGATTCTGTCCATTTAAAGTCCTGCAACCCCAATACTCCATTCATTCTTACATTTTCATACATTTTATTTTCAATATCAGACATTTTGCCTTGCATAAAAAAATTTGCTGTAAGTAAACCTTTTAAATCGTTCCCAGAAAAAAAAGGTAGATACTTTTGCAGAGAGTTTAGATTTAATTCCCCCTGAACAAACCCATTTACATAAGGATCTAAAAAAGGATTTTTTAGATAAAGGGCTAATTTAAAATCTTTCCCTTCTACACAAGCCTCCATTTTTGGAATATGTATTTCAAGGTTTTTCAGATCATTTGAATCATTACAAATTGACAAATAGGATTGAATATCTGAAATTCCTTCATCATTAAAGTAATCTAAAATACTTCCGTTATTAATTTGTAGAAAACCATTAAAGCTAGGATAGGTTCTTGGTGAAACTTGAAATGGGCCTTCAATATTCAAACCAAGATTAAAATCTCCCTTAATTTGTTTTAACTGACTAAAGGAAGTTTTCTCCAGAGAAGGTAGTAATTGAACTAACTCACTGAATTCGTTATCAGGTGCATAGAGATTTAAATCGTAATAATAATTCGATAGATTTTTCTTTATTAATCCCTTAATTTGCAGGGAAAGTTGATTAATCTTAATATCATTTTCCTTAATAATATATATTTTGTTTAAGTTATCAATATTAAAATCTACATCAAATGATAATTTTGCTTTATCCATTATTTTTGATGAACCTATTGACATACTTACCTCCCTAGCCCTGGTTTTAGTCTTTAAATTATAAAAACCAGTACTCAAATCTCCTGAGCCTTTATGAGATATACCATCTGCTTTAATATTAACTTTAGCATTTTCGTCTTCTAAAAATAAGACACCATTGATGATTTCTATTGATTGCAAGGCGAGATTAAAATTCACCTTGTCATTAGATAAACTATCCCCTGATTCAATAAATTCGTCAGCAAGAGGAACTTCGTAATTTTTTTGCCCGGATGATGAAATAAGAATGGTCAGTTTCGGTTCATAGAATCTAATAGATCTAATATAAATAGGTCTTGAATTATCAATAACTGACCATATATCTACGGCAATATCAATATATTTAACCCTTAACAATTCTGAATTCCCTAAAGCTTTACTACCAAGCGTAGTAAAATTTGAAAATCTCACGTTTAGAAATGGAAAAGACCTAAACAAGGAAAAATCGACACCGGAGAAATTAACTTGTTCAATAATGTCAATATCTATAGAGTTAATAACTCGAAGCGCCAAAGGTTTTCTAAATAAGATAGGAAGCGAAAAACCTAAAAGGATAAAAAATAAAAAGGCCAAAGCAGCATATCTATAATAAGAGTTACCCCATTTTAGCTTTATCCATGCTTTTGCGATATCTTTAAAATGGACAAATTGTACCTTAAGAAGGGTTATAATTGACTTCATAATTATTAACTAACGATAATTTTTAGGAGTTAGTTTAGTAAACACATTTTCATGTGTATCTTTACTAAATTATTAAAAATTGTGCTAAAGCCAAACGTGAAAGAAAATAATAATTTCATTCTAATAGAGAATGACAACGATTTAAAGTCATTTGCTAATGCCCACCAGCAGGTAAAACAAATAGGCATAGATACTGAATTTGTTGGTGAAAAAAGGTATAAACCTTTAATTTGCCTGATTCAAACATCATCTGATGTCGGAAATTATATTATTGATCCACTGGCAATATCAGATTTAACTCCTTTCCTTCGGATAGTGGAAAATCCAGATATTCTAAAAATTACCCATGCTGGAGATAATGATTATCGGGGTTTCTATCAAAATTTTGGTATCCTACCCAAAAATATCTTTGATACTCAAATTGCGTCTGCTTTTTTAGATTTCAAATATCCTATTTCCTTTAAAAAATTAGTAGAAACTGAATTTAATTATCATTTAGACAAATCTCATACAGTGACTCAATGGGATAACAGACCATTGACAAGAGATCAGTTGCAATATGCATTAGATGATGTTTTACCTCTCATCGAGCTATATGAAAGAATGACTGAGAGGTTAACAAAAAATGGCAGAATAACTTGGGCACAAGAAGAATTTAAGCAACTTGAACTAGTCAGTACTTATGCTAAATTGGTTGAAAACGAGGTGGTAAGCAATCCTATAATTTATTCTCTTTCTCACAATGAAAGAATATTTTATCTCAGATTAATGGTTTGGCGGGAAAATATAGCGAAAGAAAGAAATGTAAATAAAGATATGATTATACCGGCAAAATATATTCATACGCTGGTTAAAGGTATAAAATCTGGTAAAAACTTTTTTAAGGATAATAGAAGGTTTCCTATTAATATCTCTAATGAATATTGGAAATTATTTGATGATTTCTATAAGGAAAAGCCTAAGGAAAACGAAATTTTAATTCTTTCCAACATTGGGAAAGAACCCGAAGAGGATTTAAGAGAGGAGGCTATCATAGATTTAATTTATGGAGTTATCAAATATTACTGTATGGAAAATGGTATTTCAGCCTCCATTGCTTTTCCTAAAAACATGTTAAAGCTTATGAGACAAAATGACGATTTACATGTTAATTTTTCAAGTGGATGGAGATCGGCTTTTTTTGGTATTGAATTTAACGAAATGCTTACTCAGAAGAAATCAGTTAATGTCATTTTTAAGCATGGTAAAATAATCATCGAATAAATATATGGCTTAATGTGAAAGATGACGCAGTTTCCCCCATTTTAACTATCGATAATTTATCTATATACCATAAAATTGGAAAAGAAGATATACCTCTTTTAGACCAATTGTCTTTCACCATTTCCAAAAATGAAAGAATAGGACTTATTGGACATTCTGGTTCTGGAAAAAGCATAACCATGAAAGCTATACTGGATATACTGCCAGAAAACCTATTTATTTCAAAAAATAATCCTATTCGTTTTCACAGAGATGAACATAATCATTTAGTCTCTTTTATTCCACAAAACGCTCAATTAAACCTTAATCCTCTTATAACTTGTGGAAATCAATTATTAGAATCGGTAGATTTAGTTAGTAAATTATCTACAAAAAAGGAAAAATACGGCCAATGTATAGAATGGCTTAATAAAGTAGGTCTTAGTGATGGAAAAAGAATTTTTGATTCATATCCACATGAATTATCAGGTGGTCAATTACAACGAATAACGATAGCGATGGCCTTAATTCGAAAGCCGTCCTTAATATTAGCTGATGAACCCACCACAGCCCTAGATCCAATCCTCCAGCATCAAGTACTATCATTACTTTTTACTTTGGCTGACAGTATTCAGGCCAGCGTATTAATTATAAGCCACGATGTTCATCTAATTTCAACATGGACAAATAAACTCATTTTTTTAAATGAAGGAAAAAGAGTTGATTATGTCACTCCAAATCAATTAAAACCCACGGAGCTAGTTAAAGTGGGTGATAATAAAGAAAATTTATTAAACATTAATAATTTGACTGTACAATTTAAAAAAGGTTGGCTTCGTCCTACTTTTTTTACTGCCTTGTCTAATATTTCCCTTACTATCAAAAAAGGAGAGAGCGTAGGAATCATAGGAATTTCTGGTTCTGGAAAAAGCACTTTGGCTAAAACAATATGCCGTTTAATTCCTCATTATGAGGGAAATATTGTTTTCAATAATCAACAGGATAAAGTGCAAATGATTTTTCAGAATCCTTTATTCTCCTTAAATCCTAAATTTCGCGTAGTCGACACCTTGATTTCCTCCCTTAAGCCTCTAAATAATAAAAAATTGTTAATAAGACAGCATTTAATAGAAACCCTAGATTTAGTAGGTTTAAACGAATCATTTTTAAACAAGTTCCCTCATGAATGTTCTGGTGGTGAACAACAGCGCATAGCCATCGCCAGAGCTATTTGTGTAAATCCAGATTTATTGATTTTGGATGAATCTCTGGCAAGTTTGGATATTGAAAGACAAGTATCTATTGTGAATTTACTTAATAAAATTCGAAGTAAAACAAATATTTCCATGCTTTTTATCTCCCACGATATAGAAATGGTAATGGCCGTATGTAGCTTTATCTATGTTTTGTCTTCAGGTTCTATAGTAGAATCAGGAAAAACAGAAGATCTGAGGAGTAACCCCCAAAATAACGTAACAAAAGCATTACTCAATAATATTTCTCGGTAATCTTGCAACCTTTTTAGAAATTACATAGTCTTTGGTTGTATATTTGTGTAAAATAAAGCTTTCTAAGATGAAAAAGGAGTTTAATGGTGAAACCTGGTTGTTGATAACACTAATCATATTAAGTAGCTTCAGTTATTGGTATTTGCATGAAAATAAACCATATCTGGATAAAACGAATCTTAAAAACAAGTTAGATTTAACTTTGAAAGTGGAGGACAAAGAAAATAATCTATCTAAATCAGTTGATTTTATTGATCAAAAAATAATTAAAAAATCAATTGAAATCATAAAAGAGTGGCTACCTGTTAATTAATTCCATTTAACCCCTTTTACTTTTGTCCAATATCTAATAAGTCCGCTTACCGTCATAAAACTTGGGTTTGCTAAACTATATCTCATAATAATCTGTTCGTCCATTTTATTTTCCAGCCATAATTTTTCGACCATACTCTGGAAGGAATCTATAATTATACTTATATCCGAATGAGTTTCCATTTCCTTCAAAACCCATTCTGCATACTTCAACAAAGTATTTTCGAGGATATTCAGATGATCTTGAACGGGCTTTTTCACTAAGCCAAAATGAGTTAGATAAAGAAATTTAGGATTAAGCTTTTTAATTAACTCAATAGACGAACACCAATCTTCAATATGAATATCAGGAGGGGGACAAGGTGGAACTACGGGACCATCTCCTATACAAACTCCTGCAACATCACCTCCAAAAACCATATCATTCACGGAAAAAGCAATATGATGAATGGCATGCCCCGGTGTATGAAGTGCTTTAATTTCAAATTCCCCTAATTGTATATTCTCTAAATGCATCAGGGGGACAAGATTATCTAATGAGATAGGTTCCATAACGCCCCATAATTTCTCCATTGCCGCACCATAAATTCTGACGGCTGATCCCCATAATTTTTCAGGATTATTTAAATGGGGCAAACCCGCTGGATGAACATAAATGTTAGCTCCATGTTCTGCAAATTTCCAGGCAGCACCAGCATGATCAAAATGAATATGAGATATAAAAACATGCTTTATGTCAGAAATGGCATAACCTATTTTCTCTATTTCAATTTTGAGTGTATGAAAGGTTGAATAAGGTCCGGCTTCAAATAAAATTGGCCCTATGTCAGATTCCAAAATAAATGCAGCAATAGACTCAGTGGAGCCTTGAAATTTTAAATCAATAATATGAACCATAAAAAATTATTTAGAACCAGTTATCCGCTTTATTGCCATTAAGATACGATTTCACATCTATTGACTTTTTACCAGGAATTTGAATCTTGTCGAGAGAAATATAATGATCACCCGTGCTTAAATAAATATATGTCTTGTTATCACTAAGATAGGACTTATCTTTAAAATCTAACCTGGATTCCTCCACATGAGCAGCCAAAATTTTTATTTCCCCCAATTTTGATGGTAACCATGCCCCAGGAAAGGGGCTTAATCCACGGATTAAATTAATTACTTCAGATGTTGTTTTTGATAGATCTATTCTGCCTGTTTCATGCTGTAATTTAGGAGCCATTTTAATGGAACCCTTTCCTTGAGGAATAGCGACAAAGGAAGAATCAAGGATAATTTTTAAAGAATCAATCACAAGATTTGCTCCTAACAACATTAAATGATCGTGTAAAGAACCGGCATTATCTTCAGGTAAAATATCTATGGATTTAGATAGAATAACAGGACCTGTATCAATATCTTTTCTTATAAAAAAAGTAGTTACGCCCGTAGTAGTTTCCCCATTTATTATGGCCCAGTTAATGGGTGCGGCACCCCGATAATCGGGTAACAGAGAAGCATGTAGATTGATAGTCCCCAGATGTGGTAGACTCCAAAGTACTTCAGGAAGCATCCTAAAAGCTACTACAATAAACAGATCTGGTTTTAATTCTTTTATGGAATTTAAAAAAATTTCACTTTTGAGATTTGCAGGCTGTAAAACCGGAATATTCAAAGATAAAGCTGCTTCCTTAACGGCTGAAATCAACCATTCCTTTTTCCCTCTTCCACCCAGTTTATCTGGTGCAGTGATAACCGCCGGGATAGTAAAACCTGAATCAATGAGTTTTAAAAGGGTAGGGACAGCAAATGCCGGAGTACCCATGAATATAATACGCATTTTTTAGACTAAATTTAATAATTTAACGAAGCTAATAAATTTTAGTTCTATACTCTTTCTTATATTACGATAAAAATGGAAAAATTCAACTTACCTCTGTCAAACGAAATTACCTTATCTGGCTTAAAATGGGAAGTAGATAAGCCAAAAGCAAATTTAATGCTTGTTCATGGTGCCGGAGAACACATCGGAAGGTACGATCATTGGGCTAAATTATTTAATGATCAACAAATAAATGTTTACGGCGTAGATCATTATGGACATGGAAACAGTCCGGGGGCGAGAGGACATATAGCTAATTACGACCTTTATTTAAATGAAATTAAGGCATTAAAGAAAATACTTGATGAACGAGCTGATAATTTACCCCTTCTGTTATATGGACATAGCTTAGGAGGAAATATTGTTCTTCATTGGATTATTGAACAAGAAAAATCTGTAGATTATGTCATCGTATCAGCCCCCTGGATTAAATTAAAACTGGTTCCACCACCATGGAAAATATCTTTGATGAAATGGCTTAGTGGTATGCTTCCAGCATTAAGTCAGGGGAATGAATTAGATCCAAATTGGTTGTCCAGAGATAAATTAGTCGTTGATCGTTATATAAATGATCCTTTAGTTCATAATAAAATTACCCTTTCGGCGGCTAATATCCTTTTTCAACGGGCGGAAATATTAGATAAATATAGTAAGCAAATAAGTGATAAAATTTTAATCATTCATGGGCTGGGTGATAAAGTAACGGATGCCTCCGCAAGTAAGGCTTTTGCTTCAAGAACAGGTATTGATTATTACGGCGCAGAAGGACTTTTCCACGAGTTACATAATGAACCGGAACAAATAGAAATATTTAATTATATTTGTAATTGGTTAAATAAAAACGAGTTATAGTATCATGCCGAAACGGTTTCCATTCTATCCACAACTTGAGGCAATGGATTGCGGATCAACTTGCTTGCGCATGATTGCAAGATTTTATGGACGTTACTATTCATTAGCGTATTTAAGGGAGATTAGTAACACAGGAAAAGATGGTGTTTCACTTTTAGATCTCAGTGAAGCTGCTGAATTAATAGGTCTTAAAACCTTAGCTGTCGAAGCAGATATTATTCAATTACAAGATGTTATACCTAAACCTTGTATAATAAACTGGGGAAGTAATCATTTTGTTGTAGTATATCACCAGGATTCAACGAAGGTGTGGATTGCAGACCCGGCAAAAGGAAAATATAAACTAAATAATGACGAATTTCTGACCAAATGGATTGGGGCAGATGCAACATCAGAGAATGAAGGCATCGTTTTAATCTGCCAGAGTACGCCAAATTTTTATACATTCAATGGAAAAGAACCTCAAAAAGGTAGCTGGCAGTATGTGCTACATTATTTTTATCAGTACAAAGCACTTATTTTTCAGATTATAATTGGATTATTTTTAGGCAGTACTCTCCAACTCCTTTTCCCATTTTTTATAAAAAGTATAGTAGATATAGGTATCAATAATAACGATTTATCATTTATTTCATTAGTTCTTATCGCTCAACTTATTCTATTTATAAGTCAGATTTCTGTTGAATTTATTAGAAACTGGAATATATTACATGTTGGAAGTAGAGTGAATATCAGTTTATTATCTGATTTTCTTATAAAATTAACAAAACTTCCATTTAGGTTTTTTGATACCAAATTACCAGGAGATTTAATTCAGCGGTTTAATGACCACGAAAGAGTACAAAAGTTTTTAAGTTCTACTTCTTTAATTTCTATCTTTTCATTGCTAAATCTCCTTGCTTTTGGAGTGGTTCTTTTGTTTTGGAATAAAGCTATTTTTACCATTTTTATCATTGGATCATTATTAAATATTGTTTGGGTTTTAGGTTTCATGAAATGGAGAAAAAGCCTTGACATAAAAAGATTTGAATATAACAGCGATAATCAAAACAGTATTAATGAAATGATTACCGGGATGCAGGATATCAAGTTATTTAATGCTGAAAAATTGAAAAGATGGTCCTGGGAAAAAATTCAAGCAAAATTATTCAATACAGAAGCAGAAAATCTAAAATTAGAACAAGTGCAAAGGGCAGGGGCCTTGTTTTTTAATGAAACTAAGAATCTATTGATTATTTACCTAGTTGCTCAGGGTGTTTTAAATGCAACATTGACTTTAGGTATGTTAGTAGCTATTCAGTATATAATAGGCCAACTGAATACACAAATTAATCAATTGACAGAATTTTTAAAATCCATGCAAGATGCTAAAATCAGCCTGGAAAGAATTGGTGAAATACACATAAAAGATAACGAAACAATTAATGAGGGAAATAATAATACGCTCCCTTATGAAGGAAATATCACTTTGGAGAATGTAAATTTCAGTTATTCTGGAGTCAATGCTACGCCAAATATCAGGAATATTAACCTGGTCATTCCTAAAGGTAAGATAACAGCCATTCTTGGTCCAAGTGGAAGTGGAAAAACTACTTTATTAAAAATTTTACTAAATCTTTATAAACCAACCGAAGGTATTATAAGAATAGGTGCATTGAATTTATTTTCTATTAATCCCAGAGTGTGGCGCAATAGCATTGGCGTAGTTATGCAGGATGGTCATCTTTTTAGTGATAGCATTGCAAAAAATATTGCTCTGGGCGAAGAAATTATTGATAAGAACAAACTCCAGTTTTCTGCCAGGTTAGCTAATTTACAAACTTATATTGAGAATTTACCTCAAGGTTATAATACCATCATTGGTCCCGAGGGACAGGGCCTAAGTCAAGGACAGAAGCAAAGAATTCTTATTGCAAGAGCTGTTTATAAAGAACCTGATATTCTTTTCTTTGATGAGGCTACTTCATCTCTTGATACCTACAATGAAATGTTGATTTTGGAAAATATAAAGGCTGCCTTTAAAAATAAAACCATTATTATCGTTTCACATCGTTTAAGTACCGTCTTAAAAGCAGACCAAATAGTTGTTATGGAAGATGGTGAAATGATTGAATGCGGATCTCATGAAGAACTAACATTTGTAAGAGGTGCCTATTATCAATTAGTTAAAAATACTTTGGAACTAGGATTTTAAATGAAAAAAGACAATAATATAGACGTTCGGAATGAAGAAATTCAAGAAATTTTAGGAACTCCTCCAGGATGGATCCTAAGATTTGGTACTTTAATTTTTTTAATAGTTATCGTTCTTTTAATTTGGTTGTCCTATTGGATTCAATACCCCGATGTAGTTGAAAGTGAAATTATTGTATCATTCAATGACCCACCAACAAAACTTATATCTCCAAAATCAGGATTTTTAAATGAGTTGCATACCAGGCATAATCAATGGGTTAAAAAAGGACAGTTATTAATCTCTTATAATTCCGAGGCTGATTATTTGGATGTACTTTCTCTTTATGAAAAATTAATACAAGTTAAACCTGCGAATCCTGTATCTATTTTATCCTTAACTTTAACAGAAAATTATAATATTGGAGCATTGCAAAAATATTTGTTACAATTTCTTGATAAACAAAAACAATACAATTTAAAAGAAAATGGAGGAGTAGAAATAGCAAATAAAACAGATAAACAAAAGCAAATCATTTCTTTAGAAAATGGCATACAATATTCATTAAATCTTAAAGAAAATTTAGCTGTTCAGATTGAGAATACACAAATCCAGATGAAAAATGAGGAAGCCATGGTAAAAATGGATAAATTATCTCAAACTGAATTAAACAAAACAAAAGATAAATTAACCGTTCTTGTTACTAATTTAAACGCAACAGAAGCTGAAATAAAAGATAAACAATTTAAAATCAGCAATTTAAAATCAGATTTAGTTAATTTAAAATTGGGCAGTGAGAAGGGTAGGGAGGTCGCTCTGATAGAAATGAATGCCGCATTGGTGCAGCTAAAATCTAATGTTTCCGAATGGATTTCATTACATTTGATTATTTCACCCTTAGATGGAACCGTCCAGGTTACGAATAAATTTCTCAAATCTGGTCAATATGTTAACAAAGACGAACCCTTATTGATGGTTATTCCACCGCAATCAAATAAAATGAAAGGGATTATGAATATACCATTTACTGAAAGTGGCAACATCAGAAAGAATCAAACGGTATTAGTCAGGTTAAATAGTTATCCGTCGTCAAAATATGGAATAATTCAAGGTAAAGTGGCAACAAGCTCAAGTATAGCTTTAGAAGATAATGAAAAGTTAGTCTCCCCGGTAACTGTTTATTTTAGTAAAGGATTGGTAACAACCACTGGATATAAAGTTTCAACAAAAAAGGAGCTTTCAGGTACAGCAAGAATTATTACACAGAATAAAAGATTCATTCAACGATTGTTCTAAATAGTATGTCGGTTAAGAGAATACTACTTAACATAATGTAAATTATCTGCAAAAATTACTGCAAAAAATCCTCCGGAATTTAATCTCTCCGAAGGATTCTTTGCTTTTTAAAAAATATTAACTTTCTATCGTTGCGTTAATGTTTTCTGTAAGTTCCTTCGAAATGGCATTCTTAGTGACGCGAATATAAACCTTAGGTGAAACTTCTAAAGTTACAATAGTGTCTTCAATCTTAGATATTCTACCAAGTATTCCACTACTTGTTACTACATCTTTGTTCTTGTCTAAGCTTTCTTGAAATAATTTTTGTTCCTTCTGACGTTTTGCTTGTGGTCGTATCATTAACAACCAAAATACAAGAAACATAGAAACAATGAAAATAAGGTTAATCCATGAGGATGAACCTGTTGCGCTGGCTTGTAGTAAAAAAAACATAGCTTTATGATTTATAATTTAGTTTTTTGATGTGACAATTCCCTCTAAATATAGTAATGTTTCCACAGGAAATGTATTGGCTACCACTGTAATTAGCTTTTCCTGCTCATTTATCTTACCCTCACTATTAAATTTAACCTTTATCAACCCTCCCCTACCTGGTTCAATCATATTTTCAGGCCATACAGGCACCGTACAACCACAAGTACCATAAACATCTAATATATAAAGTGGATATCTTCCTGTATTCATAAATCGATATACTTTTTCAACAATTTCGCCTTCTTTTATGTTGCCGAATGAAATAATGGTCTTTTCAAAAGCTATTTTCGCCACTTTTGAAGTATCTAATCCTTGTTCACCCAATGGATTCCTAATAATTTCAGAGGGAGTTAGTTCCCTACCTAACCTTATTTCTTCCACCCTTTTTCTACTATTCTCATTTTCATCATTTTCATGGCATCCAACTATAGATAAAACCAATAACAAAGAAAAATACAACCAAATTTTACTCATTCCTTTTATTTAATTTGGCAAAAATAAGGATTTTGTAACAATGAATTTAAGTTCCTTATTAATTACTATATTTTTTTATAATCTTTGGGGATAAATCCTTACTATGATTCATAAATATGCTATGGGAATTATTGGAAATGGTTCCTGGTTAGCACTCATAAATGATTTTGGAAATGTTTCCTGGCTTTGTTGGCCTCATTTTGATAGCAGCTTTCTTTTTGGGAATCTTCTGGATAAAAATAATGGTGGTAATTTCCAAATTCAACCGCAATCTGAAATTATTTCTACCTCTCAGAAATACCTTAATGACACAAATATTTTAATAACTACTATAGAAACCAACGATGGTAGATTCGAAATAAATGATTTCGCTCCAATATATTATAGCCCATCAGATCTAATTAGACCTCATATTTTTATAAGAAAAATCATCCCAAAACAAGGAACTAATTTAATTAAAATTGAGTGTTCGCCTACTTATAATTATGGCGGACATCAGTGTAGCTCCAACATAAAAGAAGATTGCATACATTTTAATCTGTTGAAAGAAGATCTATTTATTTACAGTTCAAAAAATGACATTTTAAGTAATCTATCCGCTTATTTTATTTTAAATGAGCCTATTTATCTGATTATGACAAATGAAAATCATACGTGGTATGATATAAAATATGAAGCAGAAACACTTTTATTCAAGACAAAGGATTACTGGGAAACATGGGTTAAAAATTTAGCTATTCCACCTTTATTCAATAATGAAGTAATCCGTTCAGCCTTAGCTTTAAATCTACATGTATTTAATACAGGTGCAACTATAGCTGCTGCAACTACCTCTTTACCAGAATTTCTTGGTTCTACACGAAATTGGGATTATCGATTCTGCTGGATGAGAGATAGTTATTATACTCTATTAGCATTTGACCTTTTAAATAATAAGGAGGTAATAATTAATTATACCCAATTTCTAGCTCTCATCAATGAAAAATATAAGGAAAGATGGCCGCCTTTACATCCCATTTCCTTAGATAGAGATCCTAACGAATTTGAATTAAATTTACCTGGTTATTTAAATGAAAAGCCAGTAAGAATTGGTAACCAAGCATTTGAACATACACAAAATGATATATATGGCCAGGTAATTACTACACTTCTCCCCTACTTTACTAATGACAAAATTGCTTTTGACCTTAGAAAAAAATATCTACCCATCATATTTAATATGTTGAATATGATGAAAAAAACAATGGACGAACCAGACAACGGCTTATGGGAATTCAGGGGTTTAAAACAGTTTCACTGTTACACCTATTTGTTTCATTGGGCGGGATGTAAATCTGCTCTAAAAATAGCTGCTTTATTTAATGATAAAAATATACAAGATTTAGCTACTAAAAATTTGCCAAAGGCCATCGAAAAAATAGAAAATTGTTATGACGAAGAAACAGGGCTTTACTATCAAGCCATAGGAAATAAAAATATGGATGCCAGTTTACTTCAGCTAATTACCATGCATTACTTGAAACCAGATGATCCAAAAGCAAAACGATTACTTTCAACTTTGGAGAAGTCATTATCTTCAGAAAATGGACTTTTTTATAGATATATACACCAGGACGATTTTGGTGCCCCTGACGCTACCTTTTTAATATGTGCCTTTTGGTACATCGAGGCTTTAGCTATTATGGATAATAAAGACAAGGCCATTTCTAATTTGACTAAAATTTTAAATTATGGCAACCACTTAAATTTATTTAGTGAGGACGTTCACGGTAAAACAGGCAGTCAATGGGGGAATTTCCCACAAACATATTCTCATGCAGGACTGATTCAAGCGGTAAATGCCATACATAATCCTACTTATATTCCTCTATATTTATGAAAAATATTTACCTTTTAGGATTTATGGGGTCTGGAAAATCTTACCTAGGTAAATGGTTATCCCAAAAGTTTAATTTGAATTTTTTAGATCTTGATCAATTCATTGAAGATTCTGTACAATTAAGTATTCCACAAATTTTTAGTAGCATCGGCGAAGAAGGATTTAGGGAACAAGAAGCAAACCTTTTAAGAAAAACAGCTAATTTTAGTCAATACATCATATCCTGTGGAGGAGGTACCCCATGTTTCCATGATAATATGAAATGGATAAAAGACCATGGAATATCCATTTACCTAAAAACATCAGAGGAATTATTATTTAAAAGACTAAATAATCAAAAAACAGGAAGACCCTTAATAAGCAGTATGTCAGATGACGACCTTAGACATTTCATATCAATGAAAATTAGTGAAAGGGAAAAATTCTACGAGCAGGCAGAATATACATACTTACAATGGCAAGATGACCATACTCCCTTTGAGCTAGAAAATTTTATTGCAGATAAATTACAAAGAAGTAGGTCCTAATATAATTCGGGGTCCTAACCATTTTCCTTCAAGTCTTCCGGCAACTATTTCTAATCGGAAAATCTTAAAAATATTATCTAAAGCGTAACCCATTTCTAAAAAAGGTTTTAGTTTATCAGTAACGGCAATATTAATGAACAGGTTTTCTAGTATATTCGATTTTTTCAATATGGTTAATTTACTCAATAAAAAATTATTCATTTGTGCTTGAACATGCATTCGATGATAATAATTATTCGTGCTAAATTCATAATAAGGTAAAAATCTAAAAGTAGAGATAACAGGATGACTCGTTTTCAGTGTTTTCCCTGTTGGGAAATGATAATAATCATTAAAATGAAGAAATTCTTGTTGTAAAAATTTACCTGATATGAAATTAACATCTATTCGTCCCCACTTTTTTACATTAAATGATTGAGATAAAGCCCATTCCAAATAATCGAAATTAGACTCACTTTTCATAAAACCAGCCAATCCCTTCTTATAAGTTATTGTAAAAAAAGGTAAATATGACAATGAAAAGGAATTGATAAACGCCTTATCTTTCGAATTAAATGGTTCATAAGGCTCATTGGGGCTAAAATTCAAACGCTGGAAAGAATAATTTTCAATATAATTTCTATCCGTAAATTCTGAGGCTACAGATAATTTTAATTTGGAATGGAGGGATTGAACTATTTGAATCTTAAAAAATTTCTTTTCAATAAACAACAACGGATTTACTCCGTCCAAAACATTTATGATAGCGATAATTTGTTCATTTTTTATAAATGGTTGATTAACCTGTGTTAAAAAATTCCCCCCTGAAAATAAGAGCTGGGTTGACTTAAAATTATCTTTATAAATAAAAGCTGATAATTCAGCAACAGCATATAACGCTTTACTTTGAATTGCGTACCTTGGTTTAAATGAAAACTCAACCGGTTTATCATAATTAAACCTGGTTGTAAAGCCAGTTTGCAACAAAAAACCGTCTATTGGATTAAAAAGGGGAACATTAGAAATTGGAGAAAGACTAATATCCAATAGCTCGTTACGATATAGATGAAAGGAGTCTAAAAGTACCGACGGAAAAGAATCGATATTTACTGAGTAAAAAGGAATAAAATTTGCGGCGTACAACAAATTAAGATTAAGGTTAATGGCTAGAAAGAGACCAAAAAACCTTAATCTTAACATTACGAATACCAAATTAAATAGCTTGGTGATTAAATGGTTGAATAACCATTTCAGAAACTACTGCAGAAGTAGGCTGTTGACAAAGAAACCAAATGGATTTTGCTGCTTCTTTTACTGCAATCATCTTATCACGTTGAACTTTCAGGTCTATATTATCCCAAAATGGAGAATCAACACCACCCATATAGATATTAGTAATCCTTATTTCTGTTCTTTTTAGTTCCTCTCTAAGAGACTTTAACATACCATTTAAGCCATATTTTGACGCTGCATAAGCGGCGGCACCTGCCATAGGTGTTTTACCCAGAACACCGGGGATGTTTATAATAAGACCTTTCTTTTGCTCTTTCATTTTTGGCAGCACTGCTTGAATCAAACTAAAAGCCCCCACAAGATTCACATCAAGTGAATCTTTAAAATCTTGAATACTTAATGATTCAAATGATTTAATGATACCAATACCCGCTGCATTGATGAGTATATCTATTGGAGCACCTGTCATAGAATGAATCTCTTCAACCATGAGATGGATACTATCTGTGTTTTTAAGATCAATAACAAATCTATTATTAACAGGAATACCTATTGAGTTACAAATGGTATTAAGACTTTCGGCATTTCTTCCGGTAACATAAACTTTTGAACCGGATTGGTGCAGAAGTTTACATGTTTCTGCCCCAATACCACCCGTTCCACCAACGACAAGAACAATTTTATTTAATAAAGTTTCCATTTAAATTTTTGTTTGAATAGATTGGTAGAAAGCGTGTCTTACATTTTCTTTCTTGAAATCACCACCCAGGTCTGTAGTTACGGTGGTACAACCCTGATGTTCTATTCCTCTTGCCTGCACACAAAAATGAACTGCTTCAATATAAACTGCCACACTGTCAGTCTCAAGAACTTCCCTTAGCGTTTCTGCAATTTGCCTGGTGAGTCTTTCCTGAACCTGAGGACGTCTGCTATAATAATCGACAATTCTATTTAACTTAGATAAACCGATGACTTTATCCCCAGGTTTGTAAGCGATATGGGCTTTCCCAATAATGGGTAGAAAATGATGTTCACAAAAAGACTGAACAGTAATGTTTTTCTCAAGCAAAACCTCTTTGTAGCCAAATTTATTCTCAAAAAGAGAAATCTTAGGCATGTTTTTAGGATTTAAACCATTGAATAATTCCTTAACAAACATCTTTGCTACCCTACCTGGCGTACCTTTAAGAGAATCATCTGAAAGATCCATGCCTAAAGTTTCCATAATTTCCTTAAAATGGTGTTGAATTTTCACCATTTTTTCAGCATCTGTTTTATTTAAAAATTCAGTATTTACAGGTGTTTCTATCGAAGTAGTTTGGTGGGAATCTCCCAGTTCATCTAACCAAATACTCTCTTCAACGAGGTAAGGATGGTTAGTTCCATTTTTCTTCAGAGGTTCATTCAGATTTTTTAAATCCTGATCGATCATTTTTGGACTTTTAAGAAATGATAAAAAAAGAAAACATTCACATCTTATAAAGGTTCACAATGTTATAGAAGGAAACTAAAATTATTAATGTATAGTCTTTATATTTGTGGAATATTTAAAGAACAGAAACTTTCAAAAACAGATTAATGAAATACGATTTAATTATCATTGGTACAGGTCCGGGCGGCTATGTTGCTGCTATCAGAGCTTCACAACTTGGCATGAATGTAGCCGTAGTTGAAAGAGAAAACCTTGGCGGTATCTGTTTAAACTGGGGCTGTATTCCAACAAAAGCTTTATTAAAGAGTGCCCAGGTGTTTGAATATGTACAACATGCTTCAGACTATGGCATTCAACTAAGCGAAGCTAAAGCAGATTTTCCCGCAATGATCAAAAGGTCAAGAGGGGTTGCAGATGGTATGAGCAAGGGAATACAATTTCTATTAAAGAAAAATAAAATCACCGTTTTAACGGGTGACGGAAGCTTAGTTTCAGCCAATACTGTCAGTGTGACTGATTCAAGTGGAAAGACTACAAATTATGAGGCAAAAAATATTATTTTAGCTACCGGAGGAAGAGCTAAAGCATTGCCTAATGTACCCATAGATGGAGAAAAAGTAATTGAATACCGAAAAGCAATGACACTGCCAACTCAACCTAAAAGATTGGTTGTCATTGGCGGGGGTGCCATTGGCGTTGAATTCGCTTATTTTTATCATACAATAGGTACGGAAGTTACGTTAGTTGAATTTCTTGAACAAGGAATGTTACCACGTGAGGATGCTGAAATATCGAAGGAAATTTCTAAAATCTATTCAAAAAAAGGAATCAAAGTTCTTGGAAACACGTCGGTAGAATCAGTAGATACGAAGGGAAAAGAAGTTTTAGTAAAAGTTAAGGATAGAAAAACTGGAAACTTTTCTGAAATTGCTTGTGATATTGTTCTTTCTGCTGCAGGGGTAATGCCTAATATTGAAAATATTGGCTTAGAAAAGGTAGGTATTATCCTTGAAAAGGGCTTAGTAAAAGTAGATGAATTTTACAGAACAAATATACCAGGCGTATTTGCCATTGGAGATATTACCGGAGGACCAGCATTAGCCCACGTAGCAAGTGCAGAAGGAATCACCTGTGTTGAAAAAATGGCAGGACATCACCCGGAACCTATAGATTACCAAAACATTCCATCTTGTACCTATTGTGTACCCGAAGTTGCCTCTGTGGGAATGACAGAAGAAGCGGCCAAAGAGGCAGGTTACAAGCTAAAGATTGGTAAATTTCCATTTTCTGCCTCAGGTAAAGCCTCTGCTGCAGGTGATAAAAGTGGCTTTGTAAAACTTATTTTTGACGAAAAATATGGGGAACTTTTAGGTGCCCATTTAATAGGACAAAATGTTACGGAGATGGTAGCAGAACTTGTTTCTATAAGAAAATT